>NZ_SZXM01000002.1:0-20480 GCF_005281355.1 Citrobacter sp. wls615 | reverse complement strand
AGGGGAAATTTAAAATAATTTTCCGAGTGCGTGTTTTTTCACCAAAAATAACTAAAGTGCCAGTTTTTCGAGCGTTTTGAAGCCATAACGTTGCAGCACGGGCAATAATTGTTCGGCTTCTGTCGTCATTGCCATACAGAATGCGACATTCTCATCGGTTGATTTCGCGTCGGGCGCTTCATGTTCTAATAACCAGGCCGTGCGACGCGCAATCGCGGCCCCCGAATCCACCAGTCGCGTTCCCTCGGGCAGGACCTGTAAAAGCTCTTCCTGTAATAGAGGAAAATGGGTGCAGCCCAGCACCACCGTGTCGGGTGGTTCCGACATCCGCAACCACGGACGTAGAATGCGGCGCAACTCTTCCAGAGAGACCTTTTCGCCGTGCAGCTTCGCTTCCGCCAGTTCCACCAGCTCGGCGGAACCCAACATCGCAATCTGACATTCGTTAGCAAACCGTGCAATCAACTCATGGGTATACGAGCGCTTCACCGTCGCACGTGTAGCCAGCAGTCCCACAACGCCATTCGCCGTGAGTCGCGCCGCCGGTTTAATAGCAGGAACGACGCCCACAACCGGGAAGGCAAATTTCTCTCGTAACGCAGGAAGCGACACGGTGCTTGCAGTATTACATGCGATGACCGCAAGAGAGAGGGGATAGCGCTGCTGGACCGCAGTCACAATCTCAACAACACGCTCGACGATAAATTCCTCGCTCTTCTCACCATAAGGAAAGGCGACGTTATCAAAAGCGTATATATAGTGGAGATCCGGCAGGAGACTGCGGATCTCATTGTAGACCGACAACCCACCGACGCCGGAATCAAACACCAGCACGGTGGGACGTGGATCAGAAGGTGTAGCTGCCAGACAAGGTGTATTCCCGCCCTGCAGTTGCGTAGCCATAAACTGTCTCGTAATCTTTATCGAACAGGTTGGCGATTTTACCACGAACAGTCAGCTGTGAGGTGATTGGATATGCCACTGTCAGATCCCACACGCTTACTCCACCCATTTTTACCGGTTGGTTGGTGACGAAGTCCTTGTCGTATCGCGTTCCTAAATACTGATACGTTAAACCCCAGTCAAAATCGTAAACCTGCCAGTCAAGCTGATACTTCACCTGCTGCTTTGAACGACGCGCCAGCGGTTTATCGGTAATCGCATTACGTGCATCAACGTAATCGTAGCTCAGCGTGTGCGCCAACGGCCCAGTGTCGAAGTTCGCTGTAGCCTCAATACCTTTAATACGTACTTTGCCTTCGTTATAGTATTTTTTGGTGTGGGGGTTGTAATCGATCATGTTATCGATATCGTTGCGATATCCTGACAAACGCCAGTTCACATCCGCTGTTAGCCCTTCAAATGCCCCTTCCCACTGTTTGCTCTCTTCAGGATCCAGATGGGAATTTCCGTACATGCCATACAGTTGTCCCAGATTAGGTGCCTTGTAAGAGGTGCCGTAGGAGGCAATAAAACGATAGCCTTCGACAAACTCCCAGCCAGCGCTGGTTTGCCATGTGCCATGACGACCAAATTGGGAATTGTCATCACTGCGCGCCGCGCCTTCGAAAGTGAAATCACCCAATTGCTGTAATCCCGTCAAGTAGAGACCGGTATTCCGCTGGTCGTAACCGTCCGTGACATACCCGGTGCCAGGCTCTGTAGTTTGCTTTTGCCAGTCTACGCCAGCGCCCACGTTACCGTGACCAATCACCATGCTGTTTGACCACTGCACATTATATTGCTTCATCTCATCCAGCGTGGCCGAGGAGTCATAGCGGCCATAATCCGGATCATAGTTGTAGTCTTTACTGTGGCTATAGCTGGAAACCAGCTGCGACTGAATCAACTCACTATTGAAGCGCAGCCCGGCATCCCAGCTCTGGCTATAGAGTTTTCGGGTATCCACTAGCGGCGTCCCCGGATGATAAGCCGCGTCATAATCTGTTCGATTATCATAACCGTAACCGCGAACAAACCCGCTCCAGGTGTCAGAGAAGTTGTGTTCCAGCGCGCCATACAGCGTCTTACTTAAGAAGCCGTCTTTGTCGGGTTGAGCCTGCAAACCGGTACTACCGTAAGCCACAACATCAAAGCCTTTGGTATAGGCATAATCGCCCATCAACGTGACGCGCGTATTCTCACCTAACTGTTGTTGGGTTGAGACATCGTAATTCTGGTAGCCATTGCTTCCCACGCCAGCGGTCAGTTCCGTCCCCGGCTTTTCGCGCGTGGTAATGATATTCACCACGCCGCCAATAGCATCAGAACCATAAATAGCCGAACGCGGCCCACGAATGTACTCAATACGTTGTACCAACGATACCGGGAACTGGCTAAGATCGGCTGCGCCGCTAACCCCTGCCAGGTTAAGCCGCACACCGTCAATCAGCACCAGAACATGGCTGGCGTTGGTGCCGCGAATAGAAATAGACGAATTTTGTCCCATACCACCGTATTGGGCGATATCCACGCCTGGCAGGCGACGAAGCACATCATTCACGGAGGTGGATTGCCAGCGATCGATATCCTGACGCGTAACAACGGTGATAGGAGCAAGTACTGCGCTACGAGGCTGCTGAAAACGGTTGGCAGTGACGACGAGAGTATCTGGGCTAGCATCCTGCGCCCAACCAGAAAATGCCGTGACGGAAAGTGCCGTCCACAGCAACGATTTTTTAATCATTGTAAAGCATCCACAATATAAGAAGGATGCCGCAGGTCCCACCGATAGTACGCGATGATGAAAACCAGATGCGACGTTAGCCGGCAGGTCTTCGGGCTTGGAGGCGACTTAAAGAGACGATGACTTCCCACGGCAAGCCGCAGTGTCTGCACCAGGTGCGCTCATCTCCCACCTTCCTTACCGCTGCGCGTCAGCTCCAGATTCACACTGGATTCCCTTTTAACTCACAGGACCGGAAAACGGATGCTACAGTTTGTTACAACCGACTGTCCAGACCACGCATCACAATATCGGAAATCATCAATGACTGGACATCTGTTGAGCAATCCCTACAATCCCCGCGTACTTTTATTTTTCAGGACGCATCATGACCCCCGAACATCTTCCGACAGAACAGTACGACGCGCAGTTAGCTGAAAAAGTGGTGCGTCTGCAGAGCTTAATGACACCGTTTTATGCACAGGCTCCGGAAGTGTTTCGCTCACCGGTCAGTCACTACCGTATGCGCGCCGAATTCCGGCTGTGGCATGACGGTGATGACCTGTACCACATCATGTTCGATCAACAGACGAAAAGCCGTATTCGCGTCGACAGCTTCCCGGCGGCCAGCGAGCTTATCAACACGCTGATGACGGCAATGATTGAAGGGGTACGCGATAACCATGTCCTACGCCACAAACTGTTCCAGATTGATTACCTCACCACCCTGAGCGATCAAGCGGTGGTCTCGATGCTGTACCATAAAAAGCTGGATGACGAATGGCGTCAGGAAGCCGAAGCGCTACGGGACGCGCTGCGTGCGCAAAACCTGAACGTGCATCTGATTGGCCGGGCCACCAAAACCAAAATCGAGCTGGACCAGGACTATATTGACGAACGCTTGCCAGTCGCGGGGAAAGAGATCATCTATCGCCAGGTTGAGAACAGCTTCACCCAGCCGAATGCCGCGATGAATATTCAGATGCTGGAATGGGCGATTGATGTCACCAAAGGTTCTAAGGGCGACCTGCTTGAGCTGTACTGCGGTAATGGCAACTTCTCATTAGCCCTCGCGCAAAACTTCAACCGCGTGCTGGCGACTGAAATCGCCAAACCATCCGTGGCGGCTGCCCAGTACAACATTGCGGCTAACCATATTGATAACGTACAAATTATCCGCATGGCGGCAGAAGAGTTTACTCAGGCGATGAATGGGGTTCGCGAGTTCAACCGTTTGCAGGGGATCGATCTGAAGAGCTACCAGTGTGAAACCATTTTCGTTGACCCGCCGCGTAGCGGTCTGGACAGCGAAACGGAGAAAATGGTACAGGCGTATCCGCGGATTCTGTACATCTCCTGCAACCCGGAAACGCTGTGTAAGAATCTGGAAACGTTAAGCCAGACGCACAATGTTTCACGTCTGGCTCTGTTCGATCAGTTCCCGTATACGCACCATATGGAGTGTGGCGTGTTACTGACCGCGAAGTAAGCGATGTCCTGGCCGGGCTTGCCCGGCCTACAAATATTATTCCGCAATTTCCTGCTTACGGTTACGCACTTTAAAGCCGATCCAGAACACCAGAATCACCGACAGTACCGCCGGGAAGAAGTTAGAACCAATATCCGGATATTCAGCGCGTACCACGGTGCTGTACAACAGAACGCCGAGAATAAAACAGGCGGCGGCCAGGCCTGGTAGCCCCACAGGCATGGTGCGGTTCTGATAGCGTTGATGCAGACAATAAACCGTCAGCACCAACGAAATAATCGGGAATACTGAGAATGGCACAATGGAGCTAAACAGCGCCGCAAATGTACCATTGATCGATAAGCCAGCAACCAGCGCCAGCAGCAGCGTACCTTTATCTTGACCTGACTGTTTCATTGCTCGTCCTTCTCGTTACTCGGAGTGGTGCGTCATCTTCTCTTGTTCACGGCGGTACCAATAAAATGCGCCTTTCGCGATCATGCGTAGTTGCAATACCAGCCGCTCTTCCAGTTGTCGACGCTGTTCAGCGCCAACATCCAGTGCTTCTGCCCCGGCGCTGAACACAATCGTTACCATGGCTTCGGCCTGCGCTTCAGTAAACGCACGAGGCATATGGTTTTCGAGTTCCAGATAGTCCGCAAGTTCCGCAATGAAGTGCTGAATTTCACGTGCGACCGCTGCACGAAACGCTGCGGAGGTTCCCGAACGCTCGCGCAATAATAAACGGAAGGCGTTGGGATTGTTGCCGATGAACTCCATAAATGTTGAGACCGAGGTACGGATCACACTCCCGCCTTTGGCGATACGCTGACGCGCCTGACGCATCAACTGACGCAGCATCAGACCACTTTCGTCCACCATCGTCAGCCCGAGCTCATCCACATCGCGGAAATGGCGATAAAACGAGGTTGGCGCAATGCCCGCTTCACGAGCAACTTCTCGTAAACTGAGACTGGCAAAACTACGCTCAGCACTGAGTTGACTAAATGCAGCCTCTACCAGCGAACGCCGGGTTTTCTCTTTTTGTTGCGCTCTAACGCCCATCACGATGTCTGAATCCTTCCACATACCTTGCTGGCACTATACCAGAGATTAGGCTGTTGGCATGGCTTTGTTAATGATTGTTTACGCGCAGTTTGTGCTTCGACTTCGCAAAAAAGCACAACGATAATTGGGTTATCCCGACAACGATGTTACTATTCTGTTGCTTTTATGTATAAGAACAGGTAAGCCTGACCATGTCACATTCCTACGATTACGATGCAATAGTAATAGGTTCCGGTCCCGGCGGCGAAGGCGCTGCAATGGGTCTGGTTAAACAGGGAGCGCGCGTCGCGGTGATTGAGCGCTATCATAACGTCGGCGGAGGCTGTACCCACTGGGGCACCATCCCGTCGAAAGCACTCCGCCACGCCGTCAGCCGCATTATTGAATTCAATCAGAACCCACTTTACAGCGACCATTCCCGACTTCTCCGTTCTTCCTTCGCCGATATTCTCAATCATGCTGATAACGTGATTAATCAGCAAACGCGCATGCGGCAAGGTTTTTACGAGCGTAATCACTGCGAGATTTTGCAGGGAAATGCCCGTTTTGTTGACGAACACACTATCGCCCTGGAATGCCACGACGGCACGGTGGAAACGCTGACCGCGGATAAATTTGTGATCGCCTGCGGTTCACGCCCTTATCGCCCTGTTGACGTCGACTTTTCGCATCCCCGGGTTTATGACAGCGACTCCATCCTGAGTCTGCACCACGAACCTCGCCACGTTCTGATTTACGGCGCGGGGGTGATTGGCTGTGAATATGCGTCGATCTTCCGTGGAATGGACGTCAAAGTTGATTTAATCAACACCCGCGATCGTCTGCTGGCGTTCCTTGATCAAGAGATGTCCGACTCGCTCTCTTACCACTTCTGGAATAGCGGTGTGGTTATTCGCCACAATGAAGAGTACGAGAAGATTGAAGGTTGCGATGACGGCGTCATCATGCACCTGAAATCTGGTAAAAAACTGAAGGCTGACTGTCTGCTGTACGCCAATGGCCGCACCGGTAATACCGATTCGCTGGCGCTGGAAAATATTGGTCTGAAAACCGACAGCCGTGGACAGCTCAAAGTGAATAGCATGTACCAGACGGCGCTGCCGCACGTGTATGCCGTAGGGGATGTGATCGGCTATCCGAGTCTGGCATCGGCGGCCTACGATCAGGGACGTATTGCCGCCCTGGCACTGGTGAAAGGCGAAGCCACCGCGCATCTGATCGAAGATATCCCAACCGGGATTTATACCATTCCTGAAATCAGCTCCGTTGGAAAAACCGAACAGCAGCTTACGGCGATGAAAGTCCCATACGAAGTCGGCCGCGCCCAGTTTAAACATCTGGCACGTGCGCAAATCGTGGGCATGAGTGTCGGCACGTTGAAGATTCTGTTCCATCGCGAAACCAAAGAGATTCTGGGGATCCACTGCTTTGGGGAACGTGCAGCCGAAATTATTCACATCGGTCAGGCGATAATGGAGCAAAAAGGTGGTGGTAACACCATCGAGTACTTCGTTAACACCACCTTTAACTACCCAACCATGGCGGAAGCCTATCGGGTAGCGGCGCTAAATGGCTTAAACCGCCTGTTTTAACGCACTGTCGAAATGGCCATCCATTGATCCACGGATGGCCTCTGCCAGCTGTTCATAACGGCTGCGCAGCGGCGAACCTGGACGATACACCAGGCCAATCGTACGGCGCGGTTCTGGCTTAATGCATGGCAGATAGACAACACCATCACGCTTACGCTCCGACGGAACAGCCAGCGCAGGCAGTAACGTAATACCGCTACCTGCCGCCACCATATTGCGCAGCGTTTCCAGACTGGTTGCCCGGAAATGGGTATCTTCATCCGCACCAGCTTCAAAGCAGAAGCCCATGGCCTGATCGCGCAGGCAGTGGCCATCTTCCAGCATCAGCAGTTTTTCACCTGCCAGATCGGACATCGGTACACAGTCACGGTTTGCCCACGGATGATCTTCATAGATCGCCAGCATCATAGGCTCATCAAATAACGGAACTTCGATGAATGCCTCACTCTCTTTCACCAGCGCCAGAATGACGCAGTCGAGCTTACCGCTATCCAGTTGCGCCAACAGCTGATGCGTCTGCGCCTCATGCAGATACATTTCCAGTTTTGGGAAGGTCTGGTGCAACATAGGAATGATATGCGGCAGTAGGTATGGCCCCACTGTTGGGATCAAACCTATATGCAGCGGGCCAGACATCGTCTCGCCTTGTTGGCTTGCCATCTCCTTGAGCACTTTGACCTCGCGCAGCACAGTGCGCGCCTGATCCACCAGCAGCAGACCTGCCTGAGTGAACAGCACCTTACGACTCGTACGCTCCAGCAGCATGACGCCCAGCTCATCTTCCAGCTTACGGATCTGTCCGCTCAGCGTTGGCTGGCTCACGTGGCAGGAGTCTGCCGCCCGTCGGAAGTGACGATGTTCGGCAAGCGCCACCAGGTATTCAAGATCACGAATATTCATTATTCATCCTCCATCGCCACGATAGTTCGTAGCGATAGGTAGCATAGCAACGAACGATTATCCCTATCAAGCTTTCTGTTTAATAATGCACCACAGAAACGGAACGGTACCCCTTTAACCCTTGAAGCTACTGTCCGTTTAGAGAGTTTCTCTCATACTCGAAATAACTAAAGCCAACGTGAACTTTTGCGGACCTTGCGTCCGCATTTTTTTTGCATAAAAAAGCCCGGCGTGATGCCAGGCTCTGATAACTGTTTGCCTGATGGCGCTACGCTTATCAGGCCTACAAAGACAAAGGTTACGCCAGACGCGCCTTCGCGTAATCAATCGCCTGTGCGACCTGCTGTGGCGACACGCCGCCTTTCGCCGCACGTTTGTCCAGACACGATTGTAGAGAAAGGATCGGGTAAACGTCATCGCCAATGACCGGACTGAACTTCTGTAAGTCGGTCAGCGACAACGCTTCCAGCGGTTTGCCCTGACGAATCGCCTCAACCACCGTTTCGCCCACAATGTGGTGCGCTTCGCGGAACGGAACACCTTTCGCTACCAGATAATCCGCCAACTCAGTGGCGTTGGCATAACCCTGCTGCGCCGCTTCCTGACAACGTGGACGTTTCACCTGAATGCCATCCAGCACCAGCGCGGCCATATGCAGACAATCCAGCCAGGTGTCGAGCGCATCGAACAGCCCTTCTTTGTCTTCCTGCATATCTTTGTTATACGCCAGCGGTAGGCCTTTTAAGGTCATCATCATCCCGGTCAACGCTCCCTGCACGCGACCGCATTTACCACGGATTAATTCCAACGCATCCGGGTTTTTCTTCTGCGGCATCAGGGATGAACCTGAGGTCACTCGATCGGACAGCTCGACAAAGCCCGCTTCACCGGTATTAAAGAAAATCAGGTCTTCAGCAAAACGCGACAGGTGCACCATGCCGATAGAGGCGTCGGAGAGTAACTCCAGCACGTGGTCACGATCGGAAACGCTGTCCAGACTGTTACGCGTTGCCGAAGTAAAGCCCAACCAACCAGCCAGTTGTTCGCGATCGATTTCATATGCCGTACCAGCCAGCGCACCGCAGCCCAGAGGACTGACGTCCAGACGCTTAAGCGCATCCTGCAGACGGCTTTCATCACGCGCCAGCATTTCGACATAGGCCAGGCACCAGTGGGCAAACGTCACCGGCTGCGCACGTTGCAGGTGGGTGTAACCCGGCATCACGGCATCCTGGTTATTCTCCGCCGTCACCACCAGCGCGCTTTGCAACTGGCGGTTGGCAGAGAGTAATTCAATTACCGTGTCTTTACACCACAGTTTAAGGTCGGTCGCGACCTGATCATTACGGCTACGCCCGGTATGCAGTTTTTTACCAAGCTGGCCGACTTTATCAATCAGCTTACCTTCCACCCAACTGTGAATATCTTCGGCATCGCTTTGCAGGATCTGTTGCGGATTAGCACGAACCTCTTCCAGCAGCGTGTTTAGCGCCTCTTCCAGTTGCAGCTGTTCATCGGCAGTCAGTACGCCGACCGTTACCAACGCTTTGGACCAGGCCACAGAGCCGACAATATCCTGTTCTGCCAGGCGGTAGTCAAAACGCAACGAGTCGTTGAACTGTTTGAACCGCTGATCTGCTGCCTGTGTAAAACGCCCACCCCAAAGTGCCATAACATGCTTCCTTAAATTCTTTTAATTTCAATGCCGGATGGCGCTACGCTTATCCGGCCTACAGGTTCTGTTCACGTAGGCCCGATAAGGCGTAGCCGCCATCGGGCATACAAATACTTAAGCCAGAATACGGGTACCGATCGGCGTGCCGTTAAACAACGCCGGGAGTTGCTCTGCATGACGCCAGGATGCGATATCCACCGGACGGCCCAGCGTGCGCGCGGCATCCAGCGCCGCATTGACCTTCACGATCATGCCATCGGTAATAATCCCCTGGTCGATCAACTGCTCCGCTTTCGCGGCGGTCATTTCGGCAATGCGCTGACCTTTACCATCCAGAATACCACTCACATCAGAGAGCAGGATCAGATCCGCACCCAACGTTGCCGCCAGCGCTGTTGCCGCCTGATCGGCGTTAACGTTCATCAGCAGTCCATCTTCAGTGACGCCAATGGAGCTGACTACCGGCAGAAAGCCGCTTGCCAGCAGCGTGTTAATTAGCTTAGGCGAACCCGGTTGCGCGAGTCCAACATGACCTAGCTCTTTATCGAGCGGCGTCACTTTTACGCTGTCGCCATCGCCAAGATACAGGCCCACAGAGGCGATTTGATGTTTTTTCGCCCAGGCCAGTAAGGTTTTATTCGCCGTACCCGCCAGGGCGCCAGTGATAATGTCTATCTGATCGGCAGGGGTGACGCGCAGACCGTTTTTCTTTTTCACCGGCAGATTCAACTGCTTCATTAGTTCATCAACCACGCAGCCGCCGCCGTGCACAATAATCAGCGGACGCTGATGCGACTCACGATAATTCACCAGGGCGGTAAACAGTCGCTCCAGCGCCTCTTCGCTATCAAGTAAAACACCGCCCAGCTTGATAATTAATGGATTCATTGTTGCACCCTTAAATAAGAGACTGCGTTTCAGCAAAGCCGAAACGGATATTTGCGCACTGCATCGCCTGTGCCGCCGCGCCTTTTAATAAGTTATCTTCGGTCGCCACCACGATCAGGTGCTCTCCCTGCACGGCGAACCCAATGTCACAAAACGGTAAGCCCACCACATTCTTCAGGGCCGGAACGCCTTTATCGTACAGGCGTACCAGTGGTTTATCACCATACGCTTGTTGCAGTGTCTGGGCCACCTGCGCATGGGTTACGCCCGCTTTCAGACGGCAAGTGATCGTTTCCAGAATTCCGCGCGGGAAGTTCCCCAGATGCGGGGTGAAGATCACTTCCGCGCCGAGGTGAGTTGCGATTTCCGGCTGATGACGATGGGTAAACACGCCATACGGCTGCAGGCTCACTTCGCAAAAGCTGTTCGAGATAGCCGCTTTACGGCCTGCCCCACTGACGCCGCTGGTAGCGTTAATCACCGGCCACTGGCTGAGATCCAGTAGTCCAGCGTCAATCAGAGGTTTCAGCGACAATTGCGCCGCCGTCGGATAACAACCAGGTACGGCAACCAGATTTGCTTCTTTCAGTTGCTCTGCGTTCCACTCCGCCAGCCCGTATACCGCCTGCTCCAGCAGGTCGGGGTGCTGATGGGTAAAGCCATAATATTTTTCATAGAACGCGCCATCGTTAACACGAAACGCGCCTGAAAGATCAAATACCACACATCCGGCCTGCAAAAACTGCGGGGCCAGATCATGACTGACCTCATGCGCTGTGGCGAGGAACACAATGTCCACCCCTGCGCTAAACTCGCTGATATCCGACATTGGCTGCAACGGTAAATCAACAATGCCTTTCAACTGCGGATGCAAATCGGAGATGAGTTTTCCTGCATCATTGCTTTGCGCTGAGACGGTCAAAGCGGTTATGTTCATATCAGGATGGCGATTTACATAGGTCACAAGCTCTGCGCCAGCATAGCCGCTGGCGCCCACAATCAGCGTATTCAACATCGGGGCAGCTCACCTTCTTAGATTCTGTTGCCAGGTATAAGCCTTTATCACCTCACCTTACACTTGGTGGGTTTTATTACGCTCAACGTTAATGTATTTTTATTCACAAATACTGCATGAATATTGATACTATCATGACCCGAGGTGTGTCAACAATGAAAAACAATTTACCGCCATTTATCGAGATTTACCGCGCTCTGATTGCCACGCCATCGATTAGCGCCACCGAAGAAGCACTGGATCAAAGCAATGCAGGTTTAATCACTCTGCTGGCGGGCTGGTTCAAAGATTTAGGCTTCAATGTAGAGGTTCAGCCGGTTCCCGATACGCGAAATAAATTCAATATGCTGGCGAGTATTGGACAAGGGGCTGGCGGTCTGTTGTTAGCGGGTCATACCGATACCGTGCCGTTTGACGACGGACGCTGGACGCGCGATCCGTTCACCCTGACCGAGCATGATAATAAGCTCTACGGTTTGGGTACGGCAGATATGAAGGGCTTCTTCGCGTTTATCCTCGACGCGCTGCGCGACGTCGACGTAACGAAGCTGAAAAAGCCCCTCTACATTTTGGCCACTGCCGACGAAGAGACCAGCATGGCGGGAGCGCGCTACTTTTCTGAAACCACCGCTCTGCGTCCGGACTGCGCGATCATTGGCGAACCCACCTCCCTGCAACCGGTGCGTGCGCACAAAGGGCATATCTCTAATGCAATTCGCATTTTGGGGCAGTCGGGTCACTCAAGCGATCCAGCGCGTGGCGTCAATGCGATTGAACTGATGCATGATGCCATCGGCCATATCATGACTCTGCGCGATGACCTGAAAGAACGCTATCACCATGACGCTTTTACCGTTCCGTACCCGACGTTAAATTTGGGTCATATCCACGGTGGCGACGCCGCCAACCGAATCTGCGCCTGCTGCGAGCTGCATATGGATATTCGCCCGCTGCCCGGCATGACGCTCAACGATCTTAATGGTTTACTTAACGATGCGCTGGCCCCTGTCAGCGAGCGTTGGCCGGGTCGCCTGACGGTCTCGGAACTGCATCCGCCTATTCCTGGCTATGAGTGTCCGCCTGACCATCAGTTGGTTGAAGTCGTTGAAAAACTGCTGGGAGCGCAAACGGAAGTAGTGAACTACTGCACTGAAGCGCCGTTTATCCAGACACTTTGCCCGACGTTGGTGTTGGGCCCAGGCTCCATTAATCAGGCACATCAGCCAGATGAATACCTGGAAACACGCTTCATTAAGCCAACTCGCGAATTGATCACCCAGGTTGTGCATCATTTCTGCTGGCATTAATCGTTTATAACCTTGCTCATCCTTCAGCGGCGAGCAAGGTCATTTATTAACATTTTCATAAGCACAGCTTATTTGATTCGATGTGAATTAAATAACGTAAATTCCCGCCATTTTTTCGTTTGCTGAACCGATTTCGCAGCAATTGACGTCACGAGTTTTACGTGGCTTTATAAAAGACGGCGAAAAAATTAAGTCCGGAAAATTTCACGTTGCAGCAGTGTTGACGGCGGCGCGAAAGATACAGGACATTTACAAAAGAGATGGGGTGTCTGGGTTAATATGAACGAACAATATTCCGCGTTGCGTAGTAATGTCAGTATGCTCGGCAAAGTGCTGGGAGAGACCATTAAGGATGCGCTGGGAGAGCACATTCTTGATCGCGTAGAAACAATCCGTAAGCTGTCCAAATCATCCCGCGCTGGCAATGAAGTCAATCGCCAGGAGCTACTCACTACACTGCAAAACCTGTCTAACGACGAGCTGCTGCCGGTTGCCCGTGCGTTTAGCCAGTTCCTGAACCTGGCTAACACCGCCGAGCAATACCACAGCATTTCGCCTAAAGGCGAAGCAGCCAGCAACCCGGAAGTGATTGCTCGCACTCTGCGTAAACTGAAAGACCAGCCCAACCTCGATGAAGCCACCATCAAAAAAGCCGTGGAGTCACTCTCCCTGGAGCTGGTTCTGACCGCCCACCCGACTGAAATCACCCGTCGTACGTTGATCCATAAAATGGGTGAAGTTAACGCCTGTCTTAAACAGCTTGATAACAAAGATCTCGTCGATTATGAACGCCATCAACTGATGCGCCGTCTGCGCCAGTTGATTGCCCAGTCCTGGCATACGGATGAGATCCGCAAGATACGCCCAAGCCCGGTCGATGAAGCCAAATGGGGCTTCGCCGTGGTCGAAAACAGCCTGTGGGAAGGCGTGCCGAACTATCTGCGCGAACTGAACGAACAGTTAGAAGAGAATCTGGGTTATAAGCTGCCCGTTGATTTTGTTCCGGTTCGCTTTACCTCCTGGATGGGCGGCGACCGTGACGGCAACCCGAACGTGACGGCGGATATCACCCGTCACGTGCTATTGCTCAGCCGCTGGAAAGCTACCGACCTGTTCCTGAAAGACATTCAGTTTCTGATCTCTGAACTGTCGATGGTGGATGCCACGCCGGAACTGCTGGCGCTGGTAGGTGAAGAAGGCGCAGCAGAACCATACCGTTATCTGATGAAAACCCTGCGTTCACGTCTGATGGCAACTCAAGCCTGGCTGGAAGCCCGTCTGAAAGGCGAGAAATTACCGAAACCTGCCGGCCTTCTCACCCAAAACGAACAGCTCTGGGATCCGCTGTACGCGTGTTACCAGTCTCTGCAAGCCTGTGGCATGGGCATCATCGCCAATGGCGAACTGCTCGACACCTTGCGTCGCGTGAAATGTTTCGGCGTACCGCTGGTACGTATTGATATTCGCCAGGAGAGCACCCGTCACACTGAAGCCCTGGGCGAACTGACCCGGTATCTGGGCATTGGCGACTACGAAAATTGGTCAGAAGCGGATAAACAGGCTTTCTTGATCCGCGAACTGAACTCCAAACGTCCGCTTCTGCCACGTAACTGGGAACCAAGCAATGATACCCGCGAAGTGCTCGACACCTGCCGCGTCATTGCCGAAGCTCCGTATGGCTCCATTGCCGCCTATGTTATCTCGATGGCGAAAACGCCGTCCGATGTATTGGCCGTACATCTGCTGCTGAAAGAAGCCGGGATCGGTTTTGCTATGCCGGTTGCGCCGCTGTTTGAAACATTGGACGACCTCAACAATGCTGATGACGTCATGTCCCAGCTCTTGAATATCGACTGGTACCGCGGCTTTATTCAGGGCAAACAGATGGTCATGATTGGCTACTCTGATTCCGCAAAAGACGCGGGCGTGATGGCGGCCTCCTGGGCGCAATATCAGGCCCAGGACGCGCTGATCAAAACCTGCGAAAAAGCCGGCATCGAGCTGACGCTGTTCCACGGTCGCGGTGGTTCCATTGGCCGCGGCGGCGCGCCTGCGCATGCCGCACTGCTTTCTCAACCGCCAGGTAGCCTGAAAGGTGGCCTACGCGTGACGGAACAAGGGGAGATGATCCGCTTTAAGTACGGTCTGCCGGAAGTAACCATCAGCAGCCTGTCGCTTTATACCGCAGCCATCCTCGAGGCCAACCTGTTACCGCCGCCAGAGCCGAAGGATAACTGGCGTCATATCATGGATGAGCTTTCTGATATCTCGTGTGAGCTCTACCGTGGATATGTACGTGAAAACAAGGACTTCGTCCCTTACTTCCGCTCCGCAACCCCAGAGCAGGAACTGGGTAAATTGCCGCTCGGCTCACGTCCGGCAAAACGTCGCCCGACTGGTGGGGTAGAGTCTCTGCGCGCCATTCCGTGGATCTTTGCCTGGACGCAAAACCGCCTGATGCTCCCGGCATGGCTGGGTGCTGGTACCGCGCTGCAAAAAGTGGTGGAAGACGGTAAGCAAAGCGAACTCGAAGCAATGTGCCGCGACTGGCCATTCTTCTCCACACGTCTTGGCATGCTGGAAATGGTTTTCGCTAAAGCAGACCTGTGGCTGGCTGAATACTACGATCAACGTCTGGTCAAAAAAGAGTTGTGGCCGCTCGGCGAAGAACTGCGTCAGCGCCTGGAAGCAGATATCGACGTCGTGCTGGCGATTGCCAATGACTCACATTTGATGGCCGACCTGCCGTGGATTGCCGAGTCTATCCAGTTAAGGAATGTTTATACCGATCCGCTGAACGTTTTACAGGCAGAGCTGTTACACCGCTCGCGCCTGGCGGAAGAGCAAGGCAAGGCGCCGGACCCACGCGTTGAACAAGCGCTGATGGTGACCATCGCAGGTGTTGCTGCCGGTATGCGCAATACGGGCTAACGCCCCCCTCCCGTCGCCTTCGTGCTATTGCGCGAAGGCGACATCAAAAATCGCTGTTATAACTGCTTCATTTTCAATATATTCCCGCCTGTATATATTTACTCAATGAATATATAAACAACAGAACACGATACTAACATCGTGATGCTTCACTTCCTCTTAAGGTTTAGCCGCTACTCTTGGCGCTACGATTAAAGACAGGCTCACACTATGCAATCCTTACAACCCCAGTCTAAACCTGCATTTAGCTGGAAAGCCCTGGGTTGGGCGCTCCTCTATTTTTGGTTTTTTTCCTCATTACTGCAGGCCGTTATCTATTTTAGCGGCTACAGCGGATCTACCGGTTTACGCGACTCCTTGCTGTTCAGTTCGCTATGGCTGATCCCTGTATTCCTGTTTCCAAACCGTATCCGCGCGATCGCTGCTGTTATTGGCGTCATGCTATGGGCGGCCTCGCTGGCGGCTCTGAGCTATTACGTCATTTATGGACAAGAGTTCTCGCAAAGCGTTCTGTACGTAATGTTTGAAACCAATGCGAACGAAGCCAGCGAATATCTGAGCCAATATTTCAGCCTGAAAATTGTGTTAATCGCGCTGGCGTATACGGCAATGGCGATTCTGCTGTGGACGCGTCTGCGCCCTGTTCATATTCCATCGCCCTGGCGCTATCTGGTGTCTTTCGCACTGTTATATGGCTTGATTCTGCACCCAATGGCGGTTAACACGTTCATCAAACATAAACCGTTTGAAAAAACGCTGGATGGTCTCGCTTCGCGGATGGAGCCCGCCGCACCGTGGCAATTTATCTCCGGTTATTATCAGTATCGCCAGCAGTTAACCGCACTGAATAGCCTGCTGAATGAAAACAATGCCCTGCCGCCGCTGGCCAACTTTAAAGACAACTCCGGTGATGCGCCGCGTACGCTGGTACTGGTGATTGGCGAGTCAACGCAACGTGGCCGCATGAGCCTGTATGGTTACCCGCGCGAAACCACACCGGAACTGGATGCGCTGCATAAATCCGATCCTAACTTCACCGTTTTCAATAATGTCGTGACCTCACGTCCGTACACCATTGAAATCCTGCAGCAGGCGTTGACCTTTGCTAACGAGAAGAACCCGGATCTGTATCTGACTCAGCCGTCCCTGATGAACATGATGAAACAGGCGGGTTATAAAACCTTCTGGATCACCAATCAGCAGACAATGACTGCCCGCAACACCATGCTGACGGTGTTCTCGAAGCAGACAGATAAGCAGTTCTATATGAACCAGCAGCGTACGCAAAGTGCGCGCGAATACGACAGCAATGTGCTGGCGCCATTTAAAGAAGTCCTGGCCGACCCGGCGCCGAAAAAATTCATCATCGTTCACCTGCTGGGTACCCATATTAAGTACAAATTCCGTTATCCGGATGGTCAGGGCAAGTTCGACAACAATATCGACAACGTTCCCGCTGGTCTGGGTAATGATGAGCTGGAAGCCTACAACGATTACGACAGCGCGAATGTCTACAATGACCACATCATTGCCAGCCTGATCAAAGACTACAAAGCGACCGATCCGAACGGTTTCCTGCTGTATTTCTCCGATCACGGTGAAGAGGTGTACGACACGCCGCCGCATAAAACGCAGGGCCGTAATGAAGACAACCCGACGCGCCATATGTATACGGTACCGTTCTTACTGTGGACCTCGGAAAAATGGCAGGCCGCGCATCCCCGGGACTTCTCACAGGATGTGAATCGTAAATACAGCAGCTCAGAGCTAATCCATACCTGGTCTGATTTAGCAGGCTTCACTTACGATGGCTTCGATCCAACACGTTCCATTACCAGCCCGCAGTTTAAAGAGACGACTCGCTGGATTGGCAATCCATACAAGAAGAATGCCCTGATTGATTACGATACCTTGCCTTACGGCGATCAAATCGGTAATCAATAATCCCACACAGGCCACTCTTTAAGAGTGGCCTTTTTTTATGATGGCGGTTACTGTTCTCCCTGTCTGCTGCCTGCAAGGGATTAACATGTATCACGACATCAGCCATCTTCTCGCCCGTCTGATTAACGGCCCCACACCGCTGCGCCAGATTTATTTTGCCAGTACCAGTAGCCCAACGCCGGAACTGGCATATCAGGTTGATTTTCCCCGGCTGGAGATTGTGCTGGAAGGTGAGTTCACCGATAACGGCGTTGCAGGCGCATCCGCGACGTTACTACCTGGCGATGTACTGTTTGTTCCGGCTAGCGGCTGGAACTTCCCCCAGTGGCACACACCGGTGACCACACTCAGCATCCTGTTCGGCAAACAGCAATTGGGTTTCAACGTCGTTCAGTGGGACGGCAAGCAATATCAAAACCTCGCCAGGCAGCATGTCGCACGGCGTGGACCGCGTATTGGCTCTTTCCTGCTACAAACGCTTAATGAAATACAGATGCAGCCGCAGGAGCAGCAAACGGCCAGACTGATCGTCGCGAGCTTACTGAGCCACTGCCGCGATCTGCTCGGCAGCCAGATCCAGACCGCGTCGCGCAGTCAGGCGCTGTTCGAAGCCATTCGCGACTATATTGACGAGCGCTACGCTTCGGCGCTTACCCGGGAATCAGTCGCGCAAGCGTTCTACATCTCGCCCAATTACCTCTCCCATCTGTTTCAAAAAACGGGCGCAATCGGTTTTAACGAATACCTGAACCACACACGTCTGGAACACGCGAAGACGTTACTGAAAGGTTATGAGCTGAAGATTAAAGAAGTGGCGCACACCTGCGGGTTTGTTGACAGCAACTACTTCTGCCGCCTGTTTCGCAAGAATACCGAACGTTCGCCCTCAGAATATCGCCGGCAATATCACAGCCAGTTGACGGAGAAAGCGATCCGCCAGCAATAAAGAAGATAAAAACAACATTAACTGGATTTTTGTAATATCAAAAGTTAACTCACCATCCCCATCACCGCAACAAACCCTATCCGTAGCTGACATGTGAAGTAAGTCTCACTTTTATAGATACATTACATTTATCCAGCTTTTGACAGATTTGTCAGATAGCGCGATGCGGCGAAACGCTCTTATCCTGTGCACAACAACGCATTCCGGCAACGGGCTGCTCACGCAAAATTAAGAGGGTGTTTTGTATGGAACTTTACCTTGATACCGCCAACGTCGCGGAAGTTGAACGTCTGGCCCGCATCTTCCCTATCGCGGGTGTCACCACCAACCCAAGCATTGTGGCGGCAAGCAAAGAATCCATCTGGGATGTGCTGCCGCGCCTACAAAACGCCATTGGCGAAGAGGGCATTCTTTTTGCCCAAACCATGAGCCGCGACGCGCAGGGGATGGTGGAAGAAGCCAAACGTCTGAGCAATGCCGTACCGGGTATCGTGGTGAAAATTCCCGTTACTGCTGAAGGTCTGGCCGCCATCAAGTTACTGAAAAAAGAGGGTATCACCACCCTGGGAACCGCCGTGTACAGTGCTTCGCAAGGTCTACTGGCCGCGCTGGCTGGCGCAAAATATATCGCGCCATATGTTAACCGCATTGACGCTCAGGGTGGCGACGGGATCCGCACGGTACAGGAACTGCAAACGCTACTGGAGCTACATGCGCCAAACAGCATGGTACTGGCGGCCAGCTTTAAAACCCCGCGTCAGGCGCTGGATTGCTTACTGGCAGGATGTGAAGCAATCACCCTGCCCTTAGATGTAGCGCAACAAATGCTCAATACCCCTGCGGTAGAGTCAGCAATAGAGAAGTTTGAGCAGGACTGGAACAACGCATTTGGTCACATCAACCTGTGAGGGAAATAAAGTATGGATCGCATTATTCAATCACCTGGTAAGTACATCCAGGGTGCCGATGTTATTACCCGTCTTGGCAGCTACCTCAAACCACTGGCAGAACGCTGGCTGGTCGTTGGGGACAAGTTTGTCTTAGGCTTCGCACAATCCGCACTGGAAAAAAGCTTCCAGGATGCCGGACTGGCGCTGGAGATCGCGCCTTTTGGCGGTGAATGTTCGCAAAACGAAATCGACCGTTTGCGCGGCGTGGCGGAAAAAGCGCAGTGTGGCGCAGTACTTGGTATTGGCGGCGGGAAAACGCTGGATACCGCCAAAGCGCTGGCGCATTTTATGGGCGTGCCTGTCGCCATTGCGCCAACCATCGCCTCTACCGATGCACCATGCAGCGCCCTGTCCGTCATTTACACCGATGCGGGTGAATTCGATCGCTATCTGCTACTGCCGAACAACCCGGACAGGGTCATTGTTGATACTAAAATTGTTGCGGGCGCACCGGCACGTCTGTTAGCCGCAGGCATCGGCGATGCGTTGGCGACCTGGTTCGAAGCGCGTGCCTGTTCACGCAGCGGCGCAACTACCATGGCGGGCGGTCAGTGCACCCAGGCGGCGCTGGCACTGGCTGAGCTGTGCTTTAATACGTTGATAGAAGAAGGTGAAAAAGCGATGCTGGCAGCCGAGCAGCACGTGGTTACGCCTGCGCTGGAGCGCGTTATTGAAGCCAATACCTATCTTAGCGGCGTCGGTTTTGAAAGCGGTGGTCTGGCAGCGGCTCACGCCATTCATAACGGCCTGACGGCGATCCCGGATGCGCATCATTACTACCACGGCGAGAAAGTGGCGTTTGGTACGCTAACGCAGTTGGTGCTGGAAAACGCGCCGGTCGATGAAATCGAAACCGTGGCGGCACTCTGTCATTCCGTTGGGTTGCCGATTACCCTGGCGCAACTGGATATCAAACAGGATATCCCGGCGAAAATGCGCGTTGTGGCAGAGGCGGCCTGTGCTGAGGGCGAAACCATCCACAACATGCCTGGCGGCGCAACGCCGGATCAGGTGTATGCCGCATTGCTGGTCGCTGACCAGTATGGGCAGCGTTATCTGCAAGAGTGGGAATAACCTGCCAATAAAAAATCCCCGCAATCACGGTAACACCGTTCACTTAAGATGTTTTGA
>NZ_SZXM01000005.1:0-356078 GCF_005281355.1 Citrobacter sp. wls615 | reverse complement strand
GCACCGCCGTAGGTTTTAGCCAGTACGGTGGTGATTGCAGCGGTCAGGGTAGTTTTACCGTGGTCAACGTGGCCGATGGTGCCGACGTTAACGTGCGGTTTTGTACGTTCAAATTTTTCTTTAGACACGGCTATATTCCTTACTATAGTGCTCTCCCCTATGGAGAGAGCACGGGACTTAGGTTTTAATCCTGTGGCTTATTTACCACGGGCTTCAATAACGGCCTGAGCAACGTTGTTCGGCGCATCGTCGTACTTCAGGAACTCCATGGAGTAAGAAGCACGGCCTTTGGTCAGAGAACGCAGCTGGGTTGCATATCCGAACATTTCAGACAGCGGAACTTCAGCATGGATAACAACGCCAGTGACGTTGGATTCCTGTCCACGAAGCATACCACGACGGCGGCTCAAGTCACCGATAACGTCACCGGTGTTCTCTTCCGGAGTCTCTACTTCAACCTTCATGATAGGCTCAAGCAGAACTGGTTTCGCTTTCTTAAAGCCATCTTTGAAGGCGATAGAAGCGGCCAGTTTAAACGCCAGCTCAGAGGAGTCAACGTCATGGTAAGAACCGAAGTGCAGACGCACGCCCAGATCAACAACCGGGTAACCAGCCAGCGGGCCGGATTTCAGCTGTTCCTGGATGCCTTTATCAACGGCCGGGATGTATTCGCCAGGAATTACACCACCTTTGATGTCGTTGATGAACTCGTAGCCTTTCGGGTTTGAACCCGGCTCCAGCGGGTACATGTCGATAACAACATGACCGTACTGACCGCGACCACCAGACTGCTTGGCGTGTTTACCTTCGATATCGGTAACTTTCGCGCGAATCGCTTCGCGGTAAGCAACCTGAGGTTTACCGACGTTCGCTTCAACGTTGAATTCACGCTTCATACGGTCAACGATGATGTCGAGGTGCAGTTCACCCATACCAGCGATAATAGTCTGGTTAGATTCTTCGTCAGTCCATACGCGGAAAGACGGGTCTTCTTTAGCCAGACGGCCCAGAGCCAGACCCATTTTTTCCTGGTCAGCTTTGGTTTTCGGTTCTACCGCGATGGAGATTACCGGCTCAGGGAATTCCATACGTTCCAGAATGATCGGGTGATCCGGGTCACACAGAGTGTCACCAGTGGTCACGTCTTTCAGACCGATTGCAGCAGCGATATCGCCCGCGCGAACTTCTTTGATCTCTTCACGTTTGTTGGCGTGCATCTGAACGATACGGCCAAAACGCTCACGTGCAGTTTTCACGGAGTTCAGGATGGTGTCACCGGAGTTAACCACACCAGAGTACACACGGAAGAAGGTCAGGTTACCCACGAACGGGTCAGTAGCGATTTTGAATGCCAGAGCAGCAAACGGCTCATCATCGCTAGCGTGACGCTCAGCCGGAGTATCTTTACCGTCGTCCAGAATACCGTTGATCGCAGGTACGTCGACTGGGGATGGCAGGTAATCAATTACCGCATCCAGCATCGCCTGAACACCTTTGTTCTTAAACGCAGAACCACAGGTTACCAGGATGATTTCGTTGTTCAGAACACGCTGACGCAGAGCTTTTTTGATCTCTTCTTCAGTCAGTTCTTCACCACCCAGGTATTTCTCCATCAGCTCTTCTGAAGCTTCTGCAGCGGACTCGATCAGGTTCTGGTGCCATTCGTCAGCCAGTTCCTGCATGTCAGCCGGGATATCTTCATAAGTGAAGGTTACGCCTGCATCTTCTTCGTTCCAGTTGATGGCTTTCATTTTCACCAGGTCAACAACACCGGTGAACGCTTCTTCAGCGCCAATCGCCAGCTGCAGCGGAACAGGGTTCGCGCCCAGACGGGTTTTGATCTGACCAACAACTTTCAGGAAGTTCGCACCCATACGGTCCATTTTGTTAACGAACGCAATGCGCGGAACTTTATATTTGTTTGCCTGACGCCATACGGTTTCAGACTGAGGCTGAACACCACCAACTGCGCAGTAAACCATTACTGCACCATCAAGCACACGCATGGAACGTTCTACTTCGATAGTGAAGTCAACGTGCCCCGGGGTGTCGATGATGTTTACGCGATGCGGTTCATACTGCTTAGCCATACCAGACCAGAATGCAGTAGTCGCTGCGGAGGTGATAGTAATACCACGCTCCTGCTCCTGCTCCATCCAGTCCATGGTGGCAGCGCCGTCATGAACTTCACCGATTTTATGGTTTACACCGGTGTAGAACAGAATACGTTCGGTAGTAGTGGTTTTACCGGCGTCGATGTGCGCACTGATACCGATGTTACGGTAGCGCGCGATGGGTGTTGTACGAGCCATTTGATTCCTCGTTTATCTTTTAGGCGTTCAATTTAAGTAGCCCAAAGCGGGCTGCTTACTGGAAGCGCCCGCCTGGTGACTAAAACTCCGAAGGGATTACCAACGGTAGTGTGCGAACGCCTTGTTGGCTTCTGCCATACGGTGAACGTCTTCACGTTTCTTAACTGCAGTACCTTTGTTTTCTGCAGCATCAGAAAGTTCGTTCGCCAGGCGCAGAGCCATGGATTTATCACCGCGTTTACGAGCAGCTTCAACGATCCAACGCATTGCCAGGGCATTACGACGGACCGGACGGACTTCAACTGGTACCTGATAAGTAGAACCACCAACGCGGCGAGACTTAACTTCGACAGTCGGGCGCACGTTTTCGAGAGCTACTTCGAAAGCTTCCAGTTCGTTTTTACCAGAACGCTGAGCCAGGGTCTCCAGCGCGCTGTATACGATAGTTTCGGCAGTAGATTTTTTACCATCTACCATCAGGATATTTACAAATTTAGCCAGCAGCTCTGATCCGAACTTCGGATCCGGCAGAATTTTACGCTGACCAATGACGCGACGACGTGGCATGGAAATACTCCGTTGTTAATTCAGGATTGTCCAAAACTCTAAGAGTTTAGTTTGACATTAATATAAAACGTTTGGCCTTACTTAACGGAGAACCATTAAGCCTTAGGACGTTTCACGCCATACTTGGAACGTGATTGCTTACGGTCTTTAACGCCGGAGCAGTCAAGCGCACCACGAACGGTGTGGTAACGAACACCCGGGAGGTCTTTTACACGACCGCCACGGATCAGGATCACGGAGTGCTCCTGCAGGTTGTGACCTTCACCACCGATGTAGGAAGTCACTTCAAAACCGTTAGTCAAACGAACACGGCAAACTTTACGCAGTGCGGAGTTCGGTTTTTTAGGGGTGGTAGTATATACACGAGTACATACGCCACGTTTCTGCGGGCATGCTTCCAGCGCAGGCACGTTGCTTTTTGCAACTTTGCGTGCACGTGGTTTGCGTACCAGCTGGTTAACTGTTGCCATTAAATAGCTCCTGGTTTTAGCTTTTGCTTCGTAAACACGTAATAAAACGACCTCATACAATATGAGGACGCAGAATTTTAGGTCGGTGTCGAAAAGGTGTCAAGAAATATACAACGATCCCGCAATTACCAGGACATCTGGTTGGGATGCTTCACCGTAAGTCTGACGAAGTCAGTATAGCTAACCCTGACGACACTGTCTGAAATTTGACCATCTAACCCGCGAGCTTTAATGTCTTCTTCCAGCACAGAGACCTTAATGGAGGCGTTTTGCAGACTTTCAAGGAAACGGCTTCCTTCTATTGCCGCCGTCACGCCATCCTGGAGCAATAAAAGTTCATCGTCTTTTTCAATCAGGCGAAGAAGAGAGGAGAAATCGGTAAGCCACGCGGAGCGGTGTAGTGTGTGCAGCATGAGAGTCTCAAAACCTTAAAATGACGTCATAGTTGCCTAGCTCACGGCGTAAATCTTCAGGTTCCAGCGCCGTGGCATCAACCACAAAATTAACACCCTGCTGAAGCCCCCGCTCACGTAATGAGGCGGCGCAAAGCCAACATTGATCGATATCGTACAACCCCAACAACTTGAACGTTGCGATATAGTCTCGTGCCAGGACGACGTCCGGTTGTTGACCCTGGAGGATCTGGAAGACGCCATCGCCGATAAAAAACACGCCGAGATCTTCCGTGAGCGCAGATGTCGCCAGTAATGCATCTAACCCTTCACGGCCGGATGCGCTGCCGTGCGGCACGGTAGAAAAAACAAAAGCAACACGTTTCATTAAAACTGCACCACGCGATCGCAGGTCAAGGACGCCTCAGCCAACGAACCCAGCCCGCTGAGATTAAAACCTGATTGTAAATTAGCACCTGCCAGTCCAAGCCGCTTTGCTTCAGCCTCATCAACAACACCACGACGCAACGCCGCAGCAACACAGATATTCAGCGTCACGCCATATTGTTGATTCAGCTGTTGCCAGGCCCGTACCAGATCATACTCATCGCTGGCGGGCGAAGTCAGGAAGTTAGCGTTATACACACCTTCACGATAGAAAAAGACGCTGCATAACTCATGCCCTTCTTTAAGTAGCGCGTGGGCAAATTGCAACGCGCTACTCGCCTGCTGTGTACCATAAGCAGGTCCCGTCACCATGATGGTAAAGCGCATTACTTGTCTTGCCCCTGGAAATCGCCGCTTTTGAACTGGCGAATATAGAGGTAGACCGTGTGCTTGGAGATATTCAACCGATCGGCGACCTGGTTAATCGCATCTTTAATATCGAAGATACCTTTCTCATACAGATTCAGGACAATCTGGCGGTTTTTCGCATTATTGGAAACATTGCGATCGGCATTCACTTCTTCGATCGTGAATTCCAGCGTCTGGGTGACCAAATCTTCTACAGAAGAAGCAAAGTTCACGGCAGAACCCACTTCTGGGGTTTCCGGTGGGATAAAGGTATTCATTATCTGCGAGAATGGCACATCGAGGTTCATGTTGATGCACAGCAGACCAATCACGCGATGCTCTCGGTTACGAATGGCAATCGTCACCGACTTCATCAAGACACCGCTTTTCGCGCGCGTGAAGTAACACTTCGACACGCTGCTATCCGCACCCGTCATATCATGCAGCATACGCAATGCAAGGTCGGTTATCGGTGAGCCAATTTTACGGCCCGTGTGTTCACCGTTCGCAATGCGGATAGCCGAGCATTTCAAATCCTGCAAAGAGTGCAATACGATTTCACAATGGGAACCAATGAGCATCGCCAACCCGTCCACTACCGCTTCATAGGATTTAAGGATATCGAAGTCAGTTTGATCGAAAGGACGTTGATCCAGTAAATCTAGCTCACTGGTTTCGTTGGTTAAAAGCGACCTGGACATGAAAAAAAGCACTCCTTTTCAGGAGCCTGTCGTTATGTTGTCAGGGCAGGCTCATCACTATTATAGGGGCATCTAAAGTAATACAGCGCACAAGGCGCTTTCCAGTATTAATTATATCCTGTCGATAATAAAAAACCGCCGCCCTGTGGGCGGCGGTTACTGTTCGCTTACTTTTTGCTGCTGTCTGCAGCTTTATCGGCCGGTGCAGCATCTGGCTGCGCCTCGGCTTTCGGTGCCGGTTTGATATCTAACAGTTCAACATCAAACACCAGCGTAGAGTTGGCCGGAATACCCGGAACGCCGGTTTTGCCGTAAGCCAGATCTGGTGGGATAACCAGCTGAATTTTACCGCCTTTCTTGATATTTTTCAGGCCTTCGGTCCAGCCAGGGATAACACCATCAAGACGGAAAGAGAGCGGCTCGCCACGGGTGTAGGAGTTGTCAAACTCTTTACCATCAATCAGCGTACCTTTGTAGTTTACAACCACGGTATCGCTGTCTTTCGGCGCTGCGCCAGTACCTTCTTTCTCTACTTTGTAGATCAAGCCAGTGGAAGAGGTTTTAACGCCTTTCTCTTTAGCAAATTTCTCACGGTAAACTTTACCTTTGGCTTCATTGTCAGCCGCGTCTTTTTCCATTTTCGCCTGAGCGGAACTCTTCACACGCGCTTCAAACGCCTGCAAAGTTTGTTCGATTTCCTGGTCGGACAGTTTGCTCTTGTCAGCAAACGCATCCTGAACGCCAGCGATCAGCTGATCTTTATCCAGTTTGATGCCCAGCTTTTCCTGCTCTTTCAGGGAGTTTTCCATATAACGACCCAGGGACGCGCCCAGCGCGTAAGCGGCTTTTTGGTCGTCATTCTTGAATGCTGCTTTGCTGTCAGCAGTAGCGGCTGGTTTCGCAGCATCAGCAGCGAAGGTGATCGGGGCATGCAGAGCAACAGCCATTGTGGTCGCCAGCAGCGTTACTTTAAACAGTGATTTCATCCATCTCTCCAGGGCCGGGGCATCTCACCCCAGGGTTATCTAACATAAAAATGTACTATAAAGCGTTGCAGAACAAATCAACATACAGGCACGCCCTATTATCACCACTTTTCAGACTCTTTTTGTTTAAATTAGTTTCGTTGCTGAAGATTGAGTGCTGTGCAAACAGGCAAAGTTAAGTAGAATTCGCCGCAGTCCGCGATCTGCCGGAGAAAAAGAAAGAGGTGAATCATGCAGGATACAACATTGGAAACTCGCCTGGCCGAGCTGGAAAGCCGCCTGGCATTTCAGGAAATCACCATTGAAGAGCTCAACGTGACGGTAACTGCGCATGAACTGGAAATGGCCAAACTACGCGATCATCTGCGTCTACTGACTGAGAAGCTGAAAGCCACGCAGCCGTCCCACATCGCGGCTCAGTCCGAAGAGACCCCGCCGCCACATTATTAAGACGTAAAAAAAAGCGGGAATATCCCGCTTTTTTTGTGCCCGATAGCGCGAACGCTTAGCAGGCCTACTCACATATACCCAAAGAATTTCAAATCACAGCAAGGCGGCAAGCTTGAGGAAGTCCCGGGAGCATAGATAACTATGTGACCGGGATTTGAAAGCGCAGCCAACACCGCTGTGGGTTGAAAGACGAAGGGTATTAGTGGCAACCGCAGCCGCCGCCGTTACCTTTACCGCCACCGCCGCAGCAGCCTTCGCCACCGTGCTCGTGACCATGGTCGTGGCCGTGACCACCGCAGCAACCATCGTGACCGTGGTCATGATCGTGGTCGTGACCGTGCGCGCCGTGAACGTGGCCATGAGCCAGTTCTTCTTCGGTCGCTTCGCGGATAGCAACAACTTCTACGTTGAATTTCAGGTTCTGACCAGCCAGCATGTGGTTACCGTCAACCACAACGTGGTCGTCTTCCACTTCGGTAATTTCTACCGGTACTGGACCCTGGTCAGTTTCAGCCAGGAAACGCATGCCAACCTGCAGTTCGTCAACGCCCATGAAGACGTCTTTAGGAACGCGCTGCACCAGGTTTTCGTCGTACTGACCGTACGCGTCGTTTGCGCCAACAGCAACGTCGAATTTGTCGCCAACTTCATGACCGTCCAGCGCTGTTTCCAGGCCAGAAATCAGAGAACCGTGACCATGCAGGTAGTCCAGCGGTGCACTCACCGGAGACTCATCAACCAACACACCGTCTTCTGTACGTACCTGATAGGCCAGGCTGACCACCAGGTCCTTTGCTACTTTCATGATATCTCCTGAGCATGGAAAGAATAGTGGCGCAGATTGTAGCGGAATTCTGCACCTGTGTACCCTCTAGCTTAAAAAAAGCTGCGCCATATCGCTAGTCCGGATGAAAAATCCCGATCACTTGCTCTTCTTTGCGAACATGTTCGCGCGCCTCTTTATCGGCTTCCCGCATCTGATGACCACACTTAACACACTCAACAATATCGATATTATTTTCGCGCCACATCGCCAGCGAATCCTGTGCCTGGCAGGACGGACATTTTGCGCCTGCAATAAAACGTTTACGAATTGCCATGATTACCTCTACTCAAATTCATCCCAGCCATCCAGCTGACGTCGTTCTTGCTGCATCTCACGCTGGAAGATCTCCTCCAGTTCACGCCGGGCTTCCCTGGCTCGCGAGATTTGTACCGTGTCGGTATGCATGGGGATCAGTTCCCGCAACATGCGCATATCGAGCCGCCGAAAATGCAGCTGAGCACGCTGAGCCTGGTGCGGATGCATCCCCAACGTAACCAGCGTTTTACGCCCCAGCTCCAGCGCACTGGAGAAGGTTTCGCGGGAAAACTGCGTCACACCAGCCTGTAATAACTCATGTGCCTCTACACGTCCGCGCGCTCGCGCAAGAATATGTAAATGCGGAAAGTACTGTTGGCAAAGTTCCACCAGTTTCATGGTGTCTTCGGGTTCATTACAAGTAATGACGATGGATTGTGCCGCTTCAGCCCCCGCGGAACGCAGCAGATCCACTTGGGTGGCATCACCGTAATAGACCTTATAGCCATATTTGCGCATCAAATTCACCGCGCTGATATCTCGCTCCAGGACGGTAATACGCATTTTATTGGCCATCAGTAAGCGACCGATAACCTGACCAAAACGCCCAAACCCCACGACAATGACCTGCGGTTTATCATCCTCCACCCAGGGTTTTTCATCTTCTTCATCCGGGCCGTTAAACTGGCGGGAGAGCCATTTATCAATCAGCTTCATCACCAGCGGCGTGGTCATCATCGACAACGTGACGGTCACCAGCAGTAGCGCCATTTGATCGCCCTGAAACAGTCGTTGCGAGGATGCCGTTGAAAACAGCACGAAAGCGAATTCACCGCCCTGGCTTAACACGCCGGCAAACTGCATTCGTTCAGAGCTTCTCATGCCGTTCAGTCGTGCCAGCACATACAGCACCAGCATTTTTACGACCACCAGCACGATTACGCTCGCCGCTACCCACAGAATATGGGTATAGAGCACGCCGAGATTGAGCGACATGCCAACGGAGATAAAAAACAGTCCGAGCAACAGACCTTTAAAAGGATCGATTGCCGTTTCCAACTCATGGCGGTATTCGCTTTCCGCCAGCAGCACGCCCGCGATAAACGTTCCCAGCGCCATCGACAATCCCAGCGCATCCATAAATAGCGCAGAACCCAGTACCAGCAGCAGCGTAGCAGCGGTGAACACTTCCCGCACGCCAGAACCCGCAATGAAGCGGAAAACAGGGCGCAGCAAATAGCGTCCGCCAATCAACATGCCGGCGAAAGCCAACACCTTCATGCCCACTTTGATCCAGTCAAAATGTTCATCGGCAGACCCCGCCAGCAGTGGAACCAGCGCCAGTGCAGGGATCACTGCCAAATCCTGGAACAGCAGCACAGAAAAACCCAGTTGCCCGGATTCGCTACGGTTCATGCCTTTTTCGCGCATCAACTGTAGCGCCATAGCGGTCGATGACATCGCCAGACCAATGCCGCCGACCACTGCCGCTTGCCAGGAGAACGCAGTGAGCATCAGCAAGCCAGCCAGCACCACTGCGCTCAGCATCACCTGCGCGGCACCGACACCAAAAATTGAACGCCGCAATTGCCATAACTTGGCCGGGTTAAGTTCCAGCCCAATGATGAACATCAAAAAGACGACGCCCAGTTCGGAAAAGTGCAGGATTTCATCCACATCGCTAATGAATCCTAATCCCCACGGGCCGATAGCGATCCCCGCCAGCAAGTACCCTAATACCGGGCCAATACCCAGCCGCGATGCCAGCGGCACCGCAGCTACCGCCGCAAAGAGGAACAACACTCCCGCTGTCAATAAATCAGAGCCTTCCATCAGCGGCCTCCCACAGGAATCGGATTCACCAGCCAGTCACCGTACGCTTTAGCATGACTGTCCAGTTCCTGCTTCGTTTGCCGCCTTGCCCAGTAAACAATGATTGGGCTCATCCAGTGCATGCGGCACATACCGGCCGTTAGTTCAAAAGGGCGCAGTACATCGCTCATCGGATAACGGTTCAGCGCGTCATAACGGTATGCGCTTTCGGGTTCACCGGTGGTAATGACGCTTCGCCAGTACTTTCCCGCCAGTTGATTCCCTCCGGGACCGCTGGCAAATCCGCGGCTCAGTACGCGGTCAAACCACTCCTTTAACAGCGCCGGGCAGCTATAGGTGTAGAGAGGATGTTGAAAAACAATCACATCATGCTCACGCAGCAGCGCCTGTTCATGCGGAATATCGATAAAAAAATCAGGATAGTGCGCGTAAAGGTCGTGCACGGTAACATTGCTGAGCTGCATGGCCGGTTTAAGCAGAACACGGTTCGCGACCGAGTCCTGAGATTCCGGATGGGCATACAGCAGCAAGACTTTCGCTGGCTGGAACATCATCCCCCTCCCGGTTTTGTCTTTTGTCTATTTTCGACGTTTTGGGCTACCATTGCGCCTCGGTGCGGCAAACGGCCCGCACATTACATTATCATAATGATAAATTAACATAGTCTGAACATACGGCGCCTTATGATTGTTTTCTCATCGTTACAAATTCGTCGCGGCGTGCGCGTCTTGCTGGACAATGCCACGGCCACCATTAATCCAGGGCAGAAAGTTGGTCTGGTGGGCAAAAATGGCTGCGGTAAATCTACTCTGCTGGCATTGCTGAAAAATGAAATCAGCGCTGACGCCGGAGGATTTACCTATCCGGGAAACTGGCAGCTCGCCTGGGTTAATCAGGAAACGCCAGCATTGCCACAGCCCGCGCTGGAGTACGTGATTGACGGCGACCGCGAGTATCGTCAACTGGAAGCGCAGTTGAACGATGCCAACGAACGTAACGATGGACACGCTATTGCCACCGTCCATGGCAAGCTGGATGCCATTGACGCCTGGACCGTACGCTCACGCGCGGCAAGCCTGCTGCATGGCCTCGGCTTCTCCAATGAACAGCTTGAACGTCCGGTCAGCGATTTTTCCGGCGGCTGGCGTATGCGTCTTAACCTGGCCCAGGCGCTGATTTGCCGTTCAGACCTTCTGCTGCTTGATGAACCGACCAACCACCTCGATCTTGACGCAGTGATCTGGCTGGAAAGATGGCTGAAAAGCTATCAGGGTACGCTGATTTTGATTTCCCACGACCGCGATTTCCTCGATCCGGTAGTAGATAAAATTATTCATATCGAACAGCAAACCATGTTCGAGTACACCGGCAACTACAGCGCGTTTGAAATCCAGCGCGCCACCCGCCTCGCGCAGCAACAGGCGATGTACGAAAGTCAGCAGGAGCGTGTGGCGCATCTGCAAAGCTATATCGATCGTTTCCGCGCTAAAGCAACGAAAGCAAAACAGGCGCAGAGCCGTATCAAAATGCTGGAACGCATGGAGCTAATTGCCCCTGCGCATGTCGACAACCCGTTCCACTTCAGCTTCCGTCAACCGGAAAGCCTGCCAAACCCGCTCTTGAAGATGGAGAAGGTCAGCGCCGGCTATGGCGATCGCGTCATTCTCGATTCGATCAAACTGAATCTGGTGCCGGGTTCACGCATCGGCCTGCTCGGTCGTAACGGCGCGGGTAAATCAACCCTGATTAAGCTGCTGGCGGGCGAACTGGCCCCCATCAGCGGTGAAATCGGGCTCGCCAAGGGCATTAAACTGGGTTACTTCGCACAGCATCAGCTGGAGTTTTTACGTGCCGATGAATCGCCCATCCAGCATCTGGCGCGCATGGCGCCGCAGGAGCTGGAGCAGAAACTGCGCGACTACCTCGGCGGATTCGGCTTCCAGGGCGATAAAGTCAGCGAAGAGACTCGCCGCTTCTCCGGCGGTGAAAAGGCGCGTCTGGTACTGGCACTGATCGTCTGGCAGCGCCCGAACCTGCTGCTGCTTGATGAACCGACTAACCACCTGGATTTGGATATGCGTCAGGCGCTGACCGAAGCGCTGATCGATTTCGAAGGCGCGCTGGTCGTGGTCTCGCACGACCGTCATCTGATTCGCTCCACCACCGACGACCTCTATCTGGTGCACGACAAGAAAGTCGAGCCGTTTGACGGCGATCTGGAAGATTATCAACAGTGGCTGAGCGATGTGCAGAAACAGGAAAACCAGAGCGACGAACCGGCGAAGGAGAGCGTGAACAGCGCCCAGGCGCGTAAGGATCAGAAGCGTCGCGAAGCTGAACTCCGCACCCTAACGCAGCCGCTGCGTAAAGAGATTACCCGTCTGGAAAAAGAGATGGAAAAACTCAACGCCCAGCTGGCGCAGGCGGAAGAGAAGCTCGGCGACAGCAGCCTGTACGACCCTAGCCGTAAAGCGGAAATGACCGAGTGTCTGCAGCTGCAGGCCAGCGCCAAATCCGGGCTGGAGGAGTGCGAAATGGCGTGGCTGGAGGCGCATGAGCAGCTCGAACAGATGATGCAGAACGACTAACCTCCGAGGGCGGCCGATGAACCTGTCAATCACCGATGACATTACCTTCCGCAAGCTGACCATCTTCATGACCTTTATGGAGAAGGGCAACATCGCCCGTACCGCCGAGGTGCTGAATATCAGCGGCGTTAGCGTTCACCGGGCGTTGCACACGCTGGAAGAGAACGTTCGTTGCCCGCTGTTCGTCCATAAAGGCCGCAACCTGATAGCCCAGCCCGCAGCGTGGACGCTGCTGGAGTACTGTCAGGAAGTCACCCAACTGATGGAACGCGGGCTGGAAGAGGCCCGCAAAACGGCGGGCGTCGGTCAGGGCCGTTTACGTGTGGGCACGCTCTACTCGCTGACGCTGGAGACGGTACCGCACCTGATTATGGGCATGAAGCTGCGCCGCCCGGATCTGGAGCTGGACCTCACCATGGGCTCTAACGAGGCGCTGCTGAAAATGCTGGAAGATGGCGTGCTGGACGCCATCCTCATCTCCATTTCAGAAAGCGAAATCGACCGCAACAGCCTCGAAGTGCTGCCCCTGTTCCACGACGATATCTACCTTGCCGCGCCGATGACCGCTGGGCTGGATACCACCGCGAAGGCGGACCTGCGCCACTATCGCCATGAAAAGTTTGTCTCGCTGGCGGAAGGGTTTGCCACCTACGCCGGTTTCCAGGAAGCGTTTCATATCGCCGGATTTGAGCCGGAGATCGTCACGCGGGTGAACGACATCTTCTCCATGCTCAGTCTGGTACAGGCAGGGGTGGGTTTCTGTTTGATGCCGGGGCGAATGAAGAAGATGTATGAAAATACCGTGAAGCTGCAAAAGCTCGCCGAGCCGTATCAGATGCAGCAGCTTATCGCCATCGTCTTTGCCCGCAACCGCGAGCGCGACCCAAGCCTGCTGGCGCTGGCCGCCGAAGGGCGCATGTACGCCAGAGCGCTGAACCAGAACGCCTGATTGCCGGATGGCGACGCTACGCGTCTTATCCGGCCTACATCAGGTGCAAGCCGTAGGCCCGATAAGCGCAGCGCCATCGGGCCATCACATCATGCGCGAAGGCGTTTTGCCAGGTGCACAGCAACATCCACGCCGCTGCGTTCCAGGGCGATAGACTCCCCTTCCCACGCTGCCTGACGCGTCAGGCAGGTCAGCACGCCACCGGGTGGCATTTCAATCGCCAGCCGCGCTTCACGTTCGTTAGCGGAGATAACCGCCTCCTGCCAACGCACCGTGCGCGCCATATTCATCGCCAGATCGTCGGCAATGCGTTCCGGCTGCCACAGCACGCGCCCGGTACTGCCGCTCAGGTAGGCGTAGCGTGGACGGGAAAGCGTCACATGGCTGAACGCCTCAACCAGCTTTTGTGCAGGCTCGGCCAGCAGTTCACAATGCGATGGCACGCTCACCGCCAGGCGATGCGCTTTACTTGCCCCTTTTGCCATCGCGCGCTTCGCCACTTCAGCCATCGCTTCATCGGTACCGGCAATCACAATCTGTGTTTCCGTATTCAGGTTGGCGATGTAAGTACCGCTATCAGCCACCAGCGCTTCCACCTGATTGAGCGTCAGCCCCATAATGGCCGTCAGACCGTAACCATGTGGGTATGCTTGCTCCATTAAGTCACCGCGCAGCGCCACCAGCCGCAGCGCATCGCTGAATTCCAACGCACCCGCGATAACCGCTGCCGGATAAGCACCGATCGACAGCCCGCTCACGATATCGGGCGCTACGCCACGACGTTCCAGCTCGCGCGCCCAGGCAACGCCGGCAATCAGCAGAGACAGCTGAACGGCTCGGGTATGTTTCAACGCTTCAGGGCTATCCAGCATATCCACCTCGGCCCCCAACACGTCACGCGCCTGGGTCAGTTCGGTCCCCGGAAGGTTTTGCAGCATACCTGCGTGCTGCGTTCCCTGCCCCGGAAAGGTAAACAGAATTTTCATGACTCCTCCCTGCCCCACGGGTCGCGGACCAACTGCGGCCCCTGTGAGGTTTTTAACAGCGCTTTACCGTCACGCAGCCATTCGTTGAGGGCAAACGCGCCACAGGGCGTTTCCACCTGGGTATCCGCCCGGCACAGCCCGCCCGTCAGTTGCTGCTGCCACATCGCCAGCGGCTCGCGTGCCAGCGGCTGCGGCGCGCGGATCAGCAGATCCAGATCGCTTGCCGCGTGGATAACCGGGATCCCGGTCGCCAGCGCATAGCCGGTACTCCCGGTAATACCCCACGTCCACGGCCACGCCTGCTGCGCCAATAACAAAGCCACCTGAACCGGTGGCTGAGAGATAAAGGGCGAACGCAGCAGCGACAGCGGATCAACCAGCGATTCCGGCGAGCAGACGCGAACGACCGCCTCCGCTTTTACCCAACCGGCGGCGCGCTGCTCACGTTTCATCCCGCGGACACCCACGGGAATGCGCCCCTGCGCATCAACATCACGCCGCACCACTACCGGCAGACCGCTATGCCAGACGGTATCCACCCAGGATTCCGTGACATCTTCGAGCGCGTCGCGCGCGTTCAGCCAGATTAAGTCGTGTGGACGTAATGTTGTGCTCATGATTTAGATTCCTGAAGTCAGCGAGATAAACAGCGGCAGCGACAGGATACACAGTACCGAGCTCAACAGCAGCACGGCTTCTGCATCCGGCGACTGCACGCCAAAGCGGTTACCGAATACCACACCGAAGAAGCCCGCGGACAGCGCAATCATCAGGATAGCGGTAATCGCTACGGAGCCATGCAGGCCGAAAATCAGCACGATACCCCAGGCAATCGCTGGTTGAATCAGCAGTTTAGCGATAGTTGAGGTGATCACCACGGTGTTAATCTGCAGTTTACGCGCAGAGAGGATCACACCAGTCAGGAACAGCGCCGCCGCAGTAGCAGACAGACCCAGCGGTTTAATAGCCGCCAGCACCAGTTCCGGCATTTTAATACCAATGGCAGAGAGGATAACCCCCAACAGCGGGCCCATCACGATCGGTTTTTTAATCGAACGCCACATCAGCACCGGCAGCATGGAGAGCGTAGAACCGGAGTTACCGCCTTCCGCGCGCGCTTTCTCACGTTCGAGGATCAGCAGGCAGAACGGCGTCATCAGCACAGAGCCGCAGGCGATGGAAACGGCAACGGAAAGCGAGGTGGAAGAGGTTTCACCCAGCACGCTACCCAGAATCGGCAGACCCAGCGCGGCGTAGTTTGGCAGCGCAACGGTCAGGGTCAGCACGGCGGCATCCTGTGGAGATTTCTTGAAAACTTTGGTCGCCATAAAGTAGATGGCGGCATAGGTAATCCACATTGCCAGCGTCAGCACCACAATCAGCGGCGACTGCGCAACGATGCCAGCCCACGGTGTTTGTACCGTGGCGCTAAACAGCGCGGCGGGCAGCGCGAAGTCCATCACGAAGATATTGAGCAGGGAGACATTCTTGTTATCCACCATTTTGGCCTTCCCGGCCCAGAATCCCAGTAACATAATGACGAAAATCGGAGCAAGAGCATGAACAATTACGTAAGTCATATTTCACCTGTAATGAAAAAAAGTTAGCACTGGCGCGATGATTATTATTTTTTCAGATGCAGCTGCCCGCATGGGCGCGGAAAGCGCCCATGAAGCCGTACATCCGGCAGGTCTCTTTTTTACTTACCAGCTTGCTCGCATACGTTCGCGTACGAGGGCAGAGCTGCGGCGATTGTCGGCACCCAGACGGCTTTTCAGCGTCGGGTCCTGACGAGCGTCATTGATGGCCTGTTGCAGCGTGGTTTTCACCAGCGCCAGATCGGAAGCAGAAGGCGCGTCCGGATTGCTGATATCCAGCAGATTTTCCAGCAGCCCCAGGGTGGCGTAGTTGCTGATGTCATACGCCATTGGCGGAATGGTCGCCGCCAGTTTTTCCAGCGCGTCAACGGTACGCAGGGTGATGCGCGCCGCCGACTCTTTACCCATCGCATGGATCAGCACTCCTTTATCGTTAAAGGCGATCAGGCGGTTTGCCTGGTAGCCGTGCGCCAGAAACGCGCCGGACATCGCTTTACCGACAATCAGGCCAATCACCGGGTGGCCCGCCAGACGCGCGTTGGCATACGCCGCCGCGGCACCGGCCAGCGCCTGGTGAATGCCGAAACCTTCTTCACGGCGACCGTAGGCCTGACTCGGCACGTCGATCACCGTCACAATCGGCCGCTTGACGGCTTTATCGGCATCAGCGGCGATGGTTTCACTCACCACTTTCGCCAGCGTCCAGCCTTCCAGCAGACCTACTTCGCCTTTGGCTGCGCGTGGATAATGGTTATTGGCATCGGGAACGACCGCGATAAAACGCGCGGTTTCACCGTTCAGCTCGCCGTCGGCAGCCTGGACGGACGGACACAGGCCCTCGATACGTTTAGCGTTTGGCACCAGGGTTTCCAGCCATAATTGGCCACGGCTCATTGCGTTACTCATCATTTCACCTCCCGGGCAAAGAGCGCATGAATCTGTTCGGTATCGGCCTGTTTGCGCGTGTCGAAGTTGGTCAGACGATCGAGATACCAGTCGTAGTTATCGGTTCGATGTTTTGCCGGTACGCCTTTGGCCAGCGCCTCGTTCATGGCGGCTTTGACCGCGTTGACGCCGTCGTCGACCAGCGCTTCCACCAGCCCGCTTTGGTAGCGAATTTCGCCACCGGTCATGCTCCAGATAAACGGACGGTCGCGGGAGTCGTACTCTTCAATCCCGGCTTCCTGTTCGATAACCTGCGGGCCGTTGAGGCCGAGACGCGCTTCGCGGGTGACAATCAGATAGCTGCATAGCGCCGCCGCGATGGACATCCCACCGAAGCAGCCCACGGTACCGGCGACAATGCCGACCACCGGGGTATAACGGCGCAGGTCCACAATCGCCGCGTGAATATCGGCAATCGCCGCGAGGCCAAGGTTGGCTTCCTGCAAGCGCACGCCGCCGGTTTCCAGGCTCAGTACCGCCTGAGTCGGGATGCCGTTGCGGTTATCTTCCGCCGCCAGCTCCAGCGCCGCCGCCATTTTGGCGCCGGACACTTCGCCCATACTGCCGCCCTGGAACGCTCCTTCAATCGCCACCACCACTGCCGGTTTGCCGTTAATGGTGCCTTTCGCCACCACCATGCCGTCATCGGCCTGCGGGACGATGCCCTGCGCGCCGAGCCACGGCGACATCACGCCTTCAAACGGGTCGAGCAGTTCACGGTAGCTGCCTTCGTCCAGCAGCGCGTGCGCACGCTGGCGTGCTTTTAATTCGATAAAACTGCGATCATCACGCATAGCTCACCTCTTCAAATACCTGTTCGATACGAATGCGCGCCACACCCGGCGTCGCGCCGAAGTCATGGATCGTCAGTTTGCCCGCCGGCAGGCTGCTGACCGTCTGCAGACGGTTGAACAGCGCTTCCCAACGGCTGATGCTGTTATCGACAGAAGTGGTGATATCAATGGTTAACGTCTGGCCCTGGTCGGCGGTGAATAACACCTCCATATCCCCGGAGCCCACAACGCCTGCCAGCGCTTTGCCGCTTAAGGTGCGGCTGGCCGGTACGGTTAACGTAATGTGTTCCATAACATCCTCTTAATGCTTGAAATAGGGCGATTCGATGCGATCGAGAAACAGCGTGGCGGCCAGCAAATCGGCTGCCCCGCCCGGCGAAGCGTTGAGCGCCAGCATCTGGCTATCGAGCGCCGCTAAGGCCGCCTGGCCTGCCGGATGAGCGCTACCCCCTGCGCTCAGCACGGCGCGGGCGCCGTCTTGCATGGCATCAAGCCCTTCCAGCCCCGCGCGGGACAGCACGCAGGTATCGGTCAGCGAGGTCATGATGGCCATCAGCGCATCGAGCCTGGCGTGCGTTTCGCTGCTGCCGTTAAGGCGGCTTAAGCGAAGCTGCGGTAGCGCACGCTGCATCACGTGCGGAAACGCCTGCTTCGCCTCTTCTCTGGCACCCGGCACCTGATAACGGTGGGTGGCGCGTAGCCCTTTACTGAAGACCTTCGGCGCGGCGGCATCCGGCAGTTTTGCCAGCTCGGCGGCGGTCATCGTTACCTGCTGCGCGCTGCCCACGCCGCCGTGCATCGCCACCGCGCTGACCAGCAGCCCCAGCGCCCAAATCGCGCCGCGGTGGGTATTCACGCCGTCGGTGGCGGCCATCATCTGTTTCTCACCTTCTCGGCCTAGTCGCCCTACGGTTTGTCTCAGCGCAATATCGGCTGGCCGCTGCCAGCTCTGTTGCGCAAGCGCTTGAAACGTGGGGGTCAGGCTGTGCGCGGAGCGCTCCATTAGCGCAAGCGATAAATCGTGGTGCGCGCCGTTACCCCGACTGTCCACCAGACCGGGTTTCGGGCTTAATCGTGCTTCGTCAATCAGACACTGCGTGGCGGTTCGCGCCAGCCATTCGGCACCGCCTTCAACCTGAATCTGGGGCAGAAGTTTCATTACCAGCTCCGGAATTTCGCAGGTGGGTTGTAAAGACCGCCGGACCATTCCACCAGGTCAGCGACGCTACCGGCTGCCAGCAGCGAACGGGTGGCGTCGGTACGACGAATGCCCATATCTTCCGGATAGACTACTTTGCCGCTCTGGCGCAGTTCAGCAACGCGTTTCGCGTCAACGCCCAGACCGATATCGGTGATACCGGCAACCGCAGCAACCATCGCGCGGCGTTCTTCCAGATCTTTGGCGCGGTAGAGGTAGGCGATACCTTCTTCAGTCAGCACGTGGGTCACGTCGTCGCCGTAAATCATTACCGGCGCCAGCGGCATACCGGAGGCTTTTGCGACATCCACCGCATCCAGTTTCTCAACGAAGGTCGGTTTCACGCCGGCCTGGAAGGTTTCCACCATCTGTACGACCAGTTTTTTACCGCGCTGCATCGGATCCGGTTCGGTGATCATGTTCAGCCAGGCTGGGGTAGCGTGGCGACGACCGTGCGGATCGTGGCCCATATTTGGCGCGCCGCCGAAGCCGGAGAGGCGGCCTCGGGTCACCGTTGAGGAGTTGGCGTAGCCATCAACTTGCAGGGTGGAGCCGATAAACATATCCACCGCGTACTGACCTGCCAGCTGGCAGAAGGCGCGGTTGGAGCGCATGGAGCCGTCAGAACCGGTGAAGAAGATGTCCGGACGGGCGCGGATGTACTCTTCCATCCCCAGTTCGCCGCCGAAGCAGTGCACGCTTTCTACCCAGCCGCTTTCAATCGCCGGGATCAGAGTCGGGTGCGGGTTCAAAGTCCAGTGTTTACAGATTTTGCCCTTCAGCCCCAGCTGTTCGCCGTAGGTTGGCAGCAGAAGTTCAATCGCCGCGGTGTTGAAGCCGATACCGTGGTTCAGCGACTGCACCTGGTGCTCCGCGTAGATGCCTTTAATCGCCATCATCGCCATCAGGATGTGTTCCTGTTTAATCAGGCGCGGGTCACGGGTAAACAGCGGTTCGATAAAGAACGGCTTGTCGGCGACAACCACGTAGTCAATCCAGGAACCCGGAATATCCACGCGCGGCAGGTCGCATTCGTCATCCACCAGCTCGTTCACCTGTGCGATGACGATACCATCGTGGAACGCGGCGGCTTCCACCAGCGCTGGCGTATCTTCGGTGCTCGGCCCGGTGTAGAGGTTGCCTTTACGGTCAGCCTTATAACCGGCAATCAGCGCCACGTTCGGGGCCAGGTCGACGTAAAGACGGGAGTAAAGTTCGATGTAAGTATGGATGGCGCCGATTTCCAGCTGACCATCTTCCAACAGCTGCGAGATACGCAGGCTCTGGGTGCCGGAGAAGGAGAAATCCAGCTTGCGGGCGATGCCTTTTTCAAAGATATCCAGATGCTCGCTGCGCCCGACGCTTGGCATGATCATGTGCAGGTCATGCACAATCTGCGGGTTCACCTCAGCCAGCATACGGGACAAGAAATCTGCCTGCTTTTGGTTATTCCCTTCTAATACCACGCGGTCACCCGGCGCGATCAGTTTTTCCAGCATCGCGGTCAGGTCTGCGGTCGGCAGCACCTTACCCTGCACCGGAACGGAAGCCAGACGGCGCTGTTTTTCCGTGCGGCGGGTGTTCCAGACTCGTGCTGGCGTTTGCCCAGATAACATTATTAACCTCCTGATTCAGCTAATCATTTTGATTGCTTAACACTGGAAAGAGTGTGCACCCTGGTGAGAAAGTCATCAATTAAGCGTAGGAAAGAATCATTAGCTTGAGAGTAATAATTGAAGTAACCATTTGTGACGATGATCAATTTACGCCGGGAGGGAGGAGGAAGCGGGTAATGCTACCCGCTTGCGGGAAATTACCTTTGCGCCGCCAGACGCTGGCGGATTTCGTCGAAATGCTGACGGTTAAACAGCTTGCCGTTGAGAAAACGAGTTTTCAGTTCCCCTTCCTGCTCTTGCTCCCAGGTCTGTTCGTCATGCAGGCATAAATCGCCTGCTTCATTCCTCGTCACACGCAGCAAACCACGGGCAGAGCGTTTTAAGCCATTATCGGTTTTCGGCTCTTTAAAGATCGTCCGCCCTTTACCGTCGACTTCTCCCCACGTAGCCTTCATCGCAAAACCGAAGGTGTCACGCGTGTTGTACTGATAGGTAAAAGAACCGACGCCAAACACCACATTTGAACTGGCAAAACCTTTCGCTTCCAGACGACGCAGGATCTCATTCGCCCGCTCAAGGGTGATGGAATCGCCATAAATCAGCCCCACATGTGGGTCGAGCACCTTGTAGCCTTTGGCGTTAACCGTGCCGCCAAATATCTCCCACAGCACCTCCACAGAGCCTTTCTCCTGTGCCGTACGATCGGCTCGGGTATCCTCATCCGCGCCAGTACCGCACAGGATCTCAACAGGGTTACCGCTGTCCGGACGGAAAACCACCCGTCCCTCCCGCGCCAGAATGATGTTCTTCAGCTCGCGGGTGTACTCCGTCAGTACCTGCCAGTAATCCCACGTATCAGAGACAATCGACACAAATCCCTGCGGGTAGAGATCGGCAATCAGGCGGCGGAAGGTTTCAATCTCATGCTCGCGCTCACCCATACACATCACGCTGTGCTCGGTCGCCGGAATGCTGGCGCCGATAAAATAGGGCTCGCCGTCGGTGTAATAATCGCGGGCGTACAGCAGAGATGGAATACTGTCGGTCCCTTTAAAGCTCAACAAGTGGCCGCTGCCCGCCTGCATGGTGTCCTGCAATCCGGCCATACCGCGAAAGGAAAAGTCATGGCACTGGAAGTCCAGGTGCGTCAGGTCGCTACAGGTTTTCTGTGCCCAGCGCGCGCAGATTTTACGATAGTGATGAGCAATGGTGGCATTTGTTGACGCCTTCCACAGTTCTGCCGACAGCACGGTCTCCAGGTAATTCACCAACCAGAAAAACTCAGGTTGGGTATTGATGATAGTTAAAACGGGCACCGCCATCGGCACTTTGCTGCCTTCATCCAGCGCTTTGATGTGCAGCGGCAAATAGCCCAACTGATGCAGGGCGCGGATATGATCAACTGCTACCGCATCTTTGCCGAGATAGCTGTCCATGACCTGTTTGTATTCCCTGACCACCTCGTCTTCCGGACGGGCAAAGAACGCCTCGTTAAACAGATCAACCAGAAACCACTGCAGAAAACCTTGCAGACCAAAAAACACCAGTTTTCCATCCACCAACGGCGAGGAGAAAAAGCGATCGCTGCGCGGGGTAAAGTTGGAATACACGCGGCTGGTTCCTTGCGGATACTGTACGCGGTGAGAAACTTTGTAGCCGTCGATAGCCAGAATCGGGTTCATTTTCATAATCAGTATCTCCCTCAGGCGCGGTAAATCGCGTCAATATCGATAAGCTCAAGCTGCGGATGTTCCAGCGTCGGGGCAGCGAAAGAGGTGGTGGTGTAGATAGCATCAATACCGTTCGCAAACAGGTGTTCGACGCCCTTAGTGAAAAGACCGTGGGTAACATACAGGCTGACGCTACGGGCGCCAGCATCACGGAGTACCTGCGCAGAGCCGATGAACGTACCGCCGGCATCACACAGGTCATCAACAATCAGCATATCCCTGCCCCTCACGTCTCCAGCCACTAAAGCAAATCCCGTCAGCTTGCCACTTGCTACATCGCGTTTTTTGCTCAGGACGGCGTACTCCGCTACACCGACCGCTCTGGCAACGGCATCAATTTTCTTCAGCGCTCCGGCATCGGGGGCGACCAGCATTAGCGTTTTTTGCTGGAACTGGCGCTGCAAAGTCGCGCTGTGCAGCAGGCAAGTCTCTTGTGAAATCGCCACAAAATTATTGATAGCTGCCGCCGCCGCGTCGCTGTGCGGATCGAGCACCTTCACCTTATCGAATTGCAGCGTATTGAGCTGGCTGGCAAAGACTTTCAGCGCAAAGCTATCACCCGCCACCATATGGCGATCCTGACGTGCCCACGGCAACCAGGGAAGCTCGAGATGACTGACCAGTACATCCGTTTGATGGCGAACCGCCTCCACCAGTTGCGCCAACAGCATAAAGTCGTTCATGTCGCGCATCGCCGTCGCACGAATGCGCATCAGACGAGCAAAGGGAGGTAATACTTCAGTAACCTTCAACCAGACGGCGCCATCAGGAAAAACACCGTGTGTCACTCCGTAGCTCTGGTCGTCCAACGTTAGTGTCAGTTTTATGCTCATCACGCTCACCTTTAATTGTGTCCCTTCGACACAATTAATAATGTCCCTAAGACACATATTAAGCAAGCACAAAATGCATTTTTTTAGACTGCGCCATAATCAACTGATAAATAATAAGAAAAAACGAACCTTGCCCCCCGGTATTGGACTGGTACACTTGTGGGCGTTGCAAATCATCGTGAGTACTTTATGACCACCGAAGCCGACTACCTGAATCAATACGATGCCCGCCGCTTTCCCTCACCTCTGGTGACGGTCGATAGCGTGCTGTTTACCCTGCATCAACAGGCGCTGTGCGTATTACTGGTTGAACGTGCAAACCAGCCGCAAAAAGGGTGTTGGGGATTACCAGGTGGCTTCATTGATATCGAGCACGATGACTCCACTCGCGCCACAGCGCTACGCAAGCTCACTGAAAAAACAGGTGTTTTGCCTTCGTGGTTGGAACAACTGGATACCTTTTCCGGCCCGGATCGCGACCCGCGCGGCTGGAGTCTGACGGTTACCTGGTTTGCGCTAATCGCCTGGGTAGACTGTGCGCCGCACATCGCCAGCGTCAGCAATGCCCGTTGGGTCCCGGTTGATGAGCTGAAAAATTATTCACTCGCGTTCGACCACGGAGATATCATTACGGCGGCCCTGCATCGCTTACGGCAAAAAACGATGTACTCACTCCTGCCTGTATACTGCTTGCCGGAGACATTTACCCATGGGCAACTGCTCGAAGCCACCGAGGTGATCCTCGGTCAGTCGATCCAGCGTAAAAGTCTGATTCGCCGCTTTGAAGCGTCAGGAATGTTTGAAGATACCGGAGAAAGCGTAGCGACAGGGACGCGTAAAGCTCGCCTGTGGCGACGAAAGCCCGACGTCGATTTTCATCTTTTCTCGCGTAACCTGCTGACTGACTAGCGACAAAATCACATATTGGCTAACCCGCAAGCGCTGCGCGCGGTATAGTTATTCTTTCCGATTATTAATTGCTCTGGTGTTATGGTTGAAATCACGTCCACAGAAATGATCCCGCCTACTGATGATTCGCGAGAATTCCGCCCGATGCGCGGTATCAGTAACCGCCATTTGCAGACAATGCTGCCGCGTTTAATTCGCCGCAAGGTGAAGTTCGACGCCCATTGGCAGCGTCTGGAATTACCCGACGGTGACTTTGTCGATCTGGCATGGAGTGAAGATCCGCAACAGGCGAAGCACAAACCGCGCCTGGTGGTTTTTCACGGTCTGGAAGGCAGTCTGAACAGCCCGTACGCACATGGCCTGATTGAAGCAGCGCAAAAGCGTGGCTGGCTGGGCGTGGTTATGCATTTTCGCGGCTGCAGCGGCGAGCCAAATCGTCTCAACCGTATTTATCATTCTGGTGAAACAGAAGATGGCACCTGGTTTTTACATTGGCTGGAGCGCGAGTTTGGTCGTGTGCCGACCGCGGCGGTAGGCTATTCACTCGGCGGGAACATGCTGGCCTGCCTGCTGGCCAAAGAAGGCAACGACATTCCCATTGATGCAGCGGTTATTGTCTCTGCGCCTTTCGTGCTGGAAGCCTGTAGCTACCATATGGAGAAGGGGTTCTCACGCGTCTACCAACGCTATCTGCTCAATCTGTTGAAAGCTAACGCCTCGCGTAAGCTACAGGCCTATCCGGGTTCGCTGCCGGTGAGTCTGACCCAGTTGAAATCCCTGCGTCGCATTCGTGATTTTGACGATCTGATCACCGCCAAAATCCACGGTTTTGCCGATGCTATAGACTATTACCGCCAGTGTAGCGCCATGCCATTGCTTAATCAGATCGCCAAACCGACGCTGATTATCCATGCCAAGGACGATCCGTTTATGGATCATCACGTGATCCCTGAACCGGAAAACCTGCCCTCACAGGTGGAGTACCAGTTAACTGAACACGGTGGACACGTCGGATTTATTGGCGGCACGGTGCGCCGCCCTGAGATGTGGCTGGAATCAAGAATTCCCGACTGGCTGACAACGTATCTGGAGGCGTCATCATGATTATCCCCTGGCAAGACATCTCCCCGGACGCACTGGACAATCTGATTGAAAGCTTTGTCTTGCGCGAAGGCACCGATTATGGTGAACATGAACGCTCGCTCGAACAAAAAGTCGCCGACGTCAAACGCCAACTACAATCAGGTGAAGCCGTCCTGGTGTGGTCCGAACTGCATGAAACGGTCAACATCATGCCGAGGAAGCAGATTCACGAGTAATCCGTAGCCGACGGCTGACTATAATAAAAAATCAACCTATTCATGGAGTTGTTATGTCTGCCAAACATCCGGTGATTGCGGTAACAGGATCCAGCGGCGCGGGGACCACCACCACCAGCCTCGCGTTTCGTAAAATTTTCGCGCAGCTAAATCTGCGCGCCGCCGAGGTGGAAGGTGACAGTTTTCATCGCTATACCCGTCCAGAAATGGACATGGCGATTCGCAAAGCGCGCGATGCCGGGCGGCATATCAGCTATTTCGGTCCCGAAGCCAATGACTTTGGTCTGCTGGAACAAACCTTCATTGAATACGGCCAGACGGGAACAGGTCAGTCGCGTAAATATCTGCACACCTACGATGAAGCCGTACCGTGGAACCAGGTCCCGGGAACGTTTACCCCCTGGCAGCCATTGCCTGAACCGACGGATGTCCTGTTCTATGAAGGGCTACACGGCGGCGTCGTCACTCCACAGCAAAATGTGGCCCGGCATGTCGATCTTCTGGTCGGCGTGGTGCCGATCGTTAACCTGGAATGGATCCAAAAGCTGACCCGCGATACCAGCGAGCGTGGACACTCGCGTGAAGCGGTGATGGACTCGGTTGTGCGCTCAATGGACGATTACATCAATTACATCACGCCGCAGTTTTCCCGTACGCACATTAACTTTCAGCGCGTACCCACCGTCGATACCTCAAACCCCTTTGCAGCCAAGAGCATTCCGTCGCTGGACGAAAGCTTTGTGGTCATTCATTTTCGTAATCTGGAAGGGATCGACTTTCCGTGGCTTCTGGCCATGCTGCAAGGCTCATTCATTTCCCACATCAATACATTAGTCGTACCTGGCGGCAAAATGGGTCTGGCGATGGAATTGATTATGCTGCCGCTGGTCCAGCGATTGATGGAAGGTAAAAAGATAGAGTGATGTACGGGATGTGCCCGATGGCGCTACGCTTATCGGGCATCACGTATTACGCAGCAACCACTTCATAGGAGTGGGTAATATTCACCGCCTTTTCCAGCATCAACGCCACGGAGCAGTATTTTTCCGCAGAAAGATCGACGGCGCGCGCGACGGACGCATCTTTCAGATCTTTACCCGTTACGATGAAATGCAGGTTGATGTGGGTAAACAGGCGCGGCGCTTCATCGCGGCGCTCTGAGGTCAGCTTCACTTCGCAGTTGGTCACATCCTGACGGCCCTTTTGCAGGATCGACACCACGTCAATTGCGCTACAACCGCCAGCAGCCATTAATACCATTTCCATCGGGCTCGGCGCTTTATCACCGGAGTTACCGTCCATCAAAATTTGGTGGCCAGAGGCGGACTCACCGAGGAAGGTTAACCCCTCAACCCACTTTACACGCGCTTGCATATTTCGTAACTCCAATGTTTCAATTTTCCTGACAGATTACGCGCACATAACAATTCTCGCAATGGAAGGCGACCTGCGTCATGCTGAAGCGAGACACCAGGAGACACACGGCGAAAGCTATGCTAAAACAGTCGGGATGCTACAGTAATACATTGACGTACTGCATGTATGCAGAGGACATCACATTACAGGCTGCAGTTTATTTTTGACAGCCCCTTTCCCAGGTAGCGGGAAGCATATTTTTGCAAACCCAGAGGCAGCGTCGTTTTCTGGCTCTGGAGACAGCTTATAACAGAGGATAACCGCGCATGGTGCTTGGCAAACCGCAAACAGACCCGACTCTCGAATGGTTCTTGTCTCATTGCCATATTCATAAGTACCCATCGAAGAGCACGCTGATTCACCAGGGTGAAAAAGCGGAAACGTTGTATTACATCGTTAAAGGCTCAGTGGCAGTGCTGATCAAAGATGAAGAAGGGAAAGAAATGATCCTTTCTTATCTGAATCAGGGCGATTTTATTGGTGAATTAGGCCTCTTCGAAGAAGGCCAGGAACGTAGCGCTTGGGTACGGGCCAAAACCGCATGTGAAGTCGCTGAAATTTCATACAAAAAATTTCGCCAATTAATCCAGGTCAACCCGGATATTCTGATGCGCCTGTCTTCTCAGATGGCTCGTCGCCTGCAGGTCACGTCTGAAAAAGTAGGCAACCTTGCCTTCCTCGACGTCACCGGTCGTATTGCTCAGACTCTGCTGAATCTGGCAAAACAGCCTGACGCGATGACTCACCCGGACGGTATGCAGATTAAAATCACCCGCCAGGAAATCGGCCAGATCGTTGGCTGCTCCCGTGAGACCGTTGGTCGTATTCTGAAGATGCTGGAAGATCAGAACCTGATCTCCGCTCACGGTAAGACCATCGTCGTTTACGGCACACGTTAATCCCATCGAAATGGCGCGTTACCCGGTAGCGCGCCATTTTTGTTTGCTCCGATGTGGCGAAGACTGATTTATCACCCCGAGATCAACTACGCACTACGACAGACCCTGGTGCTGTGTTTACCTGTGGCCGTCGGTCTTATCATTGGTCAGCTTCATCTGGGGCTTCTGTTTTCCCTCGTCCCTGCCTGTTGCAACATTGCCGGTCTTGATACCCCGCATAAACGCTTTTTTAAACGTTTAGTTATTGGCGCATCGCTGTTTGCCGGTTGCAGCCTGATCATGCAGTTACTGCTGGCAAAAGATATACCACTGCCGCTCATCCTCACCGGCCTGACGCTGATTCTTGGCGTAACCGCCGAGCTAAGCCCGTTGCATGCGCGACTGCTGCCAGCCTCACTCATCGCGGCAATTTTCACGCTAAGCCTTGCCGGGAACATGCCCGTCTGGGAGCCATTGCTGATCTATGCACTGGGTACGTTGTGGTACGGTCTGTTCAACTGGTTCTGGTTCTGGATGTGGCGTGAGCAGCCACTGCGTGAATCGCTCAGCCTGTTGTACCGCGAATTAGCCGATTACTGTGAGGCCAAGTACAGTCTGCTGACCCAGCATGCCGATCCAGAAAAAGCGCTGCCTCCGTTGCTGGTTCGTCAACAAAAGGCGGTGGATCTGATTACCCAGTGCTACCAGCAAATGCATATGCTGTCGGCGCATCACAATAATGAATACAAGCGACTGTTGCGTGCCTTTCAGGAAGCGCTCGATTTACAGGAACATATTTCAGTTAGCTTGCATCAGCCGGAAGAGGTGCAAAAGCTGGTCGAGCGAAGCCACGCGGAACAGGTGATTCGCTGGAACGCGCGTACCGTCGCCGCCCGCCTGCGCGTACTGGCCGATGATATCTTGTATCACCGCTTACCGACTCGTTTCTCAATGGAAAAGCAGATTGGTTCGCTGGAGAAAATCGCCAACCAGCATCCGGACAATCCGGTGGGGCAATTTTGCTACTGGCACTTCAGCCGTATTGCTCGTGTGCTGCGGACCCAGCGCCCGCTGTATGCCCGTGATTTAATGGCAGACAAACAGCGGCGGTTGCCGTTGATCCCGGCGCTGAAAAACTATCTGTCGTTGAAATCCCCGGCGCTGCGTAACGCCGGGCGCATAAGCGTCATGCTGAGTATCGCCAGCCTGATGGGTAGCGCCTTACATCTGCCTAAACCTTACTGGATTTTGATGACGATCCTGTTCGTCACGCAAAATGGCTATGGGGCGACCCGGGTGCGTATTTTGCATCGTTCGGTGGGGACGCTCGTCGGACTGGTGATTGCGGGCGTCACATTGCACTTTCATATTCAGGAAGGTTTCACGCTGGCAGGCATGTTGCTGATCACGTTAGGCAGCTATCTGATCATTCGCAAAAACTACGGCTGGGCCACCGTTGGCTTTACGGTTACGGCGGTATACACCCTGCAACTGCTGACGCTGAACGGGGAACAATTTATCGTACCGCGGTTTGTGGACACGGTGATTGGCTGCTTAATCGCCTTTGGCGGCACGCTCTGGCTGTGGCCGCAGTGGCAGAGTGGTCTGTTGCGTAAGAACGCCCACGATGCGTTAGAAGCCGATCAGGAAGCCATTCGCCTGATCCTCAGCAACGATCCGCAGGCCACGCCGCTGGCGTATCAACGCATGCGGGTCAACCAGGCGCATAACACGCTGTTTAACTCACTGAATCAGGCAATGCAGGAGCCGGGATTTAACTCGCACTATCTGGCAGATATGAAACTGTGGGTCACGCACAGCCAGTTTATTGTCGAACACATCAACGCGATGACCACGCTGGCGAGGGAACATACGATGCTGACGCCGGATTTGGCACAGCGGTATCTGGAGTCCTGCGAAATCGCGCTCCAGCGCTGTCAGCAGCGGCTGGAATATGACGGACCGGGAAGCTCGGGCGATGTGAATATTCTCGAGGCACCAGAGATGCTGTCCCACGGTCCGTTAAGCACCCTGGAGCAGCATCTGCAGCGGGTTCTGGGGCATCTGAACACCATGCACACCATTTCGTCGGTCGCATGGCGTCAGCGCCCACACCACGGCATCTGGTTGAGCCGCCGACTGCGGGATATGAAAGGTTAAGATCGACTGCCGGATGCGCTACGCTTATCCGGCCTACGAATCAAACCTTACCCTGTAGGCCGGATAAGGCGCTCGCGCCGCCATCAGGCAATCAGCCCACCACCTTCGCGACAGCCTGCGCGAAACGCTGCATCCCTTCCTCGATATCCGCGTCTTCCACCACCAGCGACGGCGCGAAACGCATCACGTCCGGCCCGGCATTCAACACCATCACCCCTTCGTGCGCGGCGGCGTAGAGGAAATCGCGCGCCCGGCCTTTAAACTGCGGCTTCAGCTCGGCGCCAATCAGCAGCCCCATGCCGCGAATATCGCTGAAAATATCGAACTGCTGATTAATCTGCTGCAAATGCTGGACAAACTTCTGACGTTTGCCCTGAATACCTTCCAGCACTTCCGGGGTGTTGATGATATCAAACGCGGCATCTGCAACTGCACAGGCCAGTGGATTACCGCCGTAAGTGGAACCGTGCGAACCCACGTGGAACGCGGAGGCAATTTCCTGGGTGGTCAACATGGCGCTCACCGGGAAGCCGCCGCCGAGCGCCTTAGCACTGGTGAGGATATCCGGCGTCACGCCGTAGTGCATATAGGCAAATAAATCGCCGGTACGCCCCATCCCACACTGCACTTCATCAAATACCAGCAGCGCCTGATGCTGGTCGCAGAGTTCACGTAAACCTTGCAGGAATTCCGGGGTTGCCGCAGTAACGCCGCCTTCCCCCTGAATTGGCTCAACCACCACCGCACAGGTGTGATCGTCCATCACCGCTTTTACCGCATGCAGATCGTTAAACGGCACATGGATGATATCTGCCGGTTTTGGTCCAAAGCCGTCGGAATATTTCGGTTGCCCACCAACAGATACGGTAAACAGCGAACGACCGTGAAACGCATTATGAAAGGCAATGATTTTGGTTTTGAACGGGCTGTGGCGTACGCAGGCATAATGACGCGCCAGCTTAAAGGCGGTTTCGTTGGCTTCGGTACCGGAGTTCATGAACAGCACGCGTTCAGCAAAGGTCGCATCAATGATTTTACGACCTAAGCGCAACGCTGGTTCGTTGGTGAAAACGTTACTGGTGTGCCACAGGGTTTCGCCCTGGGTTTTTAACGCCTCAACCAGCACCGGATGGCAATGCCCTAACGCGGTAACTGCAATGCCGCCCGCAAAATCAACATACTCTTTGCCCTGTTGATCCCAGACTCGACTCCCTTTTCCTTTTACCGGGATAAACTCAGCCGGTGCATAAATCGGCAGAATTACTTCATCGAATGTCGCGCGCGTAATCGCAGTTTGTTCAGTTGCCATGTCATTACCACCCTGTTAAGCAGAAATGCTAGTGAAATTATAATCACAAAATATGAATAAAAAATCACTGAATAGCAACCATAAATCACCGTTGGAGGAAATTATCCAGCAGCTGATGTCCCTGTTCGCTGAGAATACTCTCCGGGTGAAACTGCACACCTTCCAGATCCCACTCACGGTGGCGAATACCCATGATCTCCTGTGTCTCACTCCAGGCGGTCACTTCAAAGCAGTCAGGAAGCGTTTCGGGGGCAACCACCAGAGAATGGTAGCGTGTCACGGTTAATGGGTTGGCGAGTCCCTGAAAAACGCCCTGCCCGTTATGCGTAATCGGCGAGGTTTTACCGTGCATCACTTTTGCTGCCCGAACCACGGTCGCGCCAAACGCCTGCGCCATCGCCTGGTGACCGAGACACACGCCCAGCAGCGGGATGTTGCCCGCGAAATGGCGAATTACATCCAGCGAGATACCGGCATCATCCGGCGTGCAGGGGCCTGGGGAAATCACGATTTTTTGCGGATTCAGCGCGTCGATTTGCGACAGCGTCAGCTCGTCGTTACGCCTGACGAGAACATCAGCGCCCAGTTCGCAAAAGTATTGGTACAGGTTCCAGGTAAAAGAATCATAGTTATCGATAAGCAGGATCATGGCGGCTCCGGTACATAAGACCCGCGCTATTCTACTCAGTTTCCGGGGCTTCGCTTACCACTTTACGAAATATCGCCCGCAGGGCGGTCAGGTCGCCCATTGCCCCGCTCTGGTTCGCCTGGTTCCACTCCTCAACCTGAATGTCATCCCAGCTCAGCATATACCCGGCATGAATCGCTAACTGTTCGAAGAAAATACGCTGCGCGAGACCGCTACCAATACGAAACGGATGCAGCACATTAATTTCGCAATAATAGTGCGCGAGGCGATCGACAAATTTGTCTTCCGGCAATCCCACCAGCCAGGACTCCTCTTCCAGGTCCTGCATCAGCGCATTGCCCTCTTTCTCGATATAGGCGAAATGGCAAAAGCGTGTATCGCCCTGGTAGATATCAACTTCCCGCAACTGCCCCGCCCAGTCGAAAATATCCTGGTATAACTGGCGATGAATGGCGCACAGGTGTGGCAAGCCACGCTTTAAAGGCCCCAACTCAATCGTCGCGGCGCGCAGTGCTGTTAATTCGTATGCCGCTTGTGCCAGACGCTGGGCCTGATGAATCCCCAGGCGGTTACGCATCACATTCAGACCGGGGTACAGATAAGGGTCACGTCCATCACCGAATTTATCGCTCATAGTGCCTCCTCAACTCTTCCAGACGCGCCAGGGCGTCTTCCGCGTTCAGAGTAACCTGTGGAATATCCACGCCTTCCAGTCGTCGGCTTCCCTGGAAATTGACATTACGCCGTTGCTCCCAGAGTCTGGACTTTTGTTTATCGGTGAGTTTTTTCACGTGACCTCCCTGAATGTAAGCGGCACTTGCCACAAGTATAAGCAGCAATTTCGGGTTACGCAGAGAAGGGAGAGAACGCGGGCAGGAACTACCCGCGCAAAATACGATTACGGCAGGACTTTAGCTGAAAGGATAACAATCGGTTTTGACGGGACATTCTGGTAAGGACCAACATCATGGGTCTGTACCTGAGAGATCTTATCCGCGACATCCATACCTTTCACAACTTTACCGAATACAGCATAGCCAAAGTCGCGTTGGCCGTGATCGAGGAAAGCGTTGTCTGCGATGTTGATAAAGAACTGGCTGGTCGCGCTGTCTTTATCTGCTGTACGCGCCATCGCAATCGTGCCACGGGTGTTACGCAGCCCGTTATCGGCTTCATTCTTGATTGGCGGGTTAGGTTTCTTCTGCTGCATCTGCTCGGTGAAGCCGCCGCCCTGTACCATAAAGCCCGGGATCACACGGTGGAACGTGGTGTTGTTATAGAAACCACTGTTCACATAATCGACAAAGTTTTGCACTGAAACCGGGGCTTTCTGGCTGTTCAGCTCCAGCTCAATGTTACCCGCAGAGGTGGTCAGCAGGACATGTGGGTCACCTTTTGCTGCCAGTGCTGCAGGGGAGAGAGCGGAAAGAGCGAGAACAGCTGCAACAGCCGCCAGAGTCGATTTGAGCATGAGAATTCCTTAACAAGAGCAGAAATGAAGCAAGTGAATTGATTTTAAAGAGCCTTCAAGGACAAGGCCATCCCTTTACTTAATTTTACGTACTTGAAACAAATGTAACCTCACAGTCGCAATACTCATTGTGATCGAGATCACATACAAAAATGTAACGGAGCAAGTTATTGCCATTAAATATTTAAATGTGTCACTAAAGCGCCTAAAATCTGCCCGCTCACGGCGCAGTCAATGCGCCTTACACTTCTATACAGGCCAGTCATGACTAACAGCAACCGCATTAAGCTCACATGGATTAGCTTTCTCTCCTACGCCCTGACAGGCGCGTTGGTAATTGTCACCGGGATGGTGATGGGAAATATCGCAGATTACTTTCATTTGCCCGTTTCCAGTATGAGTAACACCTTCACTTTCCTGAATGCCGGCATCCTGATCTCTATCTTTCTGAATGCATGGCTGATGGAGATTGTGCCCCTGAAAACCCAGTTGCGCTTTGGCTTTATCCTGATGGTTCTGGCGGTCGCCGGACTGATGCTCAGCCATAGCCTGGCCTTGTTCTCAGCAGCAATGTTTGTCCTTGGGCTGGTGAGCGGTATCACCATGTCGATTGGTACATTCCTGGTCACGCAGATGTATGAAGGTCGCCAGCGCGGTTCTCGCCTGCTGTTTACGGACTCTTTCTTCAGCATGGCTGGCATGATTTTCCCGATGGTGGCAGCATTTCTGCTAGCGCGCAGCATTGAATGGTACTGGGTTTATGCCTGCATCGGCCTGGTCTATGTCGCTATTTTCCTGCTGACCTTCGGTTGCGAATTCCCTGCGCTGGGCAAACACGCGCAGCAGTCAGACGCACCGGTAGTAAAAGAAAAATGGGGCATTGGCGTACTGTTTCTGTCCATTGCGGCTTTATGTTACATCCTCGGCCAGCTTGGTTTTATCTCATGGGTACCGGAATATGCCAAAAGTCTGGGTATGAGCCTGGGTGATGCGGGTAAACTGGTCAGCGACTTCTGGATGTCTTACATGGTTGGCATGTGGGCGTTTAGCTTTATTCTGCGTTTCTTCGATTTGCAGCGCATCCTGACGGTACTGGCGGGTTTGGCCACCGTCCTGATGTATCTGTTTATCACCGGTACGCCGGAGCATATGCCGTGGTTCATTCTGACGCTGGGCTTCTTCTCCAGCGCGATTTATACCACCATTATTACCCTCGGTTCCCAGCAGACGAAGGTCGCCTCACCTAAACTGGTTAACTTCATTCTGACCTGCGGCACCATCGGTACCATGCTTACTTTCGTCGTCACTGGCCCGATCGTCGCTCATAGCGGTCCAATGGCGGCACTGCAAACAGCTAACGGCTTGTATGCCGTTGTGTTCGTAATGTGCTTTATTCTTGGGTTTGTTACGCGCCATCGCCAGCATAACGCGCCGGCCACGCATTAATCTCACGGCCGGATGGTGTTCTCGCCATCCGGCATATCCCTGGCATCCCTTCCTCCATTGGTGATGTAGGCCAATTCATACAAAAACCCCTTAATTTGTGCGCTTTTTATACAAACACTAAAAGCCAGTCAATTCCGTAACTTATAAAAATGTAGGTAAATCAGTTATGTACCTCTTAAGGAGTATATGAGGGCGAATTTGATTTGTATCAATAAGCGGGGTAGCTGAATCGTTAAGGTAGGCGGTAATAGAAAAGAAATCGAGGCAAAAATGAGCAAAGTCAGACTCGCTATTATCGGTAATGGTATGGTCGGCCATCGCTTTATTGAGGATCTTCTTGATAAATCCGACGCTGCCAATTTTGATATTACCGTCTTCTGTGAAGAACCCCGCAAAGCGTACGACCGCGTACACCTGTCTTCCTACTTCTCCCACCACACCGCCGAAGAGCTTTCTCTGGTGCGCGAAGGATTCTACGAGAAGCACGGCGTTAAGGTATTAGTCGGCGAGCGCGCAATTACCATCAACCGCCAGGAGAAGGTGATCCACTCCAGCGCGGGTCGTACGGTTTATTACGATAAGCTGATCATGGCGACTGGCTCTTATCCGTGGATCCCGCCGATTAAAGGTTCGGAAACCCAGGACTGCTTCGTTTACCGCACCATTGAAGACCTCAACGCCATTGAGTCTTGCGCGCGCCGTAGCAAACGCGGTGCTGTCGTCGGCGGTGGCCTGCTGGGCCTGGAAGCCGCCGGTGCGCTGAAAAACCTCGGCGTTGAAACCCACGTGATTGAATTCGCTCCGATGCTGATGGCTGAACAGCTGGATCATATGGGTGGCGAGCAGTTACGTCGCAAAATTGAAAGCATGGGCGTGCGAGTGCACACCAGCAAAAACACGAAAGAGATTGTCCAGGAAGGCGTCGAAGCGCGCAAAACCATGCGTTTTGCCGATGGTAGCGAACTGGAGGTCGACTTTATCGTTTTCTCTACCGGTATTCGTCCACGCGACAAACTGGCTACCCAGTGCGGTCTGGACGTCGCTCCGCGCGGTGGGATCGTGATTAACGACACCTGCCAGACTTCTGACCCGGACATCTATGCCATCGGCGAATGCGCCAGCTGGAACAACCGTGTATATGGTCTGGTGGCTCCCGGCTACAAAATGGCGCAGGTCGCCGTTGACCATATCCTCGAAACCGAAAACGCCTTCGAAGGCGCAGATTTAAGCGCCAAGCTGAAGCTACTCGGCGTTGACGTTGGCGGGATTGGCGACGCGCATGGCCGCACACCAGGTGCGCGCAGCTACGTTTACCTCGACGAGAGCAAAGAAGTCTACAAACGCCTCATTGTCAGCAAAGATAACAAAACGCTGCTCGGCGCGGTTCTGGTAGGCGACACCAGCGATTACGGCAATCTGCTGCAACTGGTGCTGAACGCTATCGAACTGCCGGAAAACCCGGACTCATTGATCCTGCCTGCGCACGCGGGCAGCGGCAAACCGTCTATCGGCGTCGATAAACTGCCGGACAGCGCGCAGATTTGTTCCTGCTTCGACGTCACCAAAGGCATGCTGGTTGCTGCTATCAATAAAGGTTGTCACACCGTTGCGGCGCTGAAAGCTGAAACCAAAGCCGGTACCGGTTGCGGTGGGTGTATCCCACTGGTAACGCAGGTCCTGAACGCTGAACTGGCGAAACAGGGTATTGAAGTTAACAACAACCTGTGTGAACACTTCCCGTACTCGCGTCAGGAACTGTTCCATCTCATTCGCGTAGAAGGCATTAAAACCTTCGAAGAGTTGCTGGCAAAACATGGGAAAGGCTACGGCTGTGAAGTGTGTAAACCGACCGTCGGTTCCCTGCTGGCCTCGTGCTGGAATGAGTACATTCTCAAACCTCAGCACACACCGCTGCAAGACACCAACGACAACTTCCTGGCGAATATCCAGAAAGACGGCACCTACTCTGTAATCCCGCGCTCCGCTGGCGGTGAAATCACCCCTGAAGGTCTGGTGGCCGTGGGGCGTATCGCGCGTGAATTTAACCTGTATACCAAAATCACCGGCTCTCAGCGTATTGGCCTGTTCGGCGCACAGAAAGATGACCTGCCGGAAATCTGGCGCCAGTTGATTGAAGCCGGTTTCGAAACCGGTCATGCCTATGCTAAAGCGTTGCGTATGGCGAAAACCTGCGTGGGCAGCACCTGGTGCCGCTACGGCGTGGGCGATAGCGTCGGTTTCGGCGTCGAGCTGGAAAACCGCTACAAAGGCATCCGTACGCCGCACAAGATGAAGTTCGGTGTCTCTGGCTGTACCCGTGAATGCGCGGAAGCCCAGGGCAAAGACGTGGGTATCATCGCTACTGAGAAAGGCTGGAACCTGTACGTTTGCGGTAACGGCGGGATGAAACCTCGTCATGCAGACCTGCTGGCAGCAGATATCGATCGCGAAACGCTGCTCAAGTACCTTGACCGCTTCATGATGTTCTACATCCGTACTGCCGACAAACTGACCCGTACCGCACCGTGGTTAGACAATCTGGAAGGCGGTATCGAGTATCTGAAGTCCGTCATCATCGACGACAAGCTGGGTCTGAATCAGCATCTTGAAGAAGAGATGGCCCGTCTGCGTGAAGCAGTGGTCTGCGAGTGGACAGAAACCGTTAACACCCCATCTGCGCAGGTTCGCTTCAAACACTTTATCAACAGCGATCAACGCGATCCGAATGTCCAGGTTGTGCCTGAACGTGAACAACATCGTCCGGCCACGCCTTATGAGCGTATCCCGGTGACTCTGGTGGAGGAAAACGCATGAGCCAGTGGAAAAACATCTGCAAAATCGATGACATTCTGCCTGCAACAGGCGTCTGCGCCCTGTTAGGTAACGAGCAGGTTGCGATTTTCCGCCCGTATCACAGCGACCAGGTGTTTGCGATCAGCAACATCGACCCATTCTTTGAGTCCAGCGTGCTTTCTCGTGGGCTGATTGCTGAACATCAAGGCGAATTGTGGGTTGCCAGCCCGCTGAAAAAACAGCGTTTTCGCTTAAGCGACGGTCTGTGCATGGAAGACGAACAGTTCTCCGTGAAACATTACGAAGCGCGAGTGAAAGACGGCACGGTGCAACTGCGCGGTTAATAAATTTTTGGGAGGCGCAACGCCTCCCCTTTTTTGTATTTTTTTTCATTTTCATTGTTATCACAAAATCATTTGTACTGCATCGCGGCGGCAACTGAGCAAATCCCCAGGAGCATAGTTCACTATGTGACTGGGGTGAGCGAGGGCAGCCAACAAAGAGGCAGGGCAAAGGATGAAGTGAGAAAAGGATAATCAACACATGTTCACAGACACTATCAATAAGTGTGCGGCTAACGCTGCGCGCATCGCACGCCTGTCGGCTAATAACCCGCTCGGATTCTGGATCAGTTCGGCAATGGCGGGGGCCTATGTGGGTCTCGGCATCATTCTTATTTTCACCCTCGGCAATCTGCTCGACCCGTCCGTACGTCCTCTGGTAATGGGTGCAACCTTTGGTATTGCCTTAACGCTGGTTATTATCGCCGGTTCTGAACTGTTCACCGGACACACGATGTTCCTGACGCTTGGCGTTAAAGCGGGCACCATCAGTCACGGTCAGATGTGGGCAATCCTGCCAAAAACCTGGCTGGGTAACCTGGTCGGTTCCGTGTTTGTCGCCCTGCTTTACAGCTGGGGTGGCGGTAGCCTGCTGCCGGTCGATACCAGCATCGTCCATTCGGTTGCTCTGGCGAAAACGACCGCGCCTGCGATGGTTTTGTTCTTTAAAGGCGCGCTATGTAACTGGTTGGTTTGTCTGGCTATCTGGATGGCAATCCGTACCGAAGGCGCGGCAAAATTCCTCGCTATCTGGTGGTGTCTGCTGGCGTTTATTGCTTCCGGCTACGAGCACTCCGTTGCCAACATGACGCTGTTTGCCCTCTCCTGGTTCGGCCATCACAGCGAAGCCTATACCCTGTCAGGAATTGGTCATAACCTGCTGTGGGTGACACTCGGTAATACTTTGTCCGGTGTCGTATTCATGGGATTAGGTTATTGGTATGCTACGCCAAAATCGGAGCGTCCTGTTCCGGCAAAAATCAACCAAGCTGAGAATCTGGCATAACAGCCAAATAATTAAGGGGTAATGTCGTGGATCATTTGCCTATATTTTGTCAACTACGTGACCGCGACTGCTTGATCGTCGGCGGTGGTGATGTCGCAGAACGCAAAGCGCGGTTACTGCTGGAAGCGGGTGCCCGTTTAACGGTTAATGCGCTGGCGTTTATTCCGCAGTTCAAAGTATGGGCAGATGAAAACATGCTGACGCTGGTTGAGGGGCCGTTCGATGAGTCCCTGCTCGACACCTGCTGGCTGGCTATTGCCGCCACCGATGACGATGCCGTCAACCAAAGCGTCAGCACCGCCGCAGAATCACGTCGTATCTTCTGCAACGTAGTCGATGCGCCAAAAGCAGCCAGTTTTATCATGCCCTCCATTATCGACCGCTCGCCGCTGATGGTGGCGGTCTCCTCTGGCGGCACTTCACCGGTGCTGGCCCGTCTGCTGCGTGAAAGACTCGAATCCATGCTGCCTCAGCATCTGGGCCAGGTCGCGCAATATGCAGGCAAGTTGCGTTCCCGGGTTAAAAACCAGTTTGCCAGTATGGGTGAACGTCGCCGCTTCTGGGAAAAATTGTTCATTAATGACCGCCTGGCGCAGTCGCTGGCAAACAACGATCGTAAAGCTGTCGAGGAAACCACCGAGCAGTTGCTCAGCGAACCACTGGATCACCGTGGTGAAGTGGTGCTGGTTGGCGCCGGTCCTGGCGATGCCGGGTTACTAACGTTGAAAGGGCTGCAGCAGATCCAGCAAGCCGACGTAGTGGTTTATGACCGTCTGGTTTCCGACGATATTATGAACCTCGTGCGCCGCGATGCGGACCGGGTATTCGTCGGTAAACGCGCGGGTTACCACTGCGTACCGCAGGAAGAGATTAACCAGATCCTGCTGCGTGAAGCGCAACAGGGTAAACGCGTCGTGAGACTGAAAGGTGGCGACCCGTTCATCTTTGGTCGCGGTGGCGAAGAGCTGGAAACGCTTTGCCACGCCGGTATTCCATTCTCTGTCGTACCGGGTATTACCGCAGCCTCCGGTTGTTCCGCCTATTCCGGCATTCCACTGACCCATCGTGATTACGCCCAGAGCGTTCGTCTGGTTACCGGGCACCTGAAAACCGGCGGCGAGCTGGACTGGGAAAATCTGGCGGCAGAGAAACAGACGCTGGTGTTCTACATGGGGCTGAACCAGGCGGCCACGATTCAGGAAAAACTGATCGAATTTGGCATGCAGCCCGATATGCCGGTTGCACTTGTAGAAAACGGCACCTCCGTGAAACAACGCGTCGTCAACGGTGTGCTGACGCAGCTCGGGGAATTAGCGCAACAGGTTGAAAGCCCAGCGCTAATTATTGTTGGTCGTGTGGTAGGCCTTCGCGATAAGCTGAACTGGTTTTCGAACCATTAATTCAAATTATGCCCTGTTATTCAGGGCATTTATCATTCCTGTCATTCATTCTTTATTCTCAAATTTAAATTAAGAAAAACTAAATTCATTCACCAAGGAGATGATTTTTCGCTCTAATTTATGAATTCATTGCAAAACATCCCATTTATATTCGTATAATCCATAAATAAATTCACATCCTAAATAATATAGTCATTTAGTAGTTTGACTAAGTACGGCTGTTCAGTGGCAAAATAATAATCGAAATAAATTTATGCCTTCTATGGCATATTTTGTGCGTATTTATTTAAGGATATCGATTATGCAAAGGAAAAAACTCATTGCGGTGGGTATTGCTCTTGCGTTGCAAACTTACTATCTCCCGGCGATAGCCGCAGATAGCAGCGACGATGACAACGATTGCCCCACTGATGTATCCGTATTATCAAAAGACGAGCGTAACAAACTCTCCGCACGCTGCGTGGCGGGTTATACAGAGCAAGACAATCACTGGGGATGGGTCGCAGGTGGTATCGCTGCGCTAACAGCCGGTGTAGCGATAGGTATCGATAACAATGGTGGCGGTCATTCCCACTATAATGATACACCTACAACCCCATCAGATAACGGCAGCGATGTAACACCCACACCTCCCGATGACGATGGCGGCGATGTCACGCCCACACCTCCCGACGACGATGGCGGCGATGTCACGCCCACACCTCCCGACGACGATGGCGGCGATGTCACGCCCACACCTCCCGATGATACCTCAGTCATTACCTTCAGTAATGGCATCACCATCGATAAGGGATTGAATACACTGACATTTGACGACATCAGGCTGGATAGTGGCACAGACCTCGGCGGCGCGATGTGGAATTATTCCGAACAGGACGATCAGTGGCAGATCGCGTTAGAAGACGGTAAAACTCTGCTGGTTTCAGACTGGAAAGTCACTGACAGCAACGCTGCCGTAATCGAAGGTACAGTGCAGGGAAGCGGCCTGTACTGGAAATATGACAGCCAGGGATACCTGATTGTTGCCGATGATCAAACCACAGTCGCAACGGGCGACGACGAGTCACACGCCGCCGATCGCGGTGTTGATACCCACGGTGCAGGTAAAACCGGCGTCATCATCTCCGGCGATCGGACAAACAACGCGTTAAGCGGTGATTCCTCTGTCAGCGATGGCGCGGTTGGCATCGTCATTACTGGTGACAACACTACCAATACGATTTCAGGACAAAGCACCGTCGATGGCGCAACCGGCGCACTGATTTCAGGTGACGACACCACCACCCGCATTTCCGGTGGCATTGACGTCACGGGCGGCGGCACAGGCATGGTGATCGATGGCGACAGAACCACGGTGGATAATACCGGTATATCTAACATCAGCGGTCAGGGTTCTACCGGCTCCATCGTCAATGGCGACAACTCGCACGTTATCAACGATGGTGAACTCAATGTGGCCGACGGCGCTACCGGGGCAAAAATTACCGGTGATGATGTCTTCATCGACAACAAAGGCGATACTACCGCCAGCGGCGCCGGATCTTTCGGGCTGAATATTGACGGCGACAACGCAACCATTAACAACGAAGGGAAACAGGATATTTCCGACGGCGCAACGGGCATCTTTGTTAACGGCAACAGCACTACCTTCAATAATACCGGTACCACTGAGGTAAGCGGCGCTGATTCAACCGGTATCATTATTACTGGCGACAAGACGCGCATTACTAACGATGGCGAGTTAAACGTTACCGACGGAGCGACCGGAACCCAAATTAACGGTGACGGCGCCGTGATTGATAACACCGGCGACACAACAGTCACCGGCGCGGGCTCCACCGGCCAGTACATCAAAGGCGATAACGCGCGAATCGCGAATACGGGTGATATCACCGTGGATGGCGCGGGCTCTACTGCCGCAGTCATTGATGGTAATGATAATAATCTGACCCAGGCAGGTGACATGCTGGTCACCAACGGCGCGACGGGTATCGTCGCCAACGGTACCGGCGATGAGGTGAAAAATACCGGCAACGCCACCGTCCGCGATCGGGACTCTGTGGGGTTTGTGGTTGCAGGCGAACAAAACACCTTTAGCAATAAAGGGGATATTAACGTTAGCCTAAATGGTACAGGCGCGCTGGTAAACGGCAATACGTCGCAGATTACGCTGGACGGCGATATTAACGTGAACTCAGCACAGGACAGCAGCGGCATATTTCGCGGCGCAACGGGCGTGAACGTGAGCGGCGACAGCAACGCCGTTGATATCACCGGCGACGTTAATTTGAGCGCAGATTACGCAAAAGAAGATAAAATTGACAGTGGCTCCCCGCTAACCGGCGTTTCCGTCAGCGGTAACAACAACGATATTACCCTGGACGGCGCGCTGAATTTTGACGTTAACGCCCAGACCTCGGCTACCGAGCAGATTGTGGGGCTGAACGTTAACGGTGACAACAACAGCGTCAAGATAGACGGTGGTATCAACGTCAGCCACAATTCATCTGAGGATTCCAATGTATCCATCACGGCCATTAATATTGACGGCGACAGCCAGGTCGTATTAAGCGGCCAATCTTCCATAGATACGACAACCATAGTGGGCGGAATGGTTACGCTGGCGCAAGTCAATAACGGCGGCTCGTTAATTCTGACTGACGCCTCCAGCATTGATATCAGTGCCCATTATGTGAGTAATTACTATTTCACCGACAACGCCCTATTACTCGCCAGTGGCGAAGGTTCCTCAATTGAGAACAACGGTAGTATTACCAGCCACGGCGTCTATTCCATAATAAAAGCCAGCAACGGAGCTGAAGCCAGCAACAGCGGTGATATTCTGGTCTATGCCACCGACAACAGCAGCAATGATGACGATCGTACCGCCATTGTCCGCGCTGAGGGCGAAGGCTCCATGGTTCACAATCAGTCCGGCGGCGATATCTCCCTTATTTCCGACCAAAAGCCATCAGAAAACAATGGTATCGCTGAATTTCCGCTGATGTGGTATAACCATACCTTCTACGCGATGGCAGCTACAAGAAAAGATAGTAGCGTCATTAATGATGAAGGTGCCACCATCCATTTGCAGGGAGCAGGCGTGTATGGTGTTTCCGCCAGCAAAGGGACAGCGCGGAACGAAGGTGATATCTACCTGGACGGCTTAGTCCCGACGCTGGATGATGAAGGCAACATCACCGGCACAAGTTACTGGCATCCGTCATCGCTCTATCTCACCAGCACGGGTATGGTCGCTGGCTCAACCGACAGCGGTCAGGGCGATGCAACCGCCACCAATACGGGCACCATTACCGTCAATAATGCGGGCTTCGGTATGATGGCGCTCAATGGCGGCACAGCCATTAACCAGGGCACCATTAACCTGACTGCCGATGAAGGCGTTACACAAACCGACGAAAATCAACTGGTCGGTATGGCCGCGTTAAACGGCGGTTTGGTAATTAACGACACCAGCGGCACGATCAATATTGAAGCTGCCTACGGTAAACCCTTCCTGACCGACAGCAGCAGTAACATCGTTAACTACGGCACGGTCTGCTTTGGCGACGATTGCCAGGACAGCGACGAATACAACCCGACCGACAGCAATGTTTCCCTTTCTCTCCTCGATGGTGGCGTTATTACCGCTGAAGGCGAAACGCTGACGGATAAAACCATCATCACCGATCCGGCCGCAACGGGAACCGTGCATGTCACCAACGCTGGCACCGTCAGCGGCGGCAAGGTTATCGTTAAAAATTATGGCGACGTGACCAACGAATCCACCGGTAGCATCAGCAGCGTGAGTATCGACACTGGCGGGGTTTATACCAACGATGGGACAACGGCGGCGGTATCCGTAGACGGCGGCGTCTTCAACAATACTGGTACCGTAACCGGGAAAACCGGAACCACGGTAGCTGGTTCCGTTATTAACAACAGCGGTTCCATGAACACGGTTGAGCAATGGTCCAGCACCATGAACAATACCGGTACGGTGACAGCCTGGACTGGCGCATCGGGCGGTGCGGTACTGAACAACAACGCAGGCGGCGAAGTTGATAAGCTGAACTTTACCGCCGCCGCAACCGTCAACAACGCGGGGGTAATTAAAAACGGCTCTGTCGATAAAAGCGGGACGCTTAATAACCTCGAAGGTGGCGTGATGACGCTGGCGGATAACGGCCTGTGGTCCGGTACCTTCAATAACTGGGGGACGGTAAACAGCGATGCCGATATCGCCACCGGCGGGAGCGGACACACGCTGTACAACGGCAGCACTGGCGTCATTAACGGACAGGTCACTACCTCGAAAAATAATGGCGGCAGTAAAGCCATTAACGACGGCACCATTAACATTGATAAAACTAACAATGTGTCGATGTCCGCGCACGGCAGCGCGAAGATGGTCAATAACGGCACTATCAATGTGGGGACAGTAGGCACCACGCAAACCGGCATGGTCGGGATGCAGCTGGAATCAGATGCCAAATCCGATGCAGTGATCGAAAATAACGGCACCATCAATATTTACGCCAGCAACTCCTACGCCTTCAGCCAGTTGGGCAGTAACGGTCATATCGTCAATAACGGCACAGTCTACATTGATGACAACGTGACCGGCTCCGGCTTTATCAAGCAGGATGGTAAAACCATTGAAGGCAGCGGCGAAAACGGCGACGGTACGGAAGTGCATTATGTTGACTTCACGGCACCCACGGAACCCACCATTACCGATGGCACGACAACCGTTACCACCAGCGACAGTGCAGATTCATCTGCCACCAACAACCTGTCGGGCTACGTAGTCGGCACCAGCGCTGATGGCAGCGCCGGTAAATTGATGGTCAGCAACGCCAGCATGAACGGTGTGGAAATTAACACCGGGTTCACCGCAGGCACCGCCGACACCAGCGTCAGCTTTGACAACGTGGTTGAGGGTAGTAACCTGTACGACGCAAGCGCCATCCAGTCCACCAGCGTGGTGTGGAACGCCCAGGGTAGCCAGGACAGCAACGGCAACGTTGACGTCACCATGACCAAAAACGCCTATGCCGACGTGGCCACCGACGCCAGCGTTTCTGGCGTGGCGAGTGCGCTGGACGCTGGTTACACCAACAACGAGCTGTACACCAGCCTTAACGTGGGTACTACCGCCGAGCTGAACAGCGCACTCAAGCAGGTGAGCGGTGCTCAAGCCACCACGGTATTCCGTGAAGCGCGTGTACTCAGCAACCGCTTTACCATGTTGGCCGACGCCGCGCCGCAAATTAAAGATGGCCTGGCGTTCAACGTGGTGGCGAAAGGCGACCCGCGTGCGGAGCTGGGCAACGACACCCAGTACGACATGCTGGCATTACGCCAGACGTTGGATCTCACCGCCAGCCAGAATCTGACGCTGGAGTACGGTATTGCGCGTCTGGATGGCGACGGTTCGAAAACTGCGGGCGATAACGGCCTGACCGGCGGCTACAGTCAGTTCTTTGGTCTGAAGCACAGCATGGCATTTGATGAAGGTCTGGCGTGGAACAACAGCCTGCGTTATGACGTGCACAACCTCGACAGTAGCCGTTCTGTCTCTTATGGCGACACCAACAAGGTGGCGGATTCCGACGCACGTCAGCAGTATCTTGAGTTTCGCAGCGAAGGAGCGAAAACCTTCACCATGATGGGCGATGCGCTGAAAGTCACACCTTACGTCGGGGTGAAATTCCGTCACACGCTGGAAGGCAGCTACAAAGAGCGCAGCGCAGGGGATTTCAACCTGTCGATGAACGCTGGCAGCGAAACCGCCGTAGATTCCATAGTCGGAATGAAGCTCGACTACACCGGTGAAAATGGCTGGAGCGCCAGCGCCACGCTGGAAGGCGGCCCGAATCTAAGCTACAGCAAAAGCCAGCGTACCGCGTCGCTACAAGGTGCCGCAGGCCAGTCCTTTAGCGTAGACGACGACCAAAAAGGCGGCGGCGTCAACGGTCTGGCGACTGTTGGCGTGAAGTACAGCGCCAAAGACGCCAGCCTGAATCTGGATGCTTACCAGTGGAAAGAGGATGGTATCAGCGATAAAGGCTTCATGTTGAATTTCAGAAAAACATTTCGCTAATTAATTATACTCGGCAGCCTGGCATTCTTTATTAATACCAGGCTTTTTTATTTAAAAATAATTCATTGGCTGTATATTTTATATAAAAGCCGTTAAGTCCTTTTCTGGACTATTTTAATTATATTTTAGTTGATATCTTAACCGCCGAGAAATGGACTTCATCCATTTTAAAATAGATATCTTACAAGGATTTTAACATGCTGAAATTTGCAAAAATCACCTTAGTTGCTGGTGTTCTGGCTACGCTGACCGCGTGTACTGGTCATATCGAAAACACAAAAAATAACTGCAGCTACGATTACTTCCTGCATCCAGCAATTTCGATTTCTAAAATTATTGGTGGCTGTGGTCCGGCTGCAAATCAGTAATAAAAGCGATTGCGCAGATACAAAAAAACCGGGAATCACCCGGTTTTTGCATTTATAGATTCGATGCTCATTCACATGTTATCGCACTCACACTCTCGCGCAAAATACGCAGCACGGTCTGTTCTCCACTTCTGTTTGGGTTAATACGGATCGCATAATCTCCCAGCGACGGATTTGCTTCGCGAAACGTCCCCGAAAGACGATAGAACAATGGAGGGATCTCATACTTTGACTCTGCTCCCACCGGGTATGGCAGCGCACCACTCTCTTGCGCCGCCTTCAGCACGCGGGCTGCAATCGGCTGGTGAAACTCCACGATTAGCACCTTCGACTGGGCATTGGCGATGACGGCTTTTTTCACCTCGGGCAGCGCTCCGCTATTGAGCATCGCCAGCAACCGTTCGGAAACGCCAGCCTGTACCGCATGCATCACCGGGGCGAAAACCAGTCCACGAAGTACCTCCAGCGCCTGCCCTCCCTGAATCTGGCTGCCGCCGGAATAAAGTGTCGCACGAATTTTAGCGATAACCTCCGCCTTGCCGACAACCGCCCCTACGCCTTCCGGGCCGAAGAGTTTAAAGCACGAAAAGGTAGACAGTGTAGCCCCACATTCACAGCCAATACCGTCAACTTTCATCACCGCGTAGTTATCGTCGGTTAACGTCGGTACGCCGCACTGCGCAATTTCCGCCAACACCTCGGCTAACACGTAACGATCCTGCGGTTGCTGGCGCGTGTGCTGCACCAGCGCGGCATCAGGGCGATGCTCCGTAATGACCTGCTTTATGGCCTTAAGATCGTTGAAATCTGCCCTGATGAGGAGAATGCCCATCTGCTCGATGAGTACCTGTGTCGTAGGATACACTGGCGCGTCATGAACCAGCAGTCGCTGGCCGGGTTTGAGCAGCGCAGCCAGCCCGACGCGAATAGCCCCGGTGCCTGCCCCCTGAACCAGCGCTGCGGCCTCAGCATGAAACGCCTCGGCCAACACCTTTTCCACACGCTGCGTGACCCGAGGCTGATTCAGCCCCGGGGCCAGCCCCAAATCACCCCCCGCCAGAAAATCAGCGCCAGGAAAGTGACGGCAGAGCGTATCCACCAGCGCAAACTGCTTTTGCTGTGCTTGCGCGAGCGTCAGGCTTTGCAGAGGGAATGTTTTCATTTTTTACGCCTCCTCAAGCCGGAACAAACAGACCAAACCAGTAGAGAATATTCAGCACAATACCGGTGATCATCACCGCCACGACCGGGGCCGCCATCTTCTGAACCGGACGCCCTATCGATTCGTTGAGGAAGTAAATCGCCACCGCAATCGAGAAGCCGGTGTAGCCCGCCATCTTGATTGCGGCAAAAATCGAGCCGACCAACAGCGCCATTTCCATCAGCATATTCATGGCATTACGAATATTGTCCGACGCATTACGCACTGACGGATACCGTCCCAGCCATTTGCCAATCGAACGCAGCAGCAGCACTTCCGCTGAAATCACGATAGCGCCAAGGATTGCCGCAATCCACGGGTTCGGCGCCAGGTAGCCAACGGAATAGACGAACGTGAAGCCCGCTACCGCATAAACACCCGTCGCCAGCGCGGTTGTCGCAATCATTGGCACAAAACCCAGCCCGCGCATAAACTCCGCCAGGGCAGCCTGGTTCACCAGCGTCTGCGACTGCTCCGGTGTAATCCCTGCCGAATAAGCTTTTTCCAGCGTAAAAATTGAGACTTCGCTGCCAGCGAAAATCTTCATACTGGCGACGGCCGCGATCAGTGCGCCGACAATGGCGATGTACGGCAGGTTTTTAATAATCCGCGAGGTTCGTTCCTCAAAGACCGATAACCCGCTGGCATCCATCTCTTCATCGCCACGGTGGCGAATATCATGCGTAATGGCAATCGCCAGTAGCATCATCATCCCCACAAAAATCTCAATTGATTCCGGGTTCAAATGCGGGAAGTAACGCACCACCACCACGCGGGTCATCAGTACCACCACCGCCGCGATAATGCTGTGCTTCCAGCCGAACTGGTAGAAAATCGCCACCAGCGGGAAAAGTGCGAATGCGGAAACCACCGGAGAACTCAGCTCGCCGAGGCTACCCAGCACATCAACCGGCAACGCCGTGAGCAGATGGTTTACCGGCAGCAGGCAGGTCAGAATCAATACGCCCCAGATAGCGCCCAGACCGAACGCCAGCAGGCTGTTCATCGCCAGCACACCGAGAATGTCCGTTGGCAGGAACAGCAGCCAGGCGTTGAGCAAGCCGGTTTTCAGGGTAAAGGAGATCCCAACCGACGCCACAAAGCCAATACTCAGACCAAACGCGATACTTCCCGCCTCACGGCGGTTCATGTATCCCTCGATCAGCTGCGGCAGAATCGGACGGATACCGTCATGAAAGACAGCCGCCGAGCGATGCGCCAGAAGTGACGTCATGCCGGTCAGGCAGGCCACCAGCACAATCTGAATGTACAGATCCATAGTCATGCCTTTTATTTCAGATGGTTAACCAGCATCGGTATCGCATGTTCAACATGTTCGACGGAGAGGCCAAAAGCCACTTTCCCTTCCGCAACCATTTTTGCGATATGTTCGTCTTTCGCCTTAATACCCGGCCTGGCGATAGTGCAGCTTTTGTTGTAGCCAATCACCGCAATGGCAATCGAAAGCGCTGCGCCCGCACCGGTGTTACAAGCGCCAATGTAGTAATCCAGTTGCCCGGATTTCACCTTCATCGCCGCTTCCATATCGTTATGAATGGACACCTCAAAGCAGCCAGGAGCGGCGGTTTCGATGGTCTTTTTAATCTGCTCACGTTGTAAGCCAGCAACGCCAATCTTTTTCATGATTCTGTCCTTATTGGAAAAATTGTGAGGGGTTATCACGTAACATCGTGTCCACATCGGCCTGGCTGAATCCTGACTGGCGCAACTGTGGGATAAAAGTGGTTAACAGATAGTCATAGCCATTGCCGCCATTGGCTTTTAAATGCGAGCGGCGAGTAATGTCCATAGAGAGCATCACGCGATTTAGCAGCCCACGATTGCGTAGCGCGTGCAGCATGCCAATGCGTTTCTCGTCCGGGTAATAGTTGTTTTTACCGATGGTATCGAACTGCACATACGCGCCGAGATCGATCATGCGTAAAATATTGTCGAGGTTATCTTTCAAATCGCAGTGACCAACGGTTACGCGAGAAAGGTCAACGCCGTACGTCCTCAGCAGGGTCAGTTGTTCCAGTCCCATGGTGCTAAAAGAGGTATGGGTCGAAATGGGGCGTCCGGTTTCGTTATGCGCGCGCGCTGCGGCGATAAACACCTTCTCTTCAAGCGGCGTAATCACTCCTTCACTGGAGCCGATTTCCGCGATAATTCCAGCCTGCAACTCGGTGCCATCGATACCGATGATAATCTCATCGATCATCTCTTGCGCGAGCTGTTCCACGCTACGGGTCGCAACATGCTCGGGGAAAAAAGCATCCTGATAATAGCCTGTGCAGGCCATCACGTTGATGCCGGTATCGCGCATCAGGTCGAGCATGAATTGCGGATTACGCCCCATATAGCGGTTGGTCATCTCAATAATGTTGCTGACACCTAACGCCCGGAGATCCTTCATCTCCTGGCAAATGAGGTCGTACTGATCTAACCGGCAATCAAGGTTATTCTTGAACCCGGAGAGATCGATATGCAGATGTTCGTGAACCCAGGTGTAACCCGTCGGATCAAAACTCATAAGATGTCCTCTTTAAGCCGTAATGCCGAAAGAAAAGAGCTGCCGTTTTGTGGTAACGACGCGCCGAAAAATTCGCACACCGTAGCGCCAACATCGGATAACGTCGCCCTAATACCTAATTGTGCTGGCTCCAGCCCCTGCCGATACACCAGAACCGGTACAACCTCCCGGGTATGATGACTGTGCCCAATGGTCGGATCGTTGCCATGATCGGCCATGACCACCAGACAATCATTTGGATCCATAGCGGCCAGAAGGCGCGAAAGATTAAGGTCAACAACCTGCAACCGTTCGGCATAACGCGCCGTGTCTTCAGCGTGTCCAGCAAGATCGGTTTCCTGAATGTTGGTACAGATAAATACCGTCGGCTCCGCGTTAAATTCGTTAAGGGTGATATCCATGATCTGCTGACTATCCACCAGGTTTTGCCAGCTGCGCCCGTGCGGATTGCCAACGATATCCGCCACCTTACCGACCAGCACGGTAGGGATTCCGGCTTCATGAAGTTTTTGCGGAACCTGCACCTGCTCATCGACGCCAAAGCCCATATGTCTGACCTGAAAACCGTTTTCATAGGCACCAGAGCGTGGGGCGTTAATGCCGATAAAGCGTCCTTCTTTGGTTTCGACGGCATCCAGAATGCGCTGGCTGTCTGCAAGCTGACCGCCAAACGCGATCACGCGCCCAACCTGAACCTGCTCACGCACCACGCGGCCAATTTTCAACACCTCATCAAACGGCATAACGGCAAGATTGGCGGTAATGTTGTAGACCTGACCTAAATCCGCTTCGAGGTTATCGCCCACCGCAACCGCATCGTTGACCCAAAGAAACGCCAGGTCGCCGCCGCGGCGTTCCACCTGCCAGCTTGCGGCTTTCAGCGCCTTCTCAACGCTATTAATAACCTCGTTAAATGGCATCCGCAGCGGAGCTTGAGGTTGCGTGCCTAAAATCTCCTGATGGCCCATAAAGGTATCTCCCCCTTCATGCTGTAGCTCTGCAACGCCCCAGACTGCCGATGCTGAAGGTTTCATCACGCCCGGCGCAAAGCCCAGAGCGTTAATCAGCCCCAACTTCTCAAGCGTCGGCAGGCGTAACTGCGGGAGTTTGCCCAGGATATGGCCGCAGGTATTCGCTCCTGCATCCTGCGGCCTGACCAGCGTGACGTCTTTCATTGCGCCAACGCCAAAACTGTCGATTACTAACACCACGAATCGGGCCATTAGTCCTCCAGAATGTTGCCGAGACTGTCGTAACGCGCGACGATTTCAGCCGCACCGCGCTGAATACCCGATACCAGCACCACGTCGCTACGCGTCACAAAGATCTGAGTGCGAAAACAGAAGATCACCGCGCTGCTCACCGGAAATTCCCCGGCAACAGGCAGGTAGTAGTCAATGCTGCTGTCGTCCACGGGTTTGAGCTTCGCGGCTATTGGGTCGTCATTTTCCGGTGTAAAGACCAGCGCATTTTGCGCATGACCGCGACGGTAATAACCCCCGCCGTAGCAATAACTGTCTCCACGAAACGTGTGCGATACCTCGCTCAGCCACAGCATCGCAATGCGTTCCGGCTGGTCGCCTTTTTGATTGGAAGGAATAGTGCCTGTCAGCGCATGACCCGGCTCCGCATGGGTGACACCAAATTCCGCCAGCAGGGGGAGTGACGAACAGCTACTGGCTGACGGCGCATTCAACTGCTCAATGGCAATCCCGGCTTCCGCCAACTGACGTCGGGCACTCACCAGCGTGTGCAGATTAGGTGTCGGCATCGTCTGCGCTGAGTTTTCATCCCATAACAGGCAGGGAAAATGGGTCAACCCGCTCAGGCGTAAGCCCGGCAGCCTGCGAATTTCATTGACCACATCCGTCAGATACATCAGTGGAAAGCCGCTTTCCTGCCCCGGATAGAGAAAATCATCCTTGTCATACACCTTTAACATTACGTTCTGTTCACAGCCGGCTTTCACCGCGGCAGCCGAGACTTCGCGCGCTTTTTCTAACGAGAACAGCGTGATAACCTCGGTCCCCTGCGCCACAGCCTCATTGACCAGTCGCGACGGGATCTGCACCAGATGTCCCTGATGCGCAACCGGTAACCCGGCACGGCGCATGACGCGACTCTCTTTGTAATCCACAACCACAATGCCTTCATAGCCAAGCTGCAACAGCTTGTCCGCCAGCCAGGGGTTGCGTCCAACCTGTTTGGTCATCAGATACAGCGAAATGCCATGTTGCCTGGCGACATCCAGCAGGCGTTTGCCATTCTCAATAACCTGGTCAACATCAATGACCCAACTGTCAGGTGCGATTTTTCCCTGCTGCCATAACGCGATAGCGGCCGAGATCAGCGCGGGGTTCTGGCGTTTCAATGCCTCTATAAACATTTCTCTGCCTCGTTTCTAATCCTTCAGTTAAATATTCATTTTTTTGAATATTTAGGATGCGCTAAGCTAATTCTTCATTGATTTCAGACGCCTTCGTTCGCCGCCATCCACAATCCATACAGGTTCGCCAGCATGTAACCTTCCTCATTAACGTGCGGCGTCACCGTAAACTCTTTCAGCAGCGCCTGATGAACCAGCAAAATAGTTGGCCAGAGAGGCGATTGCGCCATCTCCGCCAAAATCTCACCGTCCAGCGCTTCAACCACTTCGCCCTGGCGGCTGCGCATCAACGCGCTCGCCATATGGGTCATCGCCATAATCCCTTGCTCGCTATGAACCGGCAAACGCCACTCTTCATCCAGCCGTCTGACCACCTGCAGCATGCCGCTACAAATATCCTTGTCGATAACGCCCGCTTCACACAGCAGGTTAAGCCTGTTTTCCATATCGTTCGCCTTTACTTAATAGCTGGGTTCCTGTTCACCGTTCGCCACACGTTGTTGGTGAGCAAGCAGTGCCTCTTTATTCACAACGGCTCGCAGAAGCTGCTGCATCGGATAATCCTCTGCCCGGGTCAGTACCACGGCCTCCGTGGCCTGCAGAAATCGTGGATCGTTAGTGAGCGGTGTGGCTTCTAATCCCAAAACCGCCAGCTCAGCCTCCGCAACCACGTTCCAGATAACCGCATCGACATCGCCTTTCGCAATGCGCTGCAAACTCTCGTGATAGGGCATATCGATCAATTCAACGTTACGGTCGCCAAAACAGGCCTCGGTCATGATTTTCTGATCCGCCGAGCGGTTATCGAGTCCGACTCGTTTTACCGCTGCGGATTCACCCTTGCGGCAAATCAGTTGGTGCTCGCCAACGTAGGTATGCGGTCCCAGCGCCAACGTGATGCGCAATCCATCCTGAGCGAGATAACTTTCCGCAGCCAGCCGGGAAACCACCGCCATGTCGTAGACGCCGTTCAACAGGCATTCCACACGAATATCAGCCCCGCGCATATGCGCGTAATAAAACGGGATCCCCTCGAACTGCGCCTTTAGCCCACTCGCCAGCCCTTCATATAAACGGGTATAGGGCAGCGGCATTGCGCAGACGACGTTATTAATATCCACATGCTTGAGCAGCGCACGATTATCCATCTCCACCAGATAGCTACCGTTTCGCCCACGACGCTCGATACGGATCGCCCCCGAGGATTCCAACGTTTTCAACGCAGCCTGGGTTAACCCTACCGATGAGTGACACTCAGCGGCCAGTTCATCTATCGTTTTCAGTCGGTTACCACACTTCTCACCAAGCAGGTAACGGGCCAGGGTTGTCAGCACAACCCCCTCTTTCTTAATAAATGTCCGACGCATTTTATATTTTCAGTAAATTGAATATTTATATCTTCATTAAAATGAAGATATAGCGCAATGGGGAAATATGCAAACGGCGAGACGGTTCACATTTTTTGAGATTTACCAACGAGCAGGCGAAAAAAAACCGGGCGAAACCCGGTTTCTTCAACAACGCAGAGAACATTACGGCCTGGCGACAAAACCAATCGCTTCGTAAACGGCTTTCAGCGTAACAGACGCGCGTGCGCTGGCTTTTTCCGCACCTTCTTTCATCACTTTCTGCAGGAATGCTTCATCGTTACGGAAACGGTGATAACGTTCCTGAAGCTCGGTCAGCATACCGGAAACGGCCTCTGCGACTTCGCCTTTCAGATGACCATACATTTTGCCTTCGAAGTGCTGTTCCAGCTCCGGAATACTCTGGCCAGTGACGGCAGAGAGGATATCCAGCAGGTTAGAAACGCCCGCTTTTTCTTTCACGTCGTAACGCACAACAGGCGGCTCTTCCGAGTCGGTCATCGCGCGTTTGATTTTCTTAACCACAGATTTCGGATCTTCCAGCAGGCCGATCACGTTGTTGCGGTTGTCATCCGACTTGGACATTTTCTTCGTCGGCTCCAGCAGCGACATCACGCGTGCGCCGGATTTAGGAATGAACGGTTCCGGTACTTTGAAGATGTCGCCATACAGCGCGTTGAAGCGCTGGGCGATATCGCGGCTCAGTTCCAGATGCTGTTTCTGATCTTCGCCAACCGGTACCTGGTTGGTCTGATACAGCAGAATGTCCGCCGCCATCAGTACCGGATAATCAAACAGACCGGCGTTGATGTTCTCTGCATAACGCGCGGATTTATCTTTGAACTGAGTCATACGGCTCAGCTCGCCGAAATAGGTGTAGCAGTTCAGCGCCCAGCCTAACTGTGCGTGTTCCGGTACGTGAGACTGAACAAAAATGGTGCTTTTTTCAGGATCGATCCCGCATGCCAGGTACAGCGCCAGCGTATCCAGCGTTGCTTTACGCAGTTGCTGAGCATCCTGACGAACGGTAATGGCATGTTGGTCAACGATGCAGTAGATGCAATGGTAGTCATCCTGCATGTTCACCCACTGACGCAGCGCACCCATATAGTTGCCAATGGTCAATTCACCTGAGGGCTGTGCGCCACTAAAAACGATGGGCTTAGTCATTTTTCGATTCCTGATTTTCGCTATGCGGAAGCCCGAGAGCGGGCAGTAGTTCATTAATGCGGTCGGACATGACATCGGGCTCGCTCAAGGCGATAGACTCACCATAGTTGTAACCATACGTCAGACCAACGGACGGACAACCAGCAGCCTTAGCCGCCTGAATATCATTACGAGAATCCCCAACGAAGAGCATTTGCTCGGGCTTAATGCCAAGCTTGCTTGCCACCAGCAGTAGTGGATCCGGGTGTGGTTTTTTATTCTGCACGTCGTCACCACCGATGACCACGCTGAAGTATTTGGCGATATCTAACGCCTCGAGCAATGGCGCGACAAACGGGGTTGGTTTGTTGGTCACCAGACCCAGCGGCAAACCTTTAGCATGCAACGCGCCCAGCGTGTCGGCAACATCAGGGAACAGGAATGTCCCCTCTTCTGCGACATCGCCGTAGTACCTGTCGAACAGCTTACGCAAAATACGTACCTGTTCCTCGGCGGGAATATCATCATCAACGGGGGGCTTACCCATCGTTTTACGTAATGTCGCGCGCTCCTGACGAGACCACGCCAGCGCGCGCTCCATCAGTACATCTGCACCATTACCAATCCAGGTGATAACACGTTCTTCACCAGCAACCGGCAATTCCAGCGCATACAGCGCCATATCCACCGCTGCGGCTAATCCCGGCGCGCTGTCGACCAGCGTACCGTCGAGGTCAAAGGCTACGCCCCGAATATCCTGAAACTTATCCATGGCTTACCTTCGCCAGTTCATTGCGCATTTCATCAATGACTTTTTTGTAGTCTGGTTGGTCGAAAATAGCGGAACCTGCAACAAACATATCTGCACCCGCCGCTGCGATTTCACCAATATTGTTCACCTTGACGCCACCATCAACTTCCAGGCGGATGTCATAGCCAGATTCATCAATACGACGACGCACTTCACGCAGCTTATCCAGCGTTTGCGGGATGAAAGACTGTCCACCAAAGCCTGGGTTAACGGACATCAGCAGGATCACATCCAGCTTATCCATGACGTAGTCCAGGTAGCTCAAAGGTGTTGCCGGGTTAAACACCAGGCCCGCTTTACAGCCATGCTCTTTGATCAGTTGCAAGGTACGATCAACGTGCTCGGAGGCTTCCGGATGAAAAGTAATGATGCTGGCGCCAGCGGCGGCGAAGTCCGGGACAATACGATCGACCGGTTTCACCATCAGGTGAACATCAATCGGGGCGGTGATGCCATATTTACGCAGCGATTTCAGCACCATCGGGCCGATGGTCAGGTTCGGTACGTAGTGATTGTCCATAACGTCGAAGTGTACTACATCGGCACCGGCAGTCAGCGCTCTCGCGGTGTCTTCACCCAGGCGGGCAAAATCAGCCGACAGAATTGAGGGGGCGATCAAATACTGTTTCATCCGCTTCTCCTTGAGAATTATTTTTTCGCAGGCGTTGCGACTCCTGGTTTATACAGCGCCAGCAGTTCGTTCACCTTTTTACGCGTGCCGCCATTGCTGCTGATGCTGCGCCGCACTTTGACCTGAAAATGTTTCGCTGCCCGGTACCACTCACGGGTATCGGGCGTGTCATGGTTCGAAATTAACACCGGGATCTGCTTACTGACCAGCTTTTCTGCCATCTCGGCCAGATGCGCCTGCTCTTTCGGACTAAAGCTGTTGGTATGATACGCGGTGAAATTTGCCGTCGCCGAAAGCGGTGCATAAGGCGGGTCACAATAGACTACGGAGTTGGTATCCGCACGGTCCATGCACTCTTCATAGGAGAGGCAATGGAACTCCGCATTCTGCGCTTTTTCAGCAAAATGGTACAACTCGGCTTCCGGGAAGTAAGGTTTTTTATAACGACCAAACGGTACGTTAAACTCACCGCGCAGGTTATAACGGCACAACCCGTTGTAACCAAAGCGGTTCAGATACAGGAACAGCACTGCGCGGCGGAACGGATCCTGGCAGGCATTAAATTCTTCCCGAAACTGGTAGTACACCTCAGCCTGATTAGTTTCAGGCATAAACAGCTCGCGCGAAGCCTGCACGTACTCATCGGTACGCGTCTTCACGATGTTATAGAGACTGATGAGGTCGCTGTTGATATCGGCAAGAATATAACGAGAAAAGTCGGTGTTGAGAAACACCGACCCGGCCCCTACGAAGGGTTCAATCAGACACTCACCCTGAGGTAAATGCCGTTTGATATCATCAAGCAGGGGGTATTTTCCCCCTGCCCATTTCAAAAAAGCGCGATTTTTTTTCATGCTGACTAACTAATTACACCTTCTCCGGCTGTGGAGAAAGCTCCGACAGCATCCTGCGCTTTAGTCTTTGTCCCGCAATTGGGCGAAACAGCAAACCATTGCAGAACATATCCTATCTTACTTCAAATCGGCCTGAACCTGGTGCAGCGGTTTTGCCCACGGGTTTTTCGCCTGAATATCGGCGGGTAACGTAGACACTGCACGTTTCGCATCTTCTTTAGACGCATACACGCCCGTCACCAGAACATACCACGGTTGACCGTTGCGCGTCGTCTGATACACCACGTAGTTCTTCAGGTTTTCTTTCTTCGCCCAACCGTTCAGGTTGTCGTAGTTAGAAGAACTGCTGAGCTGCAACGTGTAATGACTGGACGGCGCAGATTTTAACGCGCCAACATTCCCTGTGCTTTTCGCTCCGCCAGCAACAGGCGTTGCCGTCGCGGTTGGCGCAGGAGTTGCGGTCTGTGCAGGTGTCGTCGTCGCGGTTGCTTTCGGTTCTGCTGTCGCTTTTGGCGCAGCGGTTACCACAGGCGCTTTGGTTGTGGTCGTCGGCGCAGTCGCGGTTGGTTTTGCCTGAGCAACAGGTTTTGGCTCTGTCGTCGTCGCTTTCACCGTGGTCTGCGGTTTGCTCTTCGGCTCAATGACGGCCTGTTTACGTTCCTGGTGCGTAGCAGCAGGACGTTCAACCGTTTCCGTTTTCGCAGTCTGGCGCGCAGCAGTACCATTACGAACTGGTGCGACGGTCGCAGGTTCGGTCGGCAGCGTAGAGTTCACCACAACGTTGTTAACCTGCTCCTGACCTTGCGGTTGCGTCAGCGCATTGTTCAGATCGCCCTGCACTTCAACACGCTGCTGGCCTTCAGTTGCCGCAGGCGTCTGCCCTTGAGTTGGGGTAGAGGAAATCGGCGGCAAGGAAACATCCTGCTGGGTATTGCCCGCAGTCTGCTCTGCGCCCGTTGCAGGCGTATTCGTGTTCGCCTGATCCGTCGCATTGCTGCCAGAAAGATCGATGCTCTTCTCGCCAGACGCAGCCTGTTCACTGGAAGAAGATGAGGGGGCTTTCAGCGCAGAACCAATACCGATGATCAGAAGCAGCAGCACCAGAACACCGACACCCATCATCATATACTGACGAGAGGCAGGTTTACTGACCGCTTTCTTACGCTTGCGCGGACGACGTTCTACACGCTCTTCATCCACCGCATCGTCATCAGATTCATAGTCTTCCTCGATGTCCCGCTCTTCTTCACGCTCTTTACGTGCGCGCGCAGGACGGCGATCGTCAGCATCCAGATCAACATCATCAAAATTGATTTGCGGCTCATTATCGCGTTCAGACGATTGACGAGAACGACCAGTACGACGATCGCTGGGATCGGGTTTCAGCTCGTCTTCTGGTTTGAATTCATCCATTTAACACCCCACTCAAAGGTTAATGCTTACAACTTTGCACGTAACCTGAAGCTAAAAGACCTACGTTTTGCAACGTACGTCGGACCTTTCTTGTTGTTACGCCTGCTGGCAATCAGCAATAGCGTTAAGAACCACCTCGTGCGACACTCCGCCGCGCACTTCACTCTTCCCTATTGCCCGCGGAAGCACTAAACGAATCTCTCCCGCTAACACTTTTTTATCTCGCAGCATGTGCGGCAAATAAGCCTCGGTAGACATTTCACGCGGCCCATTAACCGGTAAGCCTGCTCGCTGTAGCAGCGTAATAATGCGCTGCGTATCCGCGGAGGTAAACTGACCCAAACGTTCTGACGTACGAGCAGCCATTACCATACCTGCTGCGACGGCTTCACCATGTAACCAATTGCCATAACCCATTTCAGCTTCGATCGCATGGCCGAACGTGTGTCCCAGATTCAGTAAAGCACGTAAGCCCATTTCGCGCTCGTCTGCTGCGACAACTTCTGCTTTCAGCTCACAACAACGGCGAATACAGCACGCCATTGCCGGACCGTCCAGACGCAATAACGCGTCCAGATTGTCTTCCAGCCAGTTGAAAAACTCACCGTCAAGAATGATGCCGTATTTGATGACTTCCGCCAGCCCCGATGCCAGCTCACGCGCAGGAAGCGTTTTCAGGCAATCGAGATCCACCACCACGGAGGCTGGTTGGTAAAACGCGCCAATCATGTTTTTACCGAGGGGATGGTTTACGGCAGTTTTGCCGCCAACGGAGGAGTCGACCTGCGACAAGAGGGTTGTCGGGACTTGAATGAAACGAACACCGCGCTGATAGCTTGCTGCCGCAAAACCGGTCAGATCGCCAATCACGCCGCCGCCAAGTGCGACTAACGTGGTATCACGACCGTGCGGTTTTTGCAGTAACGCGGTGAAGACCGTGTCCAGAACCGTCAGGCTTTTATACTGTTCGCCATCGGGAAGGATAACGCTATCAACGTTAACACCCGCCTGTTCAAGTACGCCGCGAACCTTATCGAGATACAGGGGAGCCAGGGTTTCGTTGGTCACCAACATAACCTGATCGCCCGATTTCAGCGGTAAGAATGAAGCTGGCTCATTGAACAAACCAGCCGCGATGGTGATAGGGTAACTACGTTCCCCGAGAGTGACTGTGATCCTCTCCATTACGCGACATCCACCTTAGTTACTTGTACCCGCAGACGAGTGTGTATTCGGCCAGAATTAGTTGCTTTCCAACATATGAATAATCTGGTTTGCTACGACTTTTGCGCTCTGATCGTCAGTGCGAATGGTCACGTCTGCAATCTCTTCGTACAGAGGATTGCGTTCGTCAGCCAACGCTTCCAGAACTTCACGAGGCGGTGATTCTACCTGCAGCAGCGGGCGTTTCTTGTCACGTTGAGTACGCGCAAGTTGTTTTTCAATTGTCGTTTCAAGATAGACCACGACGCCACGCGCGGAGAGACGGTTACGTGTTTCACGTGATTTTACAGAGCCACCGCCAGTTGCCAGCACAATACCCTGTTTTTCCGTCAACTCGTTGATGACTTTTTCTTCGCGATCACGGAAGCCGTCTTCACCTTCTACATCGAAGACCCAGCCCACATCAGCTCCGGTTCGTTTCTCAATCTCTTGATCAGAATCGTAAAATTCCATATTGAGTTGTTGAGCTAACTGCCGCCCAATAGTGCTTTTTCCGGCACCCATAGGCCCAACCAGAAAGATATTGCGTTTCTCTGCCATTTTTTCGGTACTACTAAGACTATTCGTTAATGGTAAACCCGCTTCGCAGACACCCAGCGCAGCAGGACATGAACTGAAACCTCATAAGATATTGCGAGAGTCAGACTGAAAATTATCTCAATACTCAAGCGGGTTTGGCAACTGAATAAATCACCAAACCCTACGCATTTCTGGTCGTGACAGGCATGCAGCCCTGCAAACATCAGACCTGGCGACATATCGCGCAGTCAAATGACGGCTAAATAAGCCTATGACACACCACCAGAAAGGCAAAGCGTATTCATTGCCGCACAAGTAAAGAAAAGTACCGACGCTCAAATCGGTACTCCTTGTATGCTAAATACACCCCCACGTCAAATCCCTGAAACGTGTTCAGTGCAAAAACAACGGTTTTTCATGCATAAGTTATTCCGTTGACACCAGTCTGGGCGTAATAAAGACCACTAACTCCCGACGTTCATCTTCTTTTCCATCGTGACGAAAAAGAGAGCCAAGCCAGGGGATGTCGCCTAACAACGGCACGCTGTCAGCCGCAGATTTATTTTTATGTGAAAAAATGCCGCCCAGCGCGATCGTCTCTCCACTTTTTACCTCAACCTGTGTTTCAATTTCCTGCTTATCGATAGCCAGAACTTCACCATCAGCTTGTTGTAGCACCTGCCCGGGAACATTCTGGCTAATATGCAGTTTCAACCTGATTCGACCTTTCTGCAAAACAGTGGGCGTAACCTCCATCCCCAGGACTGCTTCTTTAAACTCGACGGATGTCGCCCCGCTTTCTCCGCTGGAGACCTGATACGGGATCTCGCTGCCCTGCTTAATACTGGCAGGTTGCAGATGAGAAGCCAGTAATCGCGGGCTGGCGATGATATCAAGCTGCTGTTTTTGCTCCAGTGCCGACAACTCCAGTTCCAGTAACCGACCGTTAATACGACCAATATTAAATCCCACACGGGATGTCGCCGCGGGCACCGAAAGATCGCTGGCAAGCGTGGTGACATTCCCCACCGCCCCCGGTTGTTGCGCGTCAGCCAGCGACCATTTAACCCCCAGCTCGCGCAAACTGTTTTCATTAATCGTGACGATATGCGCTGCCAGTTCGACCTGTTCAACGGGTAGATCCATTTGCGCCACCCATTTTTCCAGCGCGTTAAGCACCACGCTATTATCACGCAGCAGTAAGCGGTTGGTTCGTTTGTCAACCGTCATGCTGCCTTTGCCGCTCAGCAGCTTCTCTCCAGCTTTTGCCAACTCGGCGGCGTCAGCGTATTGCAAAATGATGTTGCGTTGTTCCAAAGGCAGGCTGGCCTGAATCCGCGCCTGTTCATTTTCCTGGCGGGCCGCATTTTCACTCTGCCATTGCACAGAATGCACATGCAGAATGTTGCCCTCCTGACGTAGCACCAATCCGGCGCTTTTCACGACCGTTTGCAACGCCTGCTTCCAGGGCACATCGGTCAGATGAAGTGACAGCACCCCGCCAACATCCGGTGAAACCACCAGGTTTTTCTTTTCTTGTTCCGCCAGGGCCTGCAAAACCTGCACAACAGGCACATCATCCACCACCAGCGTTACGTTTTGCGGTTTTCCCGCCAGCTCGCCGGGCACCACGACCAGCAGCATCATGGCTATCCATCTCATCCATCGATTCATTTATCGCTCCCTGTCGTTGCCACTGCCATTGAGCAGGCTCGCAGCTTTTCTCTGTGTTGAGAGTTAAGCTTTCAGCCGTTATCTGCGAAATCGTCCAACCGTTTTTCAGGACGTCGTTTCGCTCAACTCGCCGCCATTTGTGCTGCCCATCCTGCACGATGCCGATCGGTCGCTCACCCACGCTCACCATGCCCTGATAGCGCCACGTCGACAGCTCGGCTATCTGGCAAGGGTCTTCCGGCGGTAAGAAGGGATTGCGCATACCGGTCAGGATCAGCACGCTAATGCACGCCAACAGCCAGCGTTCAACCGTCATTCAGATGTTCCAGCTGTAGCGTTAACAGCAGTTCAGCGCCTTCTACACTGAGAGAAAACCGGCTGACGTTCATCCCTTGTTCCGCCAGTTGGGCAAACATCGGCGGGATAGCATCCCACGCTGGCCTCAGCGTCATCTCCCCGCCCTTAATGGTGGGTTGCCAGTGAACAAGACGTGCAAGGGGTGTCTGAAACAGCAACGGAGAGAAAGGAATAAACGTCTCTTCAGACTCTTCAATCGATGACGCCAGCAGATACACGTTTCGCCATTGCGTCTGAATGGCGGCACGTTGCTGGTTTAGCGCCTGTTGTCGCATACCCCGCTGCCTGGTGGCGGGGTGAAGACATAGCGCTACCATCATAAGCAGCCCTAAAATCCAGCCGCATGCGCACATAAATCGAAAGCGCGGCGACTGCGCCAGCCAGGCATCACAGAGCGTTATCATGCGTGTCACTCCGCGTCAGACGATAGTGGAATTGCCAGCGCCCTTGGGCATCCTGCTGCGTTTCGCCGGGGCGATTTAACGTAAACCACGGCTGTTGGCGTAATTGCGTTTCCAGTGACTTAAGGGCGGCAAAGTTCAACGTATTTCCGGTCAGCTCCAGCGTCCCTTGCTGCCAAGTCATTTTGGTTAACCACGCCTGTTCCGGGAGTAATTCCGCCAGTTGTTGCAGAATCTGTTGCCAGCTTTGGGTCTGGTCACGCTGTTTGTTTCGCGCTTGTACCTGTTGCCATTGTTGCAGACGCTGCTGCAAACGAGGCTTTAGCGCCGTCAGCGCCGCTATCCGCTTATTTTCAGCCTCTACCAGCAGGAGTTCGACCCGGTTTTCCATGCTAAAAACACTGTAATAGATTAACGTCACGCCAATGCTCAATAGTAGCGAAGCGCTAAAGAAGACACCCCAGAAGCGCAAACAGGCATACCGCCGTGTCTGACGCCAGGGCAGAAGATTGATGGTCGCTATCATCAATACGTTCCTCCCATAGCCAGTCCCAATGCAATGGCAAAGCGGTGACTTTGCGGTGGAATTGGCGGCTGGCGAACGGACACGACATTTAAAGGATCGAATCCGCTGGGGTCGCATAGCGCAATGGCTGCCGGGGAAAGAGATAACGTCGCGGCGAGTTCGTCGAGACGGCTAATATCGCTCGTCAATTTTCGCCCCCATGACGAGCGGGTCGCCCATAGCCACTGGGTATCATCACGCCATACCAGACACTGTTGATCTTCGGGTAAATAAGGAATAAATCGTTGTAAGGCGCTGGCGTCCGGCGTAATCGCTTTAACCTGTACTTTCAGCGTTTGTATTAACGTCAGCAGCGTTGAAATCTCTTTGCTTTGCGCGGCGGTGACGTTAAACGCCGGGCTCAACGTGTCTTCGCTATAATCAAAATGCAGCGCATCCGGCGACATATCCAGTTCACGCGCCATCGAACCGGACAACCATGCGGTTTGCGCTGGCTCTCGCAAGGCCATTGCCGGGAGAGGGAACTTTTTTTGTAACGTCCTGTTGGCGGGAAAGGAGAGGTGAATATGATGTCGGCGAGGAAGCTCACGGCTCCACGGCAGTAGCGTTGCGACAAGCTGTTCAGGCTCGCGAATGTGGCCATCAACGATAACCTGAGGTGCCAGCGGCATACGCCACCAGCGCTGTAGAAACCAACCGGTCGCGTCGCGAACGACAGCGGCAGCCAGCGCTTCATGTTGCTGAATATGCAGACCAATTTTCCAGATATTGAAAGCCATTGCTGATGATCTCCTTATCACCCGTTGCTTTAACGGGTATATCAATGCGTCTGGCTTGCCTTTATACTACCGCGCGTTTGTTTATAAACTGCCCAAATGCCACTAAATGGGAAATCTCCAGTGAAGTTCGTAAAGTATTTATTAATCCTTGCAGTATGTTGCATCCTGCTGGGAGCAGGCTCGATTTATGGCCTCTATCGCTATATTGAGCCGCAATTACCTGACGTCGCGACGCTCAAAGATGTGCGTTTACAGATCCCGATGCAGGTTTACAGCGCTGACGGCGAGCTGATCGCGCAATATGGCGAGAAACGTCGAATCCCGGTCACGCTGGATCAGATGCCGCCAGTGATGGTCAAAGCTTTTATCGCCACAGAAGACAGCCGCTTTTATGAGCACCACGGGGTAGACCCGGTGGGGATCTTCCGTGCTGCCAGCGTCGCATTGTTCTCCGGTCACGCTTCACAAGGGGCGAGTACTATTACCCAGCAGTTGGCGAGAAACTTCTTCCTGAGCCCGGAACGTACGCTGATGCGTAAGATCAAAGAAGTGTTTCTGGCGATCCGCATTGAACAATTGTTGAGTAAAGATGAGATCCTCGAGCTGTATCTGAACAAGATCTACCTGGGGTATCGCGCCTATGGCGTGGGTGCTGCCGCACAGGTCTATTTCGGTAAGACGGTCGATCAGCTCAGCTTAAGTGAGATTGCAGTGATTGCCGGTCTGCCAAAAGCGCCGTCAACCTTCAACCCTCTCTATTCGATGGACCGTGCCACCGCGCGACGTAACGTCGTGCTGTCGCGTATGCTGAGTGAAAACTACATTACGCAGGCCCAGTACGATCAGGCGCGTAATGAAGCCATTGACGCCAACTACCACGCGCCGGAAATCGCCTTCTCTGCGCCGTATCTGTCTGAGATGGTGCGCCAGGAGATGTATAACCGCTATGGCGAGAAAGCCTATGAAGACGGATATCGCATCACCACCACCATTACGCGCAAAGTGCAGCAGGCGGCTCAGCAGGCAGTACGTAACAACGTGATGGATTACGACATGCGCCACGGCTACCGCGGCCCGTCAAACGTGCTGTGGAAAGTGGGCGAAGGCAGTTGGGACAGCAAAAAAATTACCGATACGCTGAAAGCGCTGCCAACATATGGGCCACTGTTGCCGGCGGTTGTCACCAGCGCCAATCCGCAGGAAGCCATTGCCGCGCTGGCGGATGGTACGTCAGTGTCATTACGGATGGATGGCATGCGCTGGGCGCGTCCTTACCGCTCGGATACCCAGCAAGGTCCGACACCGCGTAAAGTGACAGATGTGGTACAGGCCGGTCAGCAAATCTGGGTACGCCAGGTTGGCGATGCCTGGTGGCTGGCGCAAGTGCCGGACGTTAACTCCGCCCTGGTTTCTATTAATCCGCAAAACGGCGCGGTGCTGGCGTTGGTGGGTGGTTTTGACTTCAACCAGAGCAAGTTTAACCGTGCAACCCAGGCGCTACGCCAGGTGGGTTCCAACATCAAACCATTCCTCTATACCGCCGCGATGGATAAAGGTCTGACGCTGGCGAGCATGCTCAACGACGTGCCGATCTCCCGCTGGGATGCTGGTGCCGGTTCCGACTGGCAGCCGAAGAACTCACCGCCGCAGTATGCTGGTCCTATCCGTTTACGTCAGGGTCTGGGCCAGTCGAAAAACGTGGTGATGGTCCGCGCCATGCGCGCCATGGGCGTGGATTACGCGGCAGAGTATCTGCAACGTTTCGGCTTCCCGGCACAGAACATTGTGCACACCGAGTCGCTGGCGCTGGGTTCCGCCTCGTTCACGCCAATGCAGGTGGCGCGCGGTTACGCGGTGATGGCGAACGGAGGTTTCCTGGTCGATCCGTATTTCATCAGTAAGATCGAAAGCGATATGGGCGGCGTTATCTTCGAAGCGAAGCCAAAAATTGCCTGCCCGGATTGTGATATCCCGGTGATTTATGGCGATACCCAGAAATCTAACGTGCTGGAAAACAGCAATGTAGAAGATGTCGCTGTCTCGCAGGAACAGCAGAATGCTGCCGTGCCTATGCCGCAGCTTGAGCAGGCGAATCAGGCGTTGGTCGCGCAAAGTGGAACGCAGGAGTACGCTCCGCACGTGATCAACACGCCGCTGGCCTTCCTGATTAAAAGCGCGCTGAACACCAATATCTTTGGTGAACCAGGCTGGATGGGAACTGGTTGGCGTGCCGGTCGCGATTTACAGCGTCATGATATCGGCGGGAAAACCGGGACCACCAACAGTTCTAAAGATGCGTGGTTCTCCGGTTACGGGCCAGGCGTGGTGACGTCAGTATGGATCGGCTTTGATGATCATCGCCGCAATCTGGGTCACACGACAGCTTCCGGGGCGATCAAAGATCAAATCTCCGGCTATGAAGGCGGCGCGAAGAGCGCACAGCCGGCGTGGGATGCTTACATGAAATCCGTGCTGGAAGGCGTGCCTGAGCAGCCGTTGACGCCGCCGCCGGGTATTGTGACAGTCAATATCGATCGCAGTACCGGTCAACTGGCGAGCGGCGGTAACAGCCGTGCAGAGTATTTCATTGAAGGTACTCAGCCAACGCAGCAGGCGGTACACGAGGTAGGGACAACCATTATCGATAATGGTGAGACACACGAACTGTTCTGATCGATTGCCGGATGGCGCTTCGCTTATCCGGCCTACATTTTCGGCGTAATCATTTGATATTGCTGGATGTTGTAGGCCGGATAAGGCGTCAGCCGCCATCCGGCAACATAAACTACAATCGTCCCTGCCCTTTCAGCCATTCGCGTACGAGGAACAACGCGCTCACATTGCGAGCTTCGTGGAAATCAGGATCCTCCAGCAAATCCATCATATGCGCGAGTGGCCAGCGTACCTGCGGTAATGGCTCAGGTTCATCCCCTTCCAGCGATTCAGGATAAAGATCCTCTGCCACCACAATGTTCATCTTGCTGGAGAAATAAGATGGCGCCATGCTGAGTTTCTTCAAAAAAGTCAGATCTTTCGCGCCAAATCCCACCTCTTCTTTCAGTTCCCGATTCGCCGCCTCAAATACGCTTTCACCGGGATCAATTAATCCTTTGGAAAAACCCAGTTCGTAGGACTCGGTCCCGACCGCGTATTCGCGGATAAGGATCAGGTGGTCATCCACAATCGGCACAATCATTACCGCTTCACGCGTGGAGGGCCGCATACGTTCATAAACGCGGCGTACGCCATTGCTGAACTCAAGGTCCACGCTTTCGACCTTAAACAGCCGGGATTGGGCGACGGTTTCCACTTTCAAAATCGTGGGTTTTTGTAATGATTTGCTCATTGTGAGGATCTTTGCTGTGAAATCTGGGGTCATTGTGCGATATACCGCACGGTTTCGGCAACGTGAATTGCCGTTTATTTACATTTATGTAACGTACTAAAAGTTAATCCCTATTTCAAATTAAAAGTCAATAGGTTGAAATAACTCCAGGAATTTGCTGATATTCCATTTTTAGTGATTTTGCTATGATTCGCATTTACTGGGCTGCGCTTTAAGATGCTCAAGTTCAACTCCACACTTGCCGATAGCCAACTAAAGAATCACGAATATTGAACAGGGTGCGACTGACCACGCCTGACAGACTAAGTAAGATGGGGAAAGCATGAGCACCATTCTGATTTTTTTAGCTGCTTTGCTGGCCTGCTCATTGCTTGCAGGGTGGCGACTCAGAACGAAATCCAGACGGAAAAATTTACCCTTGAGCAACGTCTTTTCAGACGCCGCGAAGCGTAAACTTACGCCTGAAGAACACAGCGCTGTCGAAAACTATCTCGAAAACCTGAGTCAAATTCAGCAAGTACCAGGTCCAACGGGCGCCAGCTCTGCGCCGGTATCGTTAACGCTGAATGCCCAAAGTAACAGCGTCATTGTGCTTACGCACGCGATTACACGTTACGGCATTACCACCGACGATCCTAACAAATGGCGCTATTATCTTGATTCCGTTGAGGTGCATTTGCCGCCTTTTTGGGAACAATACATCAATGACGAAAACAGCGTTGAGCTGATCCACACCAATACGTTGCCGCTGGTTATTTCGCTAAACGGCCACACGCTGCAGGAATATATGCAGGAAGCGCGTGGCTATGCGTTGCAGCATACCGCCTCTACCCAGGCGTCCATTCGCGGTGAAGAAAGTGAACAAATCGAACTACTGAATATTCGTCAGGAAACCCATGAAGAATATGCGCTCAGCCGCCCTTCTGGATTACGCGAAGCGTTACTGATCGCCGCATCATTCCTGCTGTTCTTTTTATGTTTAATCATCCCGGATACGTTTGTTCCGTGGGCAGTCGGTGGCGCGGTGCTGTTGCTCGGTGCAGGTCTGTGGGGGCTGTTCGCTCCGCCATCTAAAACCGCCCTGCGAGAAATTCATTGTCTGCGCGGGACGCCGCGTCGCTGGGGTTTGTTTGGCGAGAACGACCAGGAGCAAATTAACAATATTTCTCTGGGTATTATTGATCTGATCTATCCCCCTCACTGGCAGCCTTACATTGCGCAGGATCTTGGTCAGCAAACGGATATCGATATTTATCTCGATCGCCACGTTGTACGCCAGGGACGTTTTTTATCCCTGCACGACGAGGTTAAAAATTTCCCGTTGCAACACTGGCTACGCAATGCCGTTATCGCAGGCGGTTCGCTGTTAGTGCTGCTGATGCTGCTGTTCTGGATCCCGTTGGATATGCCGATAAAATTCACCCTTTCCTGGATGAAAGGCGCGCAGACTATCGAAGCCACCAGCGTGAAACAGCTTGAGAACGCGGGCGTCCGCGTGGGGGACACACTACACCTGAGCGGCACAGGTATGTGTAACATTCATACCCAGGGGAGCTGGAATACACAGCCCGCCACGCCGTTCATGCCTTTTGATTGCACGCAAATTATCTGGAATGACGCGCGCGCGCTACCGCTTCCTGAATCCGATCTGGTGAACAAAGCCACCGCGCTCACGCAGGCCGTAAGCCGCCAGTTGCACCCCAAACCAGATGATGATTCCCGCGTCAGCGCGTCATTACGTTCGGCAATCCAAAAGTCCGGCATGGTGTTACTGGATGATTTTGGTGAAATTGTCCTGAAAACAGCCGATCTGTGCGCAGCCAAAGATGAATGCGTGCGCTTAAAAAATGCGCTGGTTAACCTCGGTAACAGTAAAGACTGGGCCGCCCTGGTGAAACGCGCTAACGCCGGAAAACTGGATGGCGTAAATGTGCTGCTGCGTCCGGTAAGCGCCGAGTCGCTGGATAATCTGGTCAATACCTCTACGGCGCCGTTTATTTCACGCGAGACGGCGCGAGCGGCCCAGGCGCTAAATAGCCCTGCCCCCGGCGGTTTTCTGATTATCAGCGACGAGGGCAGCGATCTGGTCGATCAGCCCTGGCCGTCGACCTCTCTGTATGACTACCCGCCGCAAGAACAGTGGAACGCCTTCCAGCGTCTGGCCCAGATGCTAATGCAAACACCATTTCGCGCGGAGGGGATCGTCACCAATATCTCTACCGACGCCAACGGTACCCAGCACATTGGCCTGCACCGAATCCCGGATCGTTCAGGATTATGGCGCTACCTTGGCACGACGCTGCTGATGCTCTCCATGCTCGGATGCGCTATCTATAACAGCGTTCAGGCATTCAGACGCTACCAGCGCCATCGCTCGCGCATCGCAGAAATTCAAAGCTATTACGAAAGTTGCCTCAACCCAACGCTGATTGACGACCCGGAAAGCCTGATTCGATAACACGCTCGCGCGCCAGGATATGCTACCCTGTCGCGCATCATGTTTTCTTCTGGGGGGTTCATGCATATCAATATTGCCTGGCAGGATGTCGACACCGTATTGTTAGATATGGACGGCACGCTGCTCGATCTGGCATTCGATAACTATTTCTGGCAAAAACTGGTGCCGGAAACCTATGGCGCAAAGCAGGGTATCTCTCCCCAGGAAGCCCAGGACTATATTCGCCAGCAGTATCATGCCGTGCAGCATACGCTAAACTGGTACTGCCTGGATTACTGGAGCGAGCGCCTGGATCTGGATATTTGCGCCATGACAACGGAACAAGGACCACGCGCCGTTTTGCGTGAAGATACCGTACCGTTTCTTGATGCTTTGAAAGCCAGCGGCAAACGCCGTATTTTGCTTACCAACGCACATCCGCATAATCTCGCGGTAAAACTAGAGCATACCGGTCTGGCCTCGCACCTTGATTTATTACTTTCCACCCACACATTTGGTTATCCCAAAGAGGATCAGCGGTTATGGCACGCTGTGGCTGAAGAAACGGGAATGAGTGCAGAGAAGACGCTGTTTATTGACGATAGCGAACCCATTCTCGACGCCGCTGCTCTGTTCGGCATTCGTTACTGCCTCGGCGTAACCAATCCCGACTCAGGTATTGCGGAAAAACAGTACGCACGCCATCCGTCATTGAATGACTACCGCCGACTGATCCCCTCACTGATGTGAAGGAGACGCCATGAAAGAAAAGCCCTCTGCTGAAGTCAGGCTGGATAAATGGCTATGGGCTGCGCGCTTTTATAAAACGCGTGCGCTGGCCCGTGAAATGGTTGAAGGCGGTAAGGTGCATTACAACGGCCAACGTAGTAAGCCGAGCAAGATTGTCGAGCTGAACGCCACCCTCACCCTGCGCCAGGGAAATGACGAGCGGACGGTCATTATCAAGGCCATTACCGAGCAGCGTCGCCCGGCCACGGAAGCCGTTACGCTGTATGAAGAAACCGCGGAAAGCGTAGAAAAACGCGAAAAAATGGCGCTGGCGCGTAAACTTAACGCGTTAACCATGCCGCACCCGGACAGACGACCGGACAAGAAAGAACGCCGCGACCTGTTACGATTTAAACACGGCGACAGCGAGTGACTGTCACCTGCAAGAGAGATGATTATGCCGCAACATGACCAATTACATCGTTATCTGTTTGAAAACTTTGCCGTGCGCGGCGAGCTGGTGACCGTTTCGGAAACCCTGCAACAGATCCTCGAAAACCATACTTACCCGCAGCCGGTTAAAAACGTGCTGGCTGAACTGCTGGTCGCCACCAGCCTGCTTACCGCTACGCTGAAGTTTGCTGGTGATATCACCGTACAGTTGCAGGGCGATGGTCCGCTGAGCCTGGCCGTCATCAACGGCAACAACAATCAGCAGATGCGCGGCGTGGCCCGCATGCAGGGTGATATTCCTGAAGGCGCGGATCTGAAAACGCTGGTAGGCAACGGCTACCTGGTGATTACCATTACGCCGGAAGAAGGCGAGCGTTATCAGGGTGTGGTCGGTCTGGAAGGCGACACGCTGGCCGCCTGTCTGGAAGATTACTTCATGCGTTCTGAACAATTGCCGACACGGCTGTTTATCCGAACTGGCGACGTCGATGGCAAACCCGCCGCTGGTGGGATGCTGCTGCAGGTGATGCCGGCGCAAAACGCGCAGGCAGATGATTTCGATCACCTCACCGCCCTGACCGAAACCATCAAAACCGAAGAGCTGTTGACGCTGCCAGCTAACGAAGTACTGTGGCGTTTGTACCACGAAGAAGAAGTTACCCTCTACGATCCGCAGGACGTTGAGTTCAAATGCACCTGTTCACGCGAACGCTGCGCAGGCGCACTGAAAACGCTGCCGGACGAAGAAGTGGACAGCATTCTGGCGGAAGAAGGCGAGATCGATATGCACTGCGATTACTGCGGTAGCCACTATCTGTTTAACGCCATGGATATTGCTGAGATCCGCAGCAACGCTTCTCCAGCAGACCCACAGGTCCATTAAGTTATTAGCCCGGTAGTGTACTCTGCCGGGCTAAATCCACTTGCTCATTCGCCCCCACCTGCCGCAGACCAATAGATCTCATACTTCAGCTAGTCGTGCGTGAAAGTTCAACGCTATCCATGTCGTCATCCAGCATCACGAGAAAGCCCCATAATCGCATCAACTTCACAATTTTGAGTATTGACTGACCTTTTTCGAACCATGACGACGGGAAGTGAATCGATATTGTTTATGTATGAGTTACGTATTTTTCTTACGTGAATGCGATTACACTCACAAGATTCCCGCCAAAAACACTCTCTATTAACGTTTTAAGAACATTTTCCACAACAAAAAAGGGTTTCCTGCCATAATATCTGCCTCTTTGTGACAGGAGTCGCAGCGCATTCGGTCGCCCGTGGTTTTTCCGGATGCGTAAATCTATGAGCCTTGTCGCGGTTAGCAATCCCAAAAAAACCTTACTATTCCAGGTAATACATATTGGCTAAGGAGCAGTGAAATGCGTGTGAACAACAGTTTAACCCCGCAAGATCTCAAGGCTTATGGTATCAATGACGTTCAGGATATCGTTTACAATCCCAGCTACGACCTGTTGTATCAGAAAGAACTTGATCCAAATCTGGAAGGTTATGAGCGTGGCGTGTTAACGGATCTGGGCGCCGTTGCTGTTGATACCGGTATCTTTACCGGGCGTTCGCCGAAGGATAAGTACATTGTCCGCGACGACACCACGCGAGATACGCTGTGGTGGTCAGACAAAGGTAAAGGCAAGAACGACAACAAACCGCTCTCCCCGGAAACCTGGCAACATCTGAAAGGGTTAGTCACCCAGCAACTCTCTGGCAAACGCCTGTTTATCGTTGACGCGTTCTGCGGCGCAAACGCCGATACCCGTCTTTCCGTGCGCTTCATTACCGAAGTTGCCTGGCAGGCGCATTTTGTCAAAAACATGTTCATCCGCCCAAGCGACGAAGAACTGGTTGATTTTAAACCTGATTTTATCGTAATGAACGGCGCTAAATGCACCAACCCGCAATGGAAAGAGCAGGGTCTGAACTCAGAAAACTTCGTGGCATTCAACCTGACTGAACGCATTCAGTTAATTGGTGGTACCTGGTACGGCGGCGAGATGAAAAAAGGGATGTTCTCCGTCATGAACTACCTGCTGCCGCTGAAGGGCATCGCCTCTATGCACTGCTCGGCAAACGTCGGGGAAAAAGGTGATGTGGCGGTCTTCTTTGGCCTGTCCGGCACCGGTAAAACCACGCTGTCCACCGACCCCAAACGCCGCCTGATCGGCGATGATGAACACGGTTGGGATGACGATGGCGTGTTTAACTTCGAAGGCGGTTGCTACGCCAAGACCATCAAACTGTCTAAAGAGGCCGAGCCGGAAATCTACAACGCGATCCGTCGTGACGCGCTGTTGGAAAACGTTACCGTGCGCGGAGATGGTTCCATCGATTTCGACGACGGTTCCAAAACCGAGAACACCCGTGTTTCCTACCCGATTTATCACATCGAGAATATTGTTAAGCCGGTGTCAAAAGCGGGTCATGCCACTAAGGTTATCTTCCTGACCGCCGACGCGTTTGGCGTGCTGCCGCCGGTTTCTCGCCTGACCGCCGATCAAACGCAGTACCACTTCCTGTCTGGCTTTACCGCTAAACTGGCCGGTACCGAGCGTGGCGTCACTGAACCGACCCCAACCTTCTCTGCTTGCTTTGGCGCAGCATTTTTGACGCTGCACCCAACGCAGTACGCAGAGGTGCTGGTGAAACGTATGCAGGCGGCAGGTGCGCAGGCGTATCTGGTTAACACCGGCTGGAACGGTACCGGTAAGCGTATCTCCATCAAAGATACTCGCGCGATTATCGACGCCATTCTGAACGGTTCACTGGACGACGCAGAAACATTCCGTCTGCCGATGTTTGACCTGGCTATCCCGACCGAACTGCCGGGCGTGGATACTCGCATTCTCGATCCGCGTAATACCTACGCATCACCGGAGCAGTGGCAGGAAAAAGCCAACGCACTGGCGAAACTGTTTATCGAGAACTTCGAGAAGTACACCGACACCCCAGCAGGTGAAGCACTGGTTAGCGCCGGGCCGAAGCTGTAATTGACGTTGCCGGATGGCGGTTTCGCCTTATCCGGCCTACAACAACAAAAGGGGAGGCATTTCGCCTCCCCTTTTTTATGCGTCTTTCGTGGTGCCCTGCGCACGAGTGAAGGGCACCGGAAGCCAGGCGCGAATCGACAACCCACCCCGCTCGCTGGTGCCAATTTCCAACATACCGTTATGGTTATCGATAATACGCTGCACAATCGCCAGCCCCAGACCGGTACCGCTGGTACTACGCGCGCTGTCCCCGCGGACAAACGGTTGGAACAGATGTTTACGCTGCTCCGGCTTGATACCCGGACCATCATCTTCCACCTGGAACCAGGCGCGATGCGGCTCCATACCGCTACTGACCTTAATCCAGCCGTTACCATAGCGGGCGGCATTAACCACCATATTGGCAATCGCACGCTTGATCGACAGCGGATGCATCTTCACCTGAATGTTGCCCGGCAGCAGCGCAGTCTCAATTTCACGCTCATAGCCGCTTTCCGCCGCGACCACTTCGCCTAACACCGAGTTCAGATCTGCCATCTCCATCGGCATCTCCTGACCGGTACGCAGATAATCGATAAACTGCTCGATAATAGCGTTACACTCTTCGATGTCCTTATTGATGGATTCTGCGAGATAACCGTCTTCCTCGCCCATCATTTCCGTCGCCAGACGGATACGCGTCAGTGGAGTACGTAGATCGTGGCTCACCCCTGCCATCAGCAATGTACGGTCATCGGCCAGTTGCTTCACGCCTGCCGCCATATGGTTAAAGGCACGGGTAACAGAACGCACCTCAGAAGCGCCATACTCACGCAACGGCGGCGGAATAATACCTTTCCCTACCTGCAACGCCGCATGTTCAAGATCCACCAGCGGTCGGTTCTGAATACGAATAAATAGCCATGCGCCGCCAATGGCCAGCAGCATGATCGCCAACGTATAGCGGAACAGCGGCGAGAAATCACCCTGATGGATTTCAGTGAGCGGCACACGTACCCAGATATTGGGCGACAGCCAGGTTTTCAGCCACACGACCGGCGAGCTTTTGTTGACCTCAACGCGGACTTCGGTCGGGCCACCCAACTGCTGCGCCATCTGATGGCTTAAGAATTCATAGTGTTGCGCCCAACGCAGTCCGGCCTCTTCAGCGGCCTCGTTGGAATAGAGGGAAATACCCAACTCACGATAAATTTCCCGACGAAACGCGGGAGGCACCACCAGTTGTGTACCGTCCTCCAGCTGCAGTTTATCGGTCATCAGCATACGAACTTCGTAGGCCAGGACCTTATTAAACTGCTGGAGGCTCGGCAAAATCGCGAAGTTCAGCACGACCAGATAAGTCGTCACCAGGCTGGCAAACAGCAAGGTGACGATGAGCAATAATGTGCGGGCAAACGAACTTCGTGGCGAGAAGCGCATTCGCCTCATGCTTTAGAACCGTCCGGAACAAAAACGTAGCCCAGGCCCCATACGGTCTGAATATAACGCGGATGCGCCGGATCTTCTTCCACCATACGGCGCAGACGAGAAATCTGTACGTCGATAGAACGTTCCATCGCCGAGTATTCACGACCACGGGCCAGGTTCATCAGCTTGTCGCGAGAGAGCGGCTCACGCGGGTGGCTTACCAGCGCTTTCAGTACCGCAAACTCCCCGCTGGTGAGCGGCATCGGCTCATCTTCGCGGAACATTTCACGCGTACCGAGGTTCAGTTTGAACTTACCAAAGGCAATAACCGCCTCTTCCTGAGAAGGTGCGCCCGGCAGTTCGTTCGCCTGACGACGCAGTACGGCACGAATACGCGCCAGCAGTTCACGCGGGTTAAACGGTTTCGGAATGTAATCGTCAGCGCCGATTTCCAGCCCTACGATACGATCAACTTCTTCACCCTTCGCGGTCACCATAATGATCGGCATCGGGTTGCTTTGGCTGCGCAGGCGACGGCAAATAGACAGGCCGTCTTCACCCGGCAGCATTAAATCCAGCACCATCAGGTGGAAGGACTCACGGGTCAGCAGACGATCCATCTGCTCAGCGTTTGCGACGCTTCGAACCTGGAAGCCCTGCTCGGTCAGATAACGTTCCAGAAGCGCACGTAAGCGCATGTCGTCATCGACCACCAGAATCTTATAGTTCTCTTGCATTGTTATTACTCCCAAAGGTTCGCAACAATTAAGTGTATATTCTTAAGAAAGCTCACGTGAGTCACCAGCGAATTCTGGTATGAATTCCAGGCTAAATTGTTACAAAGCATATTAAACAGCAGCTTAAGTATACAATGTTTCTCGCAATACATTATTTATTCTGTTGATATGCTCACGTAATACTAATTGTGCGCATCATCACAGAGTCGAAGGTAAAACAATAAGATGAAAACGCCCCTGATAACCCGTGAAGGGTATGAAAAACTCAAACAAGAGCTGAATTATCTCTGGCGTGAAGAGCGCCCGGAAGTCACCAAAAAGGTCACCTGGGCCGCAAGTCTGGGCGACCGCAGCGAAAATGCCGACTACCAGTATAATAAAAAGCGCCTGCGCGAGATCGACCGCCGCGTTCGTTATTTGACCAAGTGCATGGAAAATCTGAAAATCGTCGATTACTCCCCGCAACAGGAAGGCAAAGTCTTCTTCGGCGCATGGGTCGAGATTGAAAATGACGATGGCGACATCCGCAAATTCCGCATTGTCGGCTACGATGAGATCTTCGGTCGTAAAGATTACATCTCTATCGATTCGCCAATGGCGCGGGCGCTGCTGAAAAAAGAGGTCGGCGATCTCGCGGTAGTCAACACCCCTGGCGGCGAAGCCAGTTGGTATGTAAACGAGATCGAATACGTGAAGTGAGACCGGAACAATCCGAAGCCCCCGTAGATGACTGGCATTTTTGCCAGTCAATCCGTATAACTATCCCCTGATTTTTTATCCTATAGACGAAGCTATCCATGATGAATGATTCTTTCTGCCGCATTATCGCAGGTGAAATTCAGGCTCGTGCTGAACAGGTAGAAGCTGCCGTTCGCCTGCTTGACGAAGGGAATACCGTGCCGTTTATCGCACGATATCGTAAGGAAATCACCGGCGGTCTGGACGATACGCAACTGCGTAATCTGGAAACCCGTCTGGGATATCTGCGTGAACTGGAAGACCGCCGTCAGGCAATCCTGAAATCTATCGGCGAGCAAGGCAAACTGACCGACGACCTGGCGAAAGCGATCAACGGCACGTTAAGTAAGACCGAACTCGAAGATCTCTATCTGCCGTACAAACCTAAGCGCCGCACCCGTGGGCAGATCGCCATTGAGGCCGGACTGGAGCCGCTGGCAGACCTGTTGTGGAACGACCCCTCCCACGACCCGGAAACGGAAGCCGCAAAATATCTCAACGCCGAAAACGGCGTGGCGGATACCAAAGCCGCCCTCGACGGCGCACGCTACATTCTGATGGAGCGATTCGCAGAAGACGCCGCGCTGCTGGCAAAAGTTCGTGACTACCTGTGGAAAAACGCGCATTTGGTTTCTACCGTGGTCAGCGGTAAAGAAGAGGAAGGGGCTAAGTTCCGTGACTACTTCGACCACCACGAACCAATTTCTACCGTGCCTTCCCACCGCGCGCTGGCCATGTTCCGTGGTCGTAACGAAGGCGTGTTACAGCTTTCTCTGAATGCCGACCCGCAATTCGATGAACCGCCAAAAGAGAGCCACGGCGAGCAGATTATCCAGGATCATCTGGGGCTGCGCCTGAATAACGCACCTGCCGACAGCTGGCGTAAAGGCGTTGTGAGCTGGACATGGCGCATCAAAGTGCTGATGCACCTCGAAACCGAGCTGATGGGTACCGTGCGCGAACGTGCGGAAGATGAAGCGATTAACGTCTTTGCCCGCAACCTGCATGACCTGCTGATGGCCGCCCCAGCCGGACTGCGCGCCACAATGGGTCTCGATCCGGGTCTGCGTACCGGGGTAAAAGTGGCTGTGGTTGACGGTACCGGCAAACTGGTCGCTACCGATACCATTTATCCGCATACCGGTCAGGCCGCCAAAGCCGCCGTCGCCGTTGCGGCGTTGTGTGAAAAATACAACGTTGAGCTGGTGGCGATTGGTAACGGTACGGCGTCGCGCGAAACCGAGCGTTTCTTCCTAGACGTACAGAAACAGTTCCCGAAAGTTACCGCGCAGAAAGTGATCGTCAGCGAAGCCGGCGCGTCAGTGTACTCCGCTTCAGAGCTGGCGGCGCTGGAGTTCCCGGACCTCGATGTTTCGCTGCGTGGGGCGGTGTCTATCGCCCGTCGTCTACAGGATCCGCTGGCTGAGCTGGTGAAAATCGATCCGAAATCTATCGGCGTGGGCCAGTATCAGCACGACGTCAGCCAGACGCAGCTGGCACGTAAGCTGGATGCGGTAGTGGAAGACTGTGTAAACGCCGTCGGCGTGGATCTGAACACCGCCTCCGTACCGCTGCTGACCCGCGTGGCGGGCCTGACGCGCATGATGGCGCAGAACATCGTGGCCTGGCGTGACGAGAACGGCCAGTTCCAGAACCGTCAGCAACTGCTCAAAGTCAGCCGTCTGGGCCCTAAAGCCTTTGAACAGTGCGCGGGTTTCCTGCGTATCAACCACGGCGATAATCCGCTGGATGCCTCCACCGTTCACCCGGAAGCGTATCCGATTGTGGAACGCATTCTGGCCGCCACCGAGCAATCGCTGCGCGATCTGATGGGCAACAGCAGCGAACTGCGCAATCTGAAAGCTGCTGATTTTACCGACGAACGTTTCGGGGTACCAACCGTCACCGACATTATCAAAGAGCTGGAAAAACCGGGCCGCGACCCGCGTCCTGAATTCAAAACCGCACAGTTTGCTGATGGCGTAGAAACCATGAACGATCTACAACCGGGGATGATTCTGGAAGGGGCTGTCACCAACGTCACTAACTTCGGCGCATTTGTCGATATCGGCGTACACCAGGATGGTCTGGTGCATATCTCTTCACTGTCGAATAAGTTTGTCGAAGATCCACACACCGTGGTGAAAGCGGGTGATATTGTGAAGGTAAAAGTGCTGGAAGTAGACCTGCAGCGTAAGCGTATCGCGCTGACTATGCGTCTGGATGAGCAGCCAGGCGAAACCAACGCGCGTCGCAGCAGCGGAAATAGCGATCGTACTCAGGGCAATCGTCCGGCACCAAAAGCCGCGAAACCTCGTGGCCGTGACGCTCAGCCTGCGGGCAACAGCGCGATGATGGATGCGCTGGCAGCGGCAATGGGTAAAAAGCGCTAAGTTTGGATCATGTGCCGGATAGCGGTGTAAATACCGTATCCGGCATATTTACTATATTATCTTCTCTCTTCCTCATTATATTTATCACTTCATTAACAGATGAAACCTTAATTAAACATTAAGGATTTCAATAATTGCTGCCGCAAATCATTCGCCCCCAACCAGAATAAATATTGAGGAATATCAAAATTGGCTCAAATTATTATCTAATTGTACATTCCGTCACACTTATTCTATTGATGATAGAAACCATTCTCATTATCATTGGTTTGTTGATTATTTACTCTTTCCTTACGTTGGCTAATCATCTGGTCTCATGCCGCCCTGTCGCCCCATGAGGTAATCACCCAGTTAGCGAGATATAAGTAGGTCCCTATGCAATTCACTCCTGACAGTGCGTGGAAAATTACCGGTTTTGCCCGTGAAATCAGCCCGGCTTATCGTCAGAAATTGTTGTCACTTGGCATGCTACCCGGCTCATCCTTCAACGTGGTTCGCGTCGCCCCGCTCGGCGATCCTATCCATATTGAAACGCGTCGCGTAAGTCTGGTATTGCGTAAAAAGGATTTGGCGTTATTAGAAGTGGAAGCGGTGTCCTGTTAATACAGTGAGTCTATAAAAATGAAAAAACTAACCATTGGTTTAATTGGTAATCCTAATTCCGGCAAGACAACCTTATTCAACCAGCTCACCGGCGCGCGTCAGCGTGTAGGCAACTGGGCTGGCGTTACCGTTGAACGCAAAGAAGGTCATTTCGCCACGACGGACCATCAGGTCACGCTGGTCGACTTACCCGGCACCTATTCACTGACGACAATCTCATCACAGACCTCTCTCGATGAGCAAATCGCCTGTCACTACATTTTAAGCGGCGACGCGGATCTGTTGATCAACGTGGTCGATGCCTCAAACCTTGAGCGCAACCTCTACCTGACGTTGCAACTGCTTGAGCTGGGTATTCCCTGTATCGTCGCCCTGAACATGCTGGATATTGCTGAGAAACAGCAAATCCGTATTGATATCGACGCTCTCTCCGCCCGTCTTGGCTGCCCGGTGGTTCCGCTGGTCTCCACCCGCGCCCGCGGCATTGAAGCGCTGAAACTGGCGATCGATCGCTATAAAGAAAACGACACCGTCGAACTGGTGCATTATGCCCAGCCGCTGCTACAGGAAGCCGATTCCCTCGCTGACGCGATGGCCAAAGATATGCCGCTAAAACAGCGCCGCTGGCTGGGCCTGCAAATGCTGGAAGGCGATATCTACAGCCGTGCCTACGCCGGTGACGCCGCGCAAAACCTCGATGCCGCCATTGCGCGTCTGAGCGAAACAATGGACGATCCGGCGCTGCATATCGCCGATGCGCGTTACCAATGCATCGCCGCAATCTGCGATACCGTCAGTAATACCCTGACGGCAGAGCCGAGCCGTTTCACTACCGCGGTGGATAAAATTGTCCTCAACCGTTTCCTTGGGCTGCCAATTTTCCTGTTCGTGATGTACCTGATGTTCCTGCTCGCCATTAACATTGGCGGCGCGCTGCAGCCGTTATTCGATGTGGGTTCCGTGGCGCTATTTATTCATGGTATTCAATGGATTGGCTATACGCTGCACTTCCCGGACTGGCTGACTATCTTCCTGGCGCAAGGTCTTGGCGGCGGGATTAACACCGTGCTGCCGTTGGTACCGCAAATCGGCATGATGTACCTGTTCCTCTCCTTCCTTGAAGACTCCGGTTACATGGCGCGCGCTGCGTTTGTGATGGACCGCCTGATGCAGGCGCTGGGACTGCCGGGCAAATCGTTTGTCCCGCTGATAGTCGGTTTTGGCTGCAACGTACCGTCGGTGATGGGTGCCCGTACGCTGGATGCCCCACGTGAACGTCTGATGACCATCATGATGGCGCCGTTTATGTCCTGCGGCGCACGTCTGGCGATTTTCGCCGTCTTTGCCGCGGCTTTCTTTGGTCAGAACGGCGCGCTGGCAGTCTTCTCGTTGTATGTACTGGGTATCATTATGGCGGTACTGACCGGTCTGATGCTCAAACACACCATCATGCGTGGCGAAGCAACACCGTTCGTGATGGAGCTTCCGGTGTACCATGTGCCGCACATCAAGAGCCTGATTATTCAGACCTGGCAACGCCTGAAAGGCTTCGTGCTGCGTGCCGGTAAAGTCATCATCATCGTCAGCATTTTCCTCAGCGCGTTTAACAGCTTCTCGCTGAGCGGGAAAATCGTCGATAACATTAACGACTCTGCTCTGGCTTCCGTCAGCCGCGTCATTACCCCCGTCTTCAAGCCGATCGGCGTGCACGAAGATAACTGGCAGGCAACCGTAGGTCTGTTCACCGGCGCGATGGCGAAAGAAGTGGTTGTCGGTACGCTGAACACGCTCTATACCGCAGAAAATATTCAGGAAGAAGAGTTCAATCCTGCAGATTTCCACCTCGGTGACGAGCTGTTCAGTGCGGTGGATGAAACCTGGCAAAGCCTGAAAGACACCTTCAGCCTGAGCGTTCTGGCCAACCCTATCGAAGCCAGCAAAGGCGACGGCGAGATGGCTACAGGCGCAATGGGCGTGATGGGCGAGAAATTTGGCAGCGCCGCCGCCGCATACAGCTACCTGATTTTCGTTCTGCTGTATGTCCCGTGCATTTCAGTGATGGGGGCTATCGCACGTGAATCCAGCCGTGGCTGGATGGGCTTCTCGATCCTGTGGGGCCTGAACATCGCTTATTCACTGTCAACGCTGTTTTATCAGACCGTCAGCTACAAAGAGCATCCGACTTACAGTCTGGTGTGCATCTTAGCCGTCATTCTGTTTAACATCGTATTGCTGGGTCTGCTACGCCGTGCCCGCAGCCGGGTGGATCTCTCACTGCTATCAACCAACAGAACGGCCAGCTCCTGCTGTTCCAGTACCACTGGCGATTGCCACTAAGGTCGTCAACAATGGCATCACTTATTCAGGTTCGTGATTTACTAGCGCTGCGGGGGCGTATGGAGGCAAAGCAAATTAGCCACACGCTGCATACCCCGCAGCCAATGATTGACGCCATGCTGAATCAGTTAGAAAAGATGGGCAAAGCGGTGCGGATTCAGGAAGATGCCGATGGGTGTCTGTCCGGAAGCTGCAAGAGTTGCCCGGAAGGTAAAGCCTGCCTGCGCGAGTGGTGGGCTTTGCGCTAGTGTGCCGCTCCTGCCGGATTCAGCGTTTATGCTGATATCCGGCTTTTTGCGTAACGGCTCCCACAACGATTTCACTGTTTCAGCAAAACAGATCTATCCCTCAGCCTTCCGCGCAGAACTATCAACTCGTGGATGATTACTGTCGATCGGGCAAGTAGAGTCTCGTCATCTTATTTCCCAGGTGACGGATCGCCATGAATACTGACACGACGGCTACGCCGCATGACGCGATTTTCAAAACATTTTTGAACCACCCAGCGACCGCCCGCGATTTTCTGCAACTTCATCTACCCGACTCTTTGCGTGCACTTTGCGATCTGAACACACTACAACTGGAATCGGGCAGCTTTATTGAAGATGATTTGCGCGCGTACTATTCAGACGTGTTGTGGTCGCTGAAAACTCGTGAAGGCGATGGCTACATTTACACCATCATTGAACATCAGAGTACCGCGGATGCTCATATGGCATTTCGCCTCATGCGCTATGCCATTGCCGTAATGCAGCGACATCTGGACGCGGGCCATAAGAAACTACCGTTGGTGATCCCCATACTTTTTTATCATGGTACCGTCAGCCCATATCCATATTCACTCTGCTGGCTGGACGAATTTGACGACCCGGAGGCAGCCAGAGCACTTTATACCACGGCATTTCCATTGGTCGATATCACCGTTGTGCCCGATGACGAGATCATGCAGCACCGCCGGATGGCGCTGCTGGAGCTCATCCAAAAACATATTCGTAAACGCGATTTGATGGGGTTAGTAGAAAAACTCGCCATCCTGCTTGTTAAAGGACACGCTAATGACAACCAGTTGAAAGCCCTGTTTAATTACCTGATGCAGGCCGGGGACACCGCGCGTTTTAGCGAATTTATTCACCAGGTCGCCGAACGTTTACCTCAACACAAGGAAAAGTTGATGACTATTGCCGAAAGATTACGTCAGGAAGGGCACCTTAATGGTTTTCAGGAAGGTCACAGGAAAGGGTTACGAGAGGGATTACAAGAGGGTATGCAACAAGGCAAACGTGAGGAAGCTCTGCGCATTGCAACAACCATGCAGGCTGATGGCATAGACCCGCTGACTATCTGCAGAATCACCGGCCTGACTGCTGAGGATCTGGCTACGTGCAGCCATTAATCCCCAGCCCGGCAGCATGATTCTACCGGGCAAAACAGTGGATTTATAGCCGCTGTTTTAACGCCACCAGCGCTGAGCAGAACTCCGTTGGATGTGAGATAAACGGCGCATGCGCGGCTTTGGCAAACACCAACGACTCGCTCAGTGGCCACAGGGTATCCAGCATCGGGACGACTTTGCGCGGAACCAAACCATCAAGATAACCGTACATCCGCAGGAAAGGCTTATCCACCGAGCATAACGGCTCACGCAGATCGACTGTTTTCAGGATCTCCAGTCCGCCATTAAGCACCTCGACTTTCGGCATGGGTAAAGCCAGCACCGTTTTCTTCAGCGCCCGCGCATCCTGACGCGCGGTTTCCGTGCCCATCGTTTGCAATGCCAGAAAACGCTCCACTGTACGATGAAAATCTTCACTCAGTTGCTGCTGGAAACCTGCCAGCACTTCCGGCTTAATGCCCGGCCATTCAGCGCGCGCGCTAAAGCAAGGTGAAGACGCGACGGTCACCAACGCCTGAACACGCTCAGGGTGCGTTAACGCCACCTGACTTGCGACCAGCCCGCCAAGACTCCAGCCGAGCCAGATAGCGTTCTCCGGCGCCTGTCTTAATACCCGTTCAGCCATCTCTTCCAGCGACATTGCGCCGAAACCCTGACTGCGACCAAATCCCGGCAAGTCGACAAGGTGCAGCGTAAAATGCGAGCTCAGTTCCTCACTTATGCAATGCCATACTTCCGCATTCAGTCCCCATCCGTGCAGCAGCACAAGATGGCAATTTCCCGAACCCTGGGTCTGCCACCAGATGTCATTCATCAGTTATTGTTCTCTTTTAGCCTGAAAGGATGCATCTATGCTAACAGTACCAGGATTGTGCTGGCTATGCCGAATGCCGTTGACGTTGGGGCACTGGGGGATCTGTTCGGTTTGCTCGCGGGCAACGCGTCCCCCCCTCAGCCGATGTCCTCAATGCGGACTACCTGCCGCGCATCCTTCGCTTCCCTGCGGCCGTTGCCTGCAAAAACCCCCGCCGTGGCAGCGTCTGATCGCCGTCAGTGACTATATTCCTCCGCTGAGCGGACTTATCCACCAGTTTAAGTTTTCACGCCGCAGCGAAATGGCCATTGCCCTTTCACGTTTACTGTTGCTGGAGGTATTACAGGCCCGGCGCGTCAGCGGTCTTCCTCTGCCGGACAGGATCGTTAGCGTCCCGCTCTGGCAACGTCGACACTGGCGCAGAGGATTTAATCAGAGCGACTTACTGTGTCGCCCTTTGGCACACTGGCTTGGCTGCGACTGGGACAGGCAGGCCATCACACGGGTTCGGGCCACCGCTACACAACACCATCTCAGCGCCAGATTACGCAAACGTAACCTGAAAAATGCCTTTCGCCTTGAATTGCCAGTGCAGGGACTCCATATGGTTATTGTGGATGATGTCGTCACTACCGGAAGTACCGTCGCGGAAATCGCGCAGCTGCTTTTGCGCAACGGCGCGGCGACTGTCCAGGTATGGTGCCTGTGTCGAACCTTGTAGAGCCTCGATGATGGGCGTATTATAACCAAGTAAAATAGTCAACTATTAGGCCATTACTATGATCCATATTTCCGATGCTGCACAAGCGCACTTTGCCAAACTGCTGGCAAATCAGGAAGAAGGGACACAAATTCGCGTATTTGTGATTAATCCCGGCACGCCTAACGCTGAATGCGGCGTTTCTTATTGTCCGCCAGACGCCGTGGAAGCAACCGACACCGCCATTAAATTTGACCTGCTGACCGCATATGTTGATGAACTGAGCGCACCGTATCTGGAAGATGCAGAAATCGATTTCGTTACCGACCAGTTAGGCTCCCAGCTGACGCTGAAAGCGCCAAACGCCAAAATGCGTAAAGTTGCCGATGATGCGCCGCTGATGGAACGCGTAGAGTACATGCTGCAATCGCAGATCAACCCACAGCTGGCAGGCCATGGCGGCCGTGTCTCTCTGATGGAGATCACCGATGAAGGCTACGCCATTCTGCAATTTGGCGGCGGCTGTAACGGCTGTTCAATGGTAGATGTAACGCTGAAAGAAGGTATCGAGAAACAGCTGCTGGCTGAATTCCCTGAACTGAAAGGCGTTCGCGATTTAACCGAACACCAGCGCGGTGAGCACTCTTACTACTAAGCCCTAAGCTGTAGCGTTGCCGTAGGCCCGATAAGACGCACCCGCGTCGCTATCGGGCATTGCTGCCGAATGGCAGCGTAACGGCCTACAACCCTGCATTTCTCTGCCTATGCCCTGCAACAATCCCCTGCATAATTTGACCAGCCTCTCATAATTTAAATTTTGCCTGCCCAGGTGATTTTCAAGCGCTGCATGTTACCCGTATCATTCGTATCAGCACCTAACACACACATAATAGCCAGCTAAACTGATTAGTTTTGAAGGTAATCAGCATTGGTGCTGTAAATACTCTGTTCCCGGTCGGGACAATCGGAATTTGTCATCTAAACACTGACGTTACCCATAACAAAGTAAAGGCCAGGTAAATCATGCCATTAGTCATCGTTGCTATCGGTGTAATCTTGTTACTCCTCCTGATGATCCGTTTCAAAATGAACGGCTTCATCGCTCTCGTCCTGGTGGCGCTTGCTGTCGGATTGATGCAAGGGATGCCACTGGATAAAGTCATCGGTTCGATTAAAGCCGGCGTCGGCGGAACCCTTGGCAGCCTCGCCCTGATTATGGGTTTTGGCGCCATGCTGGGCAAAATGCTGGCGGACTGCGGTGGCGCACAGCGCATCGCTACCACGCTGATTGCTAAATTCGGCAAAAAACACATTCAGTGGGCGGTGGTATTAACCGGTTTCACCGTCGGTTTCGCCCTGTTCTACGAAGTCGGCTTCGTACTGATGCTGCCGCTGGTGTTCACGATTGCCGCAGCCGCAAATATCCCGCTGCTGTACGTCGGCGTACCGATGGCTGCTGCGCTGTCCGTCACGCACGGCTTCCTGCCGCCGCACCCGGGTCCGACTGCTATCGCCACCATTTTCCACGCAGATATGGGCAAAACCCTGCTGTTTGGTACGATTCTGGCCATCCCGACTGTGATTCTCGCCGGTCCGGTGTACGCGCGCTTCCTGAAAGGCATCGATAAGCCAATCCCGGAAGGTTTATACAGCGCAAAAACCTTCACTGAAGAAGAGATGCCAGGCTTTGGCGTCAGCGTCTGGACCTCTCTGGTTCCGGTTATCCTGATGGCGATGCGCGCCGTCGCGGAGATGATTCTGCCAAAAGGTCATGCTTTCCTGACGGTGGCAGAATTCCTTGGCGACCCGGTCATGGCTACGCTTATCGCGGTGCTGATTGCGATGTTCACTTTTGGTCTGAACCGTGGACGTTCGATGGATCAGATTAACGACACGCTGGTGTCCTCAATCAAAATCATCGCGATGATGCTGTTAATCATCGGTGGTGGCGGTGCTTTCAAACAGGTTCTGGTTGATAGCGGCGTGGACAAATACATCGCTTCAATGATGCACGGTTCGAACGTTTCTCCGCTGCTGATGGCATGGTCTATCGCTGCGGTACTGCGTATCGCGCTGGGTTCCGCGACCGTTGCAGCTATCACCGCAGGTGGGATTGTGGCGCCGCTGATTGCGACAACCGGCGTAAGCCCTGAGCTGATGGTTATTGCAGTCGGTTCCGGTTCCGTCATTTTCTCCCACGTGAACGATCCTGGCTTCTGGCTGTTCAAGGAGTACTTCAACCTGACTATCGGTGAGACCATCAAGTCATGGTCAATGCTGGAGACCATTATCTCCGTCTGCGGTCTGGTGGGTTGTCTGCTACTGGGTATGGTGGTTTAACCCCTACATATCCCAGACAAAAAAGCCGGGGAAATCCCCGGCTTTTTTACTTCTTCTTCGCAGCGGCTTTGCGGCGCTTATCCAAATCCTTAATCAGCTTGTTCACCCCGTCATCGGCAAACATCTGCTCCAACGTGGCGGTGAGCTTACGCCGCCAGTTTTTGTACTGGTCGCTGGTCCCCGGGATGTTGACCGGATCCGCCATTCCTAACCAGTCCTCCGGTTGCAGGCCCAGCAGCGCACTATTGCTGTCAGCGATGTAGCGTTGCATGCCACGATTAAGAATCGGCGTCATCGACATCAATGAGGCCTTGTGACCCGCACGTTTTGGCAGACAACCATATTTGTGCAGCGCGTCCAGCAGCCCCTGTTTGGCCAGTTCTCTGTCCTGATACAAGCCACGCAGTACGACTTCATCAGGATATAGCCCCAGCGCTTTACCCAGCGTCAGATCGCCGCTATCCCAATAACCTTTAAGTGTAGGAAGGTCATGCGTCGCCGCGACTGCCATTGATTGTTCCGGGTACGCTTTCGGCGCACGGAAGTTTTTCTCATGGTCATTCTCAAAATAAAGCACTTTGTAGGAGTACACGCCGCTATCGCGCAGCTTGCTGACGATCTCCACCGGCACCGTACCCAAATCTTCACCAATCACCATGCAGTGATGACGTTTACTTTCCAGTGCCAGAATTGAAAGCAGGTCGTCGACCGGATAATGCACGTAGGCACCGTGATCGGCCGTTTCACCGTAAGGGATCCACCACAGACGCAGCATCGACATAACATGGTCGATACGCAGCGCACCGCAGTTCTGCATATTGGCGCGCAGCAGTTCGATAAACGGTTCGTAAGCACGTGCCGTGATGATGTGCGGATCCATCGGCGGCAGCCCCCAGTTTTGCCCCAGCGGACCGAGAATATCCGGCGGCGCGCCAACCGAGGCTTTCAGGCAGTACAGCTCGCGGTCGCACCAGGTTTCCGCCCCGCCTTCAGCCACGCCAACCGCCAGGTCGCGATACAGCCCGACAGGCATCGCAAAGCCCTGGCTGGTTTTCCAGCAGTCAGCGAACTGGGTATACGCCAGCCACTGAAGCCACAGGTAGAAGTCCACGTCATCACGATGCGCTTCGCAGAACTGTTTGACCTCTGGCGAGTCCACCGACTGGAAAGCCTCTGGCCACACCGGCCAGCCCCAGCGCAAGGCGTCTTCTTTCACCTGATGCGCATGCAGAGCGTCAAATGCCGCCTGCCAGTACAGGCTATCGCCTTCCTGAGCCACAAACTGGCGAAATGCCGCCATTTGCTCATCATCGCGCGCAGAGAAGCTTTTCCACGCCATCCGTAGCGCGGTCATTTTCAGCGCGGTAACGGCGGAGTAATCCACCCATACGGCGTCGCGCGCGCGTTGTAAAGCTTGCTGAGTCGCCGGCTTCTGCCACCAGGCCTGCGCCTCTTTGCTGTGGTGGAAATCGTCTACTGCATTGACATCAATATAAATAATATTCAGCCAGCGGCGTGACGACGGACTGTATGGACTTGCACTTTCCGGGTTCGCCGGATACAGCGCATGAATAGGATTCAGGCCGATAAACGCGCCGCCGCGTTGTGCCACATCCACCAACATGGCGCGGAGATCGCCAAAGTCGCCAATCCCCCAGTTTTTTTCTGAACGTAGGGTGTAAAGCTGAACGCATGCCCCCCACAGCTTCTGCCCGGCCAACAATGCCTGCGGTTCATAACAGCGTTTCGGCGCCACGATGATGCGGCAATGGGCACGCAACTCCCCCTGAGTCAGGGTAAGCGTGTGATACCCCTCCGGCAGCTTCGCCGGAAGGTTGAAAGATTTACCGCCGACGGCATGCCCTTTGTGCTGTACACCCTCTTCGGTAGTTAGCAGCCAGTTAAACTCTCCACTTCCCTCAACCGCCAACGGCATTTTTTTACCAGCGGTATAAACCATGACGTTCGGCACCGGAGTCACCGCCACCTTCGTGGCGGCGGTGGTGCGATGCATGGCGTCAAGCAAACGCCGCTTGGTTTCGGCGCCAATAGACTGCGGTTTACCGTGGGCATTAATGTAATTAGGGCTGATCCCCGCCGCCAGCGCGGCATTATCCAGACGTTTGCTTTCCATCGCGCTTCCTTAACGTTTCGCCTGCCAGATACGAGCCTGATAATCGCGAATAGAGCGATCTGAACTGAACATGCCGCAACGCGCGGTATTCAGAATCGCCGCCCGGGTCCAGGCTTCCTGGTCACGGTACAACACGTCAACCTGCTTCTGGGCTTCAACGTAGGCCGCGAAGTCCGCCATGACCAGATACGGATCACCGCCCTGCTTGCCAATACTGTACAGCATCTGGTCAAAGGCATGTTTATCGCCGTCGCTGTATTTCCCGCTTTCCAATTCTTTCAGAACAGCATCCAGCACCTTATCTTTCTTACGCCATTTCACCGGGTCATAGCCTTTCGCTTTCAGCGCTTTCACCTCTTCCACGGTATGACCAAAGATAAAGATATTCTCGTCACCCACCTTCTCGGCGATTTCGACGTTGGCACCATCCAGCGTACCAACGGTTAACGCGCCGTTCAGCGCCAGTTTCATATTACCGGTGCCGGAAGCTTCTTTCCCGGCGGTTGAGATCTGCTCAGAGATATCCGCCGCCGGAATCAGCATTTCCGCCGCCGAGACACAATAATCAGGCAGGAAGACAACTTTCAGCTTGTCGCCAACTTTCGGGTCGTTATTGATGGTTTCCGCCACCTTGTTGATAGCGAAGATAATATTTTTCGCCAGGTAGTAACCCGGAGCGGCTTTTGCGCCAAACAGGAATACGCGCGGCACGCGTTCCGCCTGCGGGTTTTCACGAATTTCTTTATACAGCGCCAGAATATGCAGCAAGTTCAGATGCTGACGCTTGTACTCATGCAGGCGTTTGATCTGAATATCAAAGATTGCCTGCGGATTGATTTCGATACCAGTCCGTACCTTCACAAACTCTGCCAGGCGCTTTTTATTCGCCAGCTTAATGTCACGATAAGTCTGACGGAACTTCGCGTCGTCGGCGTATTTTTCCAGGTTAATCAACTGGTCGAGATCGTTGGCCCACTCTTTTTTCAGCGATTTATCCAGCAGTGCGGCAAGCGCCGGGTTGCACTGCTTAATCCAGCGACGCGGAGTAATCCCGTTGGTGACGTTATGAAATTTGTTCGGCCAGAGCTGGTGATATTCCGGGAATAGATCTTTCACCACCAGATCAGAGTGCAGCGCCGCCACGCCGTTAACCGCAAAACCGCTGACCACACACATATTGGCCATACGTACCTGTTTATTATGCACCACCGCCAGTTTCGCCCACACTTCAGCATTACCCGGCCAGGTTTTATCGACCAGTTTCTTAAAGCGGTCATTAATCTCTTTGATGATTTGCATGTGGCGCGGCAGTAGCGCTTTCACCAACTTCTCATCCCAGCACTCTAACGCTTCCGGCATCAGGGTATGGTTGGTGTAAGCGAAGGTTTTGCTGGTAATGGCCCACGCATCGTCCCAGCTCATCTGGTGCTCATCAATCAGCACACGCAACAGCTCAGGGATCGCGATAGTCGGGTGAGTATCATTAAGCTGAATCACTTCGTAATCAGCCAGTTCGTGCAGCTTACGCCCGGCCAGATGATGACGACGCAAAATGTCGGCTACGGAGCAGGCGCACTGGAAGTACTGCTGCATCAGGCGCAGCTTTTTACCCGCGGTGTGGTTATCGTTCGGGTACAGCACTTTGGTCAGTTTTTCGGCGTCGATGCCCTGCTGCTCAGCACGCAGGAAATCGCCGTCATTAAATTTGGTCAGGTTAAACGGATGCGCGTGGCTGGCCTGCCACAGACGCAGCGGTTGCGCCACGCCGTTACGGTAGCCGAGAACCGGCAGATCCCAGGCCTGGCCGGTGATGGTAAACCCAGGCTCCCAACGTCCCTCTTTGGTGACTTTACCGCCAATGCCGACCTGCACGTCCAACGCCTCGTTGTGACGGAACCACGGGTAGCTACCGCGATGCCAGTCATCCGGGGCTTCCATCTGCTGACCGTCGGCAAAAGACTGGCGGAACAGGCCGTACTGGTAGTTGAGACCATAGCCCGTCGCCGACTGGCCGACCGTCGCCATCGAATCAAGGAAGCAGGCCGCCAGGCGCCCCAACCCACCGTTACCTAACGCCGGATCGATCTCTTCTTCCAGCAGATCGGTCAGGTTGATGTCGTGCGCTTTCAGCTCATCGCTCACCCCCTGATACCAGCCCAGATTGAGTAAGTTGTTGCCGGTCAGACGACCAATCAAAAACTCCATCGAGATATAGTTAACATGGCGCTGATTTTTTGCCGGTTTCACCGCTGGCTGGGCGCTGAGTAACTCAGCCAACGCCCCACTCACTGCCTGCCACCACTGGCGCGACGTCATTTCGTGAGCCGACAGTAAACCGAAACGCTGCCACTGACGCGTCAGGGCTGCCTGAAATTGATCTTTGTTGAAGGTTGGCTGTGACATAGGGATTCCAGGTCCTTAGGTAATAAAACAACGTTATCGCTAGTTTGCCAGGCTCGTTGTTGACCTTCCTCATCCTGGCACGGATTAGGGAGGGAGGAGGGGCGGGGATGAGCATAAAAGTGTGATCGCCGCCACTTTATTATTACCAACTACGCCAATAAATCGACTGACTTCGCAGTGCACTGTACCTGAGACGCCTCACCTAGTTTGACAAGAATCAGCATAATACCTTGCAAGACGAGATGACAAATTAATAATTATAACTTTTACAACAATTACTACAGCCGTTATTTTAAAAATAACAAAACGGTTGAAATTAAAATAATTCAAGAGCACACTGAGATAAATCTTCGACATAAAAATAAATCAAACAAATACTACCCAAGGATATATATGGCAAATTTATCTTGGATTACTCTGAAAGGTGAATTACAGGGTAATATTTCCGAAAACTGCGGCTCCAGGTACTCTATAGGAAATAAGTCTCAGACAAACCATCTCAACCAAATTATGATTTATGGACTTGAACATGAAACAACGCGTCAGCAGAACGTTAATCACCACGAACTCCAGATTATCAAACCTGTTGATCGTTCGTCCCCTTTGCTGAACAAAGCGATCAACGATAACGAAACGCTGGAGTGCGAAATATTCCTCTATCGAACCACACCAACAGGAATGCAAGAAGTCTATTATAAAATTAAATTATTCAAAGCACATATATCAAACATTAAATTAATAGTCCCTCACAATATCATTGAAAACGGAAACGAAGCACAAGAACGCGTTTCCTTTATTTATGAATCGATTAGTTGGGAACACTGCATGGCAAGTACCAGCGCTTATAGTTTGTGGAGTGAACGAACTTTCTGACGCCAGACATCTCTTGATAAGGAAAAATCATGCGTAAACGTAACTCCATGTTAAATGGCAACTCACTCAGGTTTCGGGACGAACGACCGCAGGCAAGAGATTTTAATAGCTGGCATACCATGAACCCTGTGCAGCGCGATATGGCCTTTATGGATGGCTCATTTATCACGCAAAGTCATCACATCCTTCTGCTCACTCTCGAAGAAGCACAGCAGGTGACGGACGATTTAATCGGCGGAGTGGATAAATTTTTTTCCTACCGCGCAGCACCCGGCAACTTCAAAGATGGCCTGGATGGCTTCCGCAGTCTCTCTAAGCTTACTACCTATTACAATTCCGCACAGGAGTTGGTCTTTAATTTCAGTGCAATCCGCATTAAAGCTATTGAATACAAAATCGGCGGTAAAACCTATATCAAAATTACCGGGTATCCCGCCCTGCGCCGGATTCTTAACGGAACCCGCTACGGAGCAAGCCATCCACAGATGCTGGAAATGGCATTGGGTAAACGTGGGCTTTATAACAGCCTTAGAAATGGCGTCAAATATTGCATTTACTTCTCACTTGCCTGGCGGGCAATCGAACTGATCTTTAAGTCCGATTATGATCTGGTGGATTTTTTGGTAGATATCTCAATGGATGCAGCAAAAGCGGTGGTATCGGGAGTAGTGATTGGAGTGATGGTTACTGGAGTATTGGCAATATTTAGTGTTCCTGTAGTAATCACGACTCTTGGTATTATTATCGTAGGGTTATTTTTCAACTATGAATTAAATGACCTGGACGATAAAATAGGGCTATCAGTTTCATTAAAGAACAAACTTCGCGACTATCTTCACCATAGTAAATATGAAAATTATGGTTTTAATAGTCCTTATTTTTACTCTTTTTAAGGAAAGCGAATGACTAAGCTCCATTTGCGCCTGATATCTTTCTCTCTTACTATTTTTTTCTGTAGTCTCCTTTATATGATATTCACTGGGAGCATAATGGAAAATTTTCTTTCACTAATTAGAATGGGTGATGTAATTTCCTATAACAAAAATACATGCGCAATAGTAGGAGGAATACCAACAATATTTCTATTTTCAATACTTTCTGTTTTCGCATTATTTAGTAAGGAAGGTCGTTTGAAAAAACTGCCCACTACAATAGAGTTATGGATGACAATGATTGTAGTAATTTCCTTTCTCATAGGCATTATTGCTAACTGTCTTATTCCCTTTTTATTGCTTGGATTATCATACACATCCTGCCCCCAGAAGAAGCTTCAGGATTTCTACGTTACAGATATCGAACTGTGTAAAACTATCGTAGATAAACGTGGCTTGTGGTAACGGATTCATCATACTTTTATTAATTTAAGGAATTGAATCGTTATTTTCAAAGAAAATGAGTATAGAACTCTGCAAAATCTATAGTCACCAATGATTTACATTAAAAATTATCACCAACAGTAACAATTAAGATAATTCTATAACAGCAAATCATGCTTCGTCAGAAGGGGTTCAATCGCCGCCCTTGGTCAAACACTTCAACAGCCGCGCATCCTGACACCGGTTTCAGTAGGTGTCTATCATCTTAAGAATTTGTGACATAGCGCAAAATAAGACAGTCCAATCCCGGACATAACTTGCAATAAATCTTAATCTGGCCGACCTTATATCTATTAATTACGAAGCGCAAAAAAAATCATTCTTCCCTATTTTCACACAGTGAAGTGACTAACTTATGTTGATTCCGTCTAAATTAAGTCGTCCGGTTCGACTCGACCATACGGTGGTTCGTGAGCGCCTGTTGGCTAAACTTTCCGGCGCGAACAATTTCAGGCTCGCCCTGATCACAAGTCCTGCTGGTTATGGAAAAACAACGCTTGTTTCACAATGGGCGGCGGGGAAGACCGAGTTAGGTTGGTACTCTCTGGATGAAGGCGATAACCAACAGGAGCGCTTTGCCAGCTATCTGATCGCCGCTATCCAACAGGCAACAGGTGGACACTGCACCACCAGTGAAGCAATGGTGCAAAAACGTCAGTACGCCAGCCTGACGTCACTGTTTGCCCAGCTATTTATCGAACTGGCCGAGTGGCACCGCCCGCTCTACCTGGTAGTAGATGATTATCATCTGATCTCTAATCCGGCCATTCACGAAGCGATGCGTTTCTTCCTGCGTCATCAGCCTGAGAACCTCACGCTGGTCGTGCTGTCGCGCAACCTGCCGCAGTTGGGTATTGCCAACCTGCGGGTGCGCGATCAACTGCTGGAGATAGGCAGTCAACAGCTGGCCTTTAACCATCAGGAAGCGAAACAATTTTTCGATCGTCGTTTATCCTCCCCTATTGAAGCAGCTGAAAGCAGCCGGATGTGCGATGACGTTGCTGGCTGGGCTACTGCGTTACAACTGATTGCTCTTTCCGCTCGCCAGAACAATAACTCTGCGCACCAGTCGGCACGACGCCTCGCCGGAATCAACGCCAGCCATTTATCCGACTACCTGGTGGATGAAGTGCTGGACAGCGTTGACCTCGGCACCCGTCACTTTCTGCTAAAAAGCGCCATCCTGCGTTCGATGAACGATGCGCTGATCGTTCGGGTGACCGGCGAAGAAAACGGGCAAATGCGACTTGAGGAAATTGAGCGGCAGGGGTTATTTCTGCAGCGGATGGATGACGTCGGCGAGTGGTTCAGTTATCACCCACTGTTTGGCAGCTTTTTACGCCAGCGTTGCCAGTGGGAACTGGCGAGCGAGCTGCCTGAAATACACCGCGCCGCCGCAGAAAGCTGGATGGCGCAGGGTTTCCCTAGCGAAGCTATCCACCACGCGTTGGCGGCAGGCGATGCCCACATGCTACGCGATATCCTGCTTAACCATGCGTGGGGCCTGTTTAACCACAGCGAACTGGCGCTATTGGAAGAGTCGCTGAAAGCCCTGCCGTGGGAAAGCCTACTGGAAAATCCGCGTCTGGTTCTGCTGCAAGCCTGGCTGATGCAAAGCCAGCACCGCTACAGCGAGGTTAATACCCTGCTGGCCCGTGCGGAACAAGAGATGAAAGGCGACATGGAGCCGACGCTGTACGCTGAATTTAACGCGCTGCGGGCACAGGTAGCGATTAACGACGGTAACCCTGACGAAGCAGAACGTCTGGCAAAACTGGCGCTGGATGAATTACCCATCGCCTGGTTCTATAGCCGTATCGTCGCCACCTCGGTGCATGGTGAAGTCCTGCATTGTAAGGGTGATCTCACGCGTTCACTGGCGTTGATGCAGCAAACCGAGCAAATGGCGCGCCATCATGATGTCTGGCATTACGCGCTGTGGAGTCTGATCCAGCAAAGCGAAATTTTATTTGCCCAGGGTTTTTTACAGGCGGCCTGGGAGACGCAGGAAAAGGCGTTCCAACTGATCAAAGAGCAGCACCTGGAACAGTTGCCGATGCACGAGTTCCTGGTGCGCATTCGCGCGCAACTCCTGTGGGCATGGGCACGTCTGGACGAAGCCGAAGCGTCTGCCCGCGCGGGCATTGAGTTACTTTCCACATTCCAGCCACAGCAACAGCTACAGTGCCTGGCGCTGCTGATTCAGTGTTCGCTGGCCCGGGGCGATTTAGACAACGCGCGTAGCCTACTCAACCGTTTGGAAAACTTATTGGGCAATGGCCGCTATCATAGCGACTGGATCTCGAACGCCGATAAGGTACGGGTGATTTACTGGCAAATGGTAGGCGATAAAAAATCAGCCGCCAACTGGCTGCGCCACACGCCGAAGCCGGAGTTCGCCAATAACCACTTCCTGCAAAGTCAGTGGCGCAACATCGCTCGTGCGCAGATCCTGCTGGGTGAGTTTGAACCGGCGGAAATCGTGCTGGAAGAGTTAAATGAAAATGCGCGTAACCTGCGCCTGATGAGCGATCTGAACCGTAACCTGTTGCTGCTTAATCAGCTGTACTGGCAGGCCGGACGCAAAAATGACGCGCAGCGCGTCTTACTGGAAGCGCTGCAATTGGCCAACCGCACCGGATTTATCAGCCACTTTGTTATCGAAGGTGAGGCGATGGCGCAGCAGTTGCGCCAACTGATTCAGCTCAATACGCTGCCAGAACTCGACCAGCACCGCGCCCAGCGCGTTTTGCGGGAGATTAACCAGCACCACCGCCATAAATTCGCCCACTTTGATGAAGGATTCGTTGAGCGTCTGCTTACCCATCCGGAAGTGCCGGAGCTTATCCGCACCAGCCCGCTGACCCAGCGCGAATGGCAGGTTCTGGGACTCATTTATTCGGGCTACAGCAACGAGCAGATCGCCGGTGAGCTGGCCGTTGCGGCCACGACCATTAAGACGCACATCCGCAATTTGTACCAAAAGCTCGGCGTCGCCCACCGCCAGGATGCGGTGCAGCATGCGCAGAAACTGCTGAAGATGATGGGCTATGGGGTATAGTTAATGCCTGATGCGCTACGCTTATCAGGCCTGGAATTAACTTAACACAGCTCTAACTGAATATGGTGGTCGGCAATAACCTGCATCACACTGGCTGGCGGTAGCGTGTCGGTATACACAGCATCCACCATGCTGATACTGCCCATATTCACCATCGCGTTACGTCCGAACTTCGAGTGATCCACCACCAGCATGACGTGACGTGAATTCTCAATGATCGCGCGTTTGGTGCGCACTTCGTGATAATCAAACTCCAGCAGGGAGCCATCGCTGTCGATGCCGCTGATCCCCAGGATGCCGAAGTCCAGACGGAACTGGGAAATAAAGTCGAGAGTCGCTTCGCCCATAATGCCGCCGTCACGACTACGCAGTTCGCCCCCGGCCAGAATAATGCGAAAATCCTCTTTCGCCATCAGCGTGTTTGCCACATTGAGGTTATTGGTCACGATGCGTAAGTTGCTGTGATTAAGCAGCGCATGCGCCACCGCTTCCGGTGTGGTGCCAATATCAATAAACAGCGTTGAACCGTTAGGGATCTGCGTGGCAACTTTGCGCGCAATGCGCTCTTTTTCCGCCGTCTGCGTCGCTTTACGATCATGCCATGGGGTATTGACCGAGCTGGATGGCAACGCCGCGCCGCCGTGGTGACGCAAAATCATGTTTTGATCGGCCAGGTCATTCAGATCCCGGCGAATCGTCTGCGGACTGACGGAGAAATGCTCCACCAGCTCCTCGGTACTGACGTATCCCTGTTTTTTTACCAGCTCAATGATCGCGTCATGTCGTTGTGTTTGCTTCATTATTGTTCCCTGGAATTTTTCCGGATGCGCTGACGCTTATCCGGCCTACAAATTGGTCCAAACGCACACCGCCTTCCGGCACCACAAAACTTGCATCAAGTTCGTTTTCGCACATTAAGTGTATCGGCAAACGCCATTGCCAGACCCACGGCCAGCCCGGCGATATGTGCGCCGTTCGCCATCGACATGCCGAACAGATCAAACCAGCCGGCAACAATCCAGATCAAGGCAAAGATAATCAAACCACGCTGCAGGAAAATACCGCTTTGCGGATCGCGCTCGCCGCGCAACCACACGTAGCCCATCAGCGCATATACCACGCCAGACAGCCCGCCAAACCACGGGCCGCTAAATTTCTGCTGCACATAACCGCTCAGCAAGGCGCTGATCACAGTAATGACAATCAGCTTTCCGCTGCCCAGGCGCTTTTCAACCGCACCGCCGAGATACCACCACCACAGCAGGTTGAACAAAATGTGCATCAGCGAGAAGTGCATAAAAGCGTGGGTGAAATAACGCCAAAACTCAAATTTCAGCGAAGGATCGAACGGCCAGGCCAGCCAGAGCATTACCGCCTGGTCGCCCAGCACATTCATCGCGATAAACACCAACACACACGCCGCCATTACCGCCCAGGTTACCGGGCCGGCACGTTCGCGCAATGTGGCCAGAAACGGATAACGTTGATAGCGCAGACCGCTGTCGGTATGACCTGACTGCCAACTGGCCGCGAGGTAACGCGGATCGCCCGGGTTATCGAGAAATCGCGCCAGTTCAGCACGCACGCGTTCAGCCTGGGACTCATCCGCCAGCCAGACATCCGTTTGCTGATGTTGTTGAATCGTCAGGATAACGCCCTGTGTCGCCATATAATCAACAAATGCCTGCGCCACGCGGGGGTTAGCAAAAGAGGTAATCATCAACATTATTGCTGTCGCTTATTCCACACAAAAGAGGACAGTATATATATCCTGTCCGTTTCAGGCTGCATCTTTGTTAGCTTACGAACCGTATGTCACTTCTGCAGGAAAATGTCGATGCCAGGCGTCGAAGCCGCCGTCAACGCTGTAAACCGCGTCATAGCCCTGCTGGAGGAGATACTGCGCCGCGCCTTTACTGCTGTTGCCGTGGTAACACATCACCATTACGGCAGTATCAAAATCATGGTCACGCATAAACGTCCCCAACGTGTCGTTCGTCAGATGAAAGGCCTGCGGCGCGTGGCCCATCGCATAGCTTTGCGGATCGCGGATGTCCACCAGCACCGCCATTCCGTGCAGTAGTTTCTGATGGGCTTCTTCGACATTAATACACTCAAACTGATCCATGGCGTTCTCTTGTTAAGTTCTACTTATATTCTGGCAGGTAACCAATATTACCCTCCAGTGTACGTTGCCTGAGCAGGTAAACGCCATAATGTTATATGTATCACTGTAAATTGTTTATCCGATGTTACCAATGGCGCGATTCTTTGCTATTATGCTCGATAACGAACATTAATGAGCTATAACGAAAGTGCGAGAGGCCAGCATGGAAACCAAAGATCTGATTGTGATAGGTGGAGGCATTAACGGTGCCGGTATCGCGGCAGATGCCGCTGGACGCGGTTTATCCGTGCTGATGCTGGAAGCTCAGGATTTAGCCTGCGCCACCTCCTCCGCCAGCTCCAAACTCATCCACGGTGGCCTGCGCTACCTGGAACACTACGAATTCCGCCTGGTGAGCGAGGCGCTGGCAGAACGTGAAGTGCTGTTGAAAATGGCACCGCATATCGCCTTCCCGATGCGCTTCCGTCTGCCCCATCGCCCGCACCTGCGTCCGGCATGGATGATCCGTATTGGTTTGTTTATGTACGATCATCTGGGCAAACGCACCAGTTTGCCGAGCTCTACCGGTTTGCGTTTTGGCGCGGATTCCGTAATGAAACCTGAGATTGTGCGCGGTTTCGAATATTCTGACTGCTGGGTAGACGATGCGCGTCTGGTTTTGGCAAACGCCCAAATGGTCGTACGCAAAGGCGGTGAAGTATTAACCCGCACCCGTGCCACCTCCGCTCGCCGTGAGAATGGCCTGTGGATAGTTGAAGCCGAAGATATCGATACCGGTAAAAAGCACACCTGGCAGGCGCGTGGTCTGGTCAACGCCACCGGACCGTGGGTGAAAGAGTTCTTCGACGATGGCATGCATCTACCGTCACCGTACGGTATTCGCCTGATTAAAGGTAGCCACATCGTGGTGCCGCGCGTACATACCCAGAAACAAGCTTATATTCTGCAAAACGAAGATAAACGTATTGTGTTTGTTATCCCATGGATGGACGAATTCTCGATCATCGGGACGACTGACGTCGAATACAAAGGCGACCCGAAAGCGGTGAAAATTGATGAGAGCGAAATCAATTACCTGCTGAAGGTCTACAACGCGCACTTTAAGAAACAGCTTGGCCGGGACGATATCGTCTGGACCTACTCGGGCGTGCGTCCGCTATGTGATGACGAGTCCGACTCGCCGCAGGCTATTACTCGTGATTACACGCTGGACATCCACGACGAAAACGGCAAAGCTCCGCTGTTGTCGGTGTTTGGCGGTAAGCTGACAACCTATCGTAAGCTGGCCGAGCACGCGATGGAAAAACTGTCGTCATACTATCAGGGCATTGGCCCGGCATGGACCAAAGAGTGCATCCTGCCTGGCGGTGATATTGGCGGCGATCGCGAAGATTACGCAGCAAAACTGCGCCGTCGCTATCCATTCCTGACCGAATCGCTGGCACGCCATTATTCACGTACCTACGGCAGCAATACTGAATGGATTATCGGCGACGCCACGTCAATTGCTGAGTTAGGCGAAGACTTCGGCCATGAGTTCTATGAAGCCGAGCTGAAGTATCTGGTCGAGCACGAATGGGTGCGCCGCGCGGAAGATGCGCTGTGGCGTCGTACGAAAGAAGGCATGTGGCTGAATGCAGAACAGCAGTCCCGCATGACCCAGTGGCTGACGGAATATGTCGAGAAGCACCAGCTGTCGCTGGCCTCCTGATAAAAATGCCGGATGGCGGCTAACGCCTTATCCGGCCTTCAAAAGTGCATAAACGTAGGCCGGGCAAGCGCAGCGCCCCCGGCCTCGTGTGTTATAACCGCACCGAATCAATATGCCAGATGTTTTCGGCATACTCTTTGATCGTTCTGTCCGATGAGAAGTACCCCATGTTGGCGATATTAATCATCGACTTCGTGGTCCACTCCTCCGGATGGCGATACAGCTCATCAACCTTATCCTGGCAATCGACATAGCTGCGATAATCCGCCAGCACCTGATAGTGGTCGCCAAAGTTGATCAATGAATCGACCAAATCACGGTAGCGTCCCGGCTCTTCAGGGCTGAACACGCCGCTGCCGATCTGCGTCAATACCTGATGCAGCTCTTCGTCTTTCTCGTAATACTCACGCGGCTTGTAGCCCTGGCTACGTAAAGCCTCGACCTCTTCCGCCGTATTACCAAAGATAAAGATATTCTCCGCACCCACATGTTCCAGCATTTCAACGTTGGCACCATCCAGCGTCCCGATGGTCAGCGCACCGTTGAGCGCAAATTTCATATTACTGGTCCCAGAGGCTTCGGTCCCGGCCAGCGAAATCTGCTCAGACAGATCGGCGGCAGGAATAATCACCTGCGCCAGACTGACGCTGTAGTTGGGGATAAACACGACCTTCAATTTATCGCCAATTTGTGGATCGTTGTTGATCACCTTCGCGACATCGTTGATCAAATGAATGATGTGCTTCGCCATGTAATAGGCTGAAGCCGCTTTACCCGCGAAGATATTCACGCGCGGCACCCACTCGGCGTCCGGATCGGCCTTAATACGGTTGTAGCGGGTGATCACATGCAGCACATTCATTAGCTGACGTTTGTACTCGTGAATACGCTTAATCTGAACATCAAACAGCGATTTCGGGTTCACTACCACGTTCAGCTGCTGGGCAATGAGCGTTGCCAGTCGCTTTTTGTTCTCGAGCTTCGCACGACGCACAGCCTGATTCACTAACGGGAAATCACAGTGCTGCTCAAGTTCGCTGAGCTGGCTGAGATCGGTTCGCCAGGTGCGGCCAATGTTCTCATCCAGTACGTCAGAAAGCGATGGGTTCGCCAACGCCAGCCAGCGACGCGGCGTCACGCCGTTGGTCACGTTACAAAAACGCGTCGGGAAAATCTTCGCAAAGTCAGCAAACAGCGACTGCACCATCAGGTTGGAGTGCAGTTCAGACACACCATTAACTTTGTGGCTCACCACGACCGCCAGCCATGCCATACGCACACGACGACCGTTAGATTCATCGATAATCGACGTCCGTCCCAGCAGACCGGTATCGTTCGGATACTGCTCCTGCAACGTCTTCAGGAAGTAATCGTTAATCTCAAAAATGATTTGCAGATGGCGCGGCAGGATTTTGCCCAGCATATCCACCGGCCAGGTCTCCAGCGCTTCGCTCATCAAAGTGTGGTTGGTATACGAGAAAACCTGACAGCACACCTCAAACGCATCGTCCCAACTGAATTTGTGTTCATCGATCAGCAGGCGCATCAGCTCTGGGATCGACAGCACCGGGTGGGTATCGTTAAGGTGAATGGCGATTTTATCGGCCAGGTTGTCGTAGGTTTTATGCAGTTGATAATGACGGTTCAGGATGTCCTGCACCGTTGAGGAGACGAGGAAATACTCCTGGCGCAACCGCAGCTCGCGTCCCGAATAGGTAGAGTCATCCGGATACAGTACACGGGAGACGTTCTCGGAGTGGTTTTTATCTTCCACCGCCGCAAAGTAGTCGCCCTGGTTAAATTTACCGAGGTTGATTTCGCTACTGGCCTGGGCATTCCACAAGCGCAGCGTATTCGTAGCGTCAGTGTCATAACCGGGGATAATCTGGTCGTAGGCCACTGCGAGGATCTCTTCGGTCTCAATCCAACGCGTTTTCTTGCCTTCCATCTGCACGCGGCCGCCAAAGCGCACTTTGTAGCGCGTGTTGTGGCGTTTGAATTCCCACGGGTTACCGTATTCCAGCCAATAGTCCGGGGACTCTTTTTGTCGACCATCGACAATGTTCTGTTTAAACATGCCATAGTCATAACGGATACCGTAACCACGTCCGGGCAGACCCAGCGTTGCCAGTGAGTCGAGGAAGCAGGCTGCCAGGCGTCCGAGGCCACCGTTACCGAGACCGGGGTCATTCTCTTCGTCGATCAGATCTTCCAGATCTAATCCCATACCTTCCAGCGCACTTTTAACATCGTCGTAAATCCCCAACGATAACAGCGCATTGGAAAGCGTGCGCCCAATCAGAAACTCCATTGACAGATAATAAACCTGACGGGTTTCCTGGGATAATTGCGCACGGTTAGAACGCAGCCAGCGCTCCACGAGACGATCGCGCACCGCGAATAACGTGGCGTTCAGCCACTCATGTTTGTTGGCAATGACCGGGTCCTTACCAATCGTGAACATCAGTTTGTAGGCAATAGAATGTTTAAGTGCCTCGACGCTGAGTGTGGGCGATGCATAAGTAAATGGAGCGTTCATATAGGTGATTCCTGGATATCTATTTCAAGCGGTAGTAAAGCTCGCGGTAAGACTTCGCCGCGACTTGCCAGCTAAAATCCATGGTCATGGCCTGGCGTTGTACAAACCGCCAAAGCGAAGGCCGGGACCACAATACGAAAGCACGCCGGATCGCGCGTAGCAGCGACCAGGCATTACTGTCTTCAAACACAAACCCACTGGCGATACCGTCCGCCAGGTTTTCCAGCGAACTGTCAGAGACCGTATCCGCCAGCCCACCGGTACGCCGCACCAGCGGCAGCGTGCCATACTTCAGTCCATACAACTGCGTTAAGCCGCACGGTTCAAAGCGGCTGGGTACCAGAATGACGTCAGCCCCGCCCATGATGCGGTGCGAGAAGGCTTCGTGATAACCAATTTGTACCCCTACCTGTCCTGGATGTTCCGCCGCAGCGGCCAGGAAGCCTTCCTGTAATACTGGGTCGCCCGCGCCAAGCAGCGCCAGTTGCCCCCCCTGTTCTAACAGACCCGGCAAAGCCTCCAACACCAGATCTAACCCTTTCTGACTGGTCAGACGGCTCACGACAGCAAACAGCGGCACTTTATCGTTAACCTTAAGTCCCATCGCAATTTGTAGCTGACGTTTGTTCTCCGCCTTCTCGTCCAGCGTGTCGCGCGTATAGCGCGAGGCCAGTAGCAGATCGGTTTCCGGGCTCCAGATTTTTTCATCCACGCCGTTCAGCACGCCGGAAAGCCGTCCTTCCCGATGACGCTGCTGCAACAGACCTTCCATGCCGTAGGCAAACTGCGGCTCGGTAATCTCCCGAGCGTAAGTCGGACTCACCGCCGTAATGTGGTCTGCGTAGTACAACCCGGCCTTCAGGAACGAAATCTGCCCATTAAACTCCAGCCCGTGCACATTAAAGAACGACCATGGCAATTGGATGTCATCCATATGCTTTGCATAAAACATGCCTTGATACGCCAGATTGTGTACGGTGAACACCGATTTCGCCGGATGGCCGCGCGCCGCCAGATACGCCGGGGCCAGACCGGCATGCCAGTCGTGCGCATGCACCACATCCGGGCGCCAGAATGGGTCAAGGCCGCAGGCCATTTCACATCCGGCCCAGCCGAGTAACGCAAAACGCAGGACGTTATCGGTATAAGCGAACAGGTTGGTGTCGTGATACGGGCTACCAGGACGGTCGTAGAGATGCGGCGCGTCAACGAGGTAAATGCCGACACCGTTGTAATGCCCGAACAGCAGCGTGATTCTGCCTGCAAAGGTATCGCGACGCGTCACTACCTGAGCATCAGGAATGCCGCGACGGATATCCGGAAACGCCGGGAGCAGCACGCGGGCATCTACACCGTCGGCAATTTGCGCGGCCGGTAACGCCCCAAGCACATCCGCCAGTCCCCCGGTTTTTAGCAGGGGGAACATCTCTGAACATACGTGTAAAACCTGCATTATCGCTCCTGTTTGATTTGCAGTTTGCGCAGCATTTCACGCGTGACCAGCACAATGCCTTCTTCTGAGCGGTAGAAGCGACGTGCATCCTCTTCCGCATTTTCACCAATCACCATGCCTTCAGGGATAACGCAGGCGCGGTCAATGATACAGCGACGTAAACGGCATGAACGTCCTACCCATACTTCAGGCAACAACACTGCCGAATCAATGTTACAGAATGAATTCACCCGCACTCGCGGGAACAGAACGGACTGCACTACCACCGAACCAGAAATGATACAGCCGCCGGAAACCAGCGAGTTCAGCGTCATTCCGTGGCTACCGGAACGGTCCTGCACAAATTTCGCCGGCGGCAGAGATTCCATATGCGTACGGATTGGCCAGTTCTGGTCATACATATCCAGTTCAGGCGTCACCGAGGCCAGATCGAGGTTGGCCTTCCAGTAAGCTTCCAGCGTTCCCACATCGCGCCAGTACGGCTCGGATTCCGGGTCAGACTGTACGCAGGACAACGGGAAGGGATGTGCATACGCCATGCCAGCTTCAGTGATTTTTGGAATGATGTCTTTACCAAAATCGTGACTGGAGCTTTCATCGAGATCATCTTCCGCCAGCAATTCATACAGGTAGTCGGCGTTAAAAACGTAGATCCCCATACTGGCAAGAGATTTGGTCGGATCGCCTGGCATGGCTGGCGGGTTAGCGGGTTTTTCAACAAACTCGATAATTTTGTCGCTGTCGTCCACGTCCATTACGCCAAACGCGCTGGCCTCTTCGATAGGCACCGGCATACAAGCCACGGTGCAACGCGCGCCCTTCTCGACGTGGTCGATCAGCATACGCGAGTAGTCCTGCTTATAAATATGATCGCCTGCGAGGATCACCACATATTCCGCTTTGTAACGGCGAATGATGTCCAGGTTTTGAGTTACCGCATCCGCCGTGCCGCGATACCAGTTTTCACCCTGCATTCTCTGCTGGGCAGGCAGCAGATCGACAAACTCGTTCATCTCTTCGCTAAAGAACGACCAGCCGCGCTGAATATGCTGTACCAGCGTGTGCGACTGGTATTGCGTGATCACGCCGATACGGCGGATGCCGGAGTTAATACAGTTGGATAAAGCAAAATCGATAATGCGGAATTTACCGCCAAAGTGCACGGCCGGCTTGGCACGTTTGTTGGTCAAATCTTTCAGGCGGGTACCGCGGCCACCGGCCAGGATCAGGGCAACAGATTTTAATGGCAGCTGGCGCGCCAACATAACACGATCGTTCTTCTCTAAACTCACCATGACTAACTCCTTTTTTATCCTCTATGGAACACACACAGTCCGTGCGCAGGTCCCTGCCAGACAGCCGTAAGCACCGGATTGTCCTCTCCGGCAAATGGGGGAATAGCTCGCCATTCCCCTTCAGGTAAAACGATATCTGTCACCTCAAGCGTGGCGTTAATTGCAATCAGGAAACGGCCAGAAAGCAGGATTTGCATCTGCCTCGGGCCGTTTTGCCACTCATCCGCACTTAAGGGTTGTGCGTACTTATTCAGCCAATGAACATTGCCATCACCCTCTTCCCACCAGCAATCGCCTGTTAATGCGGGAATTTGCTGGCGAAGATGAATCAACGCGGCGGTAAATGTGGTTAGCCCACCGTTTGCCTGCTGCCAGTCCAGCCAGGTTAAGGCGTTATCCTGACAGTAAGCGTTATTGTTGCCGTGCTGGCTATGACCATGCTCGTCACCGGCCAGCAGCATCGGCGTTCCCTGCGAGAGCAACAGCGTGGTCAACAGCGCATGAATGCTGTCGCGCCGCCGTTCAATCAGGTCCAGCGTGCCGCCTAACCCTTCTTTACCATGATTATCACTGTAGTTATTGCTAGTGCCGTCGCGATTTTCCTCACCATTCGCTTCATTGTGCTTATTTGTGAAGCACACACAGTCACGTAGGGTAAAACCGTCATGCGCTGTCACCAGATTGACCGTGGCGCTGGGTTTGCGGCCATTGCGTTTAAACACGTCGCTGGAGGCGGCAAAACGCCCGGCAAATTCTCCCAAAGAGAGATTACGCTGGAGCCAGAAACGTCGCGTCGCATCGCGAAAATGGTCATTCCACTCGGCAAACGGCGGTGGAAAGTTCCCCACCTGATACCCGCCTTCACCGATATCCCACGGTTCCGCAATCAGTTTGACGCGTGAGAGTAGCGGACAGTTTTTGATTGCAGTAAACAACGGCGCATCCTGACGAAACGTAGGCGTACGCCCCATAACGGACGCTAAATCAAAACGAAAACCATCCACGTGGCAAGTTTCAACCCAGTAACGCAGGCATTCACACGCGTACTCCACAACGCCGGGATGGCTCAGATTGAGGGTGTTCCCACAACCGGTCCAGTTGTAGTAATCGCCATCATCCCTGATCCAATAATAGCTACGGTTATCAATTCCGCGCAGCGAGAAGACGGGGCCTTCGAGATCCAGCTCGGCGCTGTGGTTCAAAACGATGTCGAGAATGACCTCAATCCCCGCTTTGTGTAGCGCTTTCACCGCATCACGGAACTCATCCAACGCGCTCTCCGGCGAGCAGGCGTAAGCCGGATGCAACGCGAACATAGCGACCGGGTTGTAGCCCCAGTAGTTCGACAAGCCCAGCCGCTGAAGACGCGGTTCGCTGGCGAAATGCGCCACCGGTAGCAGCTCAAGCGCAGTAATGCCAAGGCGCTTGAAATAGTCGATCATTACCGGATGACCCAGCGCTTTATAGGTCCCGCGAAGTTCTTCCGGCAGCTCAGGATGCAGATACGTCAGTCCTTTCACATGCGCTTCGTAAATCACGGTATTGCCCCACGGCGTGCGCGGCGCGGCATCGTCTTCCCAGTCATAATGGTCAGACACCACCACGCCCTTCAGCGCGATGGCGGCATTATCATGATGATCAGGTTCATTTAGCCCGCCGTGCAGCAGCGGGTTATCTTTTAACTCGCCATCCACCCGGCGCGCATAAGGATCGAGCAGCAGTTTCGCCGGGTTAAACCGGTGGCCCTGCTCTGGTTGCCACGGACCATGTACGCGATAGCCATAGCGCAGGCCCGGACGGGCGTTGGCCAGATAACCGTGCCAGACATCGCCGCTACGTCCCGGCAAGTCGTAGCGGAGTTCACAGCCTTGCTCATCGAATAGGCATAATTCAACGCGTTCGGCGTGGGCCGAGAAAAGCGTGAAATTGACGCCATGGCCGTCATACGTTGCACCATGCGGGGTGGCGTTGCCGGTTGCCAGATGCGTCATTACCCCTCCCGAACCAGCCAGATCGTCGCCAACGGCGGCAACGTCAGGCTCAGTGAGTGCTGGCGGCCATGACTGGCGATTTCATCGCTATGTACCGCGCCGCCGTTGCCGATATTGCTACCGTGGTAATGCATCGAATCGGTATTGAGGATTTCACGCCATTTGCCCGGCTGATTGATACCGAAGCGATAGCCGTGACGGGGCACTGGCGTAAAGTTGCTGATAACGATAATTTCATTACCGACTTTGTCACGACGAACAAAAATCAGCACCGAACGTTCTTTATCGTCAACCACCAGCCATTCAAAACCATAGGTGTCAAAGTCGAGTTCATGCAGCGCCTTGTGATGGCGGTAGGTATGGTTCAGGTCACGCACCAGACGTTGCACCCCGTGGTGCCAGTTATCGCCGCCTTCCAGTAAGTGCCAGTCCAGACTGACGTCGTGATTCCATTCACGTCCCTGAGCAAACTCGTTGCCCATAAACAGCAGTTTCTTACCCGGGAAGGCCCACATCCAGCCGTAGTAAGCGCGCAGGTTGGCAAACTTCTGCCATGCGTCTCCCGGCATGCGGTCGAGAATGGATTTTTTACCGTGCACCACTTCATCGTGCGACAGCGGCAGAACAAAGTTTTCGGTGTAGTTGTACAGCATGCCGAAGGTCAGCTTGTCGTGATGATACTGACGATAGACCGGATCCAGTTTCATGTAGTCCAGCGTGTCGTGCATCCAGCCGAGGTTCCACTTATACCAGAACCCTAAACCGCCCATGTCCTGCGGTCTTGATACGCCGGCAAAGTCGGTTGACTCTTCCGCCATGCTCACGGCGCCAGGCACCTGCTCGCCAAGAATACGGTTGGTATTGCGTAAAAATTCAATCGCTTCGAGGTTCTCACGACCACCAAATTCGTTCGGGACCCATTCCCCTTCTTTACGGCTGTAGTCGCGATAAATCATCGATGCCACGGCATCCACGCGCAGCGCGTCAATACCAAAACGTTCTATCCAGTACAGGGCGTTACCCACCAGATAGTTGCTGACCTCACGGCGGCCGTAGTTGTAGATCAGCGTATTCCAGTCCTGGTGATACCCTTCACGCGGGTCACTGTGCTCATACAACCTGGTGCCATCAAACTCTGCCAGACCAAAATCATCTGACGGGAAATGGCCCGGAACCCAGTCCAGAATGACGTTCAGCCCCGCCTGATGCGCGGCATTCACAAAATAGCGGAAATCATCACGCGTCCCGAAACGACGGGTCGGCGCATACATGCCGGTAGGCTGGTAGCCCCAACTGCCGTCGAACGGATGCTCGTTAATCGGCAACAGCTCGAGATGAGTAAAGCCCATCCACTTGGCGTAAGGAATCAGTTGATCCGCCAGTTCACGGTAGCTCAGCCAGAAGTTGTTATCAGTATGACGACGCCATGAACCCAGGTGCACCTCGTAGATAGAGATCGGCGCATCAAACTGGTTGGCTTTTTTGCGCTCCTCGCTTTGCACCACTTTTTCGGGCAGGCCGCAGATAAGCGACGCGGTTTCCGGGCGCATCTGCGCTTCGAAGGCGTAAGGGTCAGCTTTAATGCGCAACTTACCGTTAGCATCGATCATCTCGTACTTATACAGCTGACCATGCTGTGCGCCGGGGATAAACAGCTCCCAGATACCGCTCTCTTTACGCAGACGCATCGGATGACGACGGCCATCCCAGTAGTTGAACTGCCCGACCACTGAAACACGTTGGGCGTTGGGCGCCCAGACTGAGAAACGCGTACCGGTTACGCCATCCATGGTATCCGCATGCGCGCCCAGCGTTTCGTAAGGACGCAGGTGCGTACCTTCAGATAACAGCCAGGCATCCATATCCTGGATTAGCGGACCGAAACGATAAGGGTCATCAATCAGATTCTGCTGGCCATGCCAGACAACGGCTAACTGATAACGAAAGAAATTTTTACGGCGGGGAAGTACAGCACAGAAAAAACCGCGAGAGTCGAGGCAGTCCAGCTTGCCGACTTTACGTCCGGTTTTGGGTTCGATCACCCACACTTCTGTGGCGTCTGGAAGTAAGGCGCGGACTTCAAGTCCCGCGTCAGTTTGATGCATACCGAGTACGGAAAAAGGATCCGCAAAATGGCCTGCAATTAGCGCATTAATCACGTCTCTATCGATACGAACGGACATGGTTGTCATCCTGTTTTATGGTGTCACGCCTTCCAACTGATTTTCGACATCAGGTAGTGACACTTTTTTTGACCTGAACGGCGCAGCACAATTGTGCATCCTCTCTGCGTCGTCCCACCTTCAGGCAACAACTTAATACCTCCGGTACTAAGTCACCCTTAAAGAATAGCCAATGCTTTATCTTACTCCTGGTAAAAAATGAAACATCTGCGCTTACTCCTGTATTACGCAAAAAAAGGGGTGATTCCTCACCCCTTGATCGTTAACAAATTATTACGCCAACTGGCGCAGCATACGGCGCAATGGCTCCGCAGCTCCCCACAGCAACTGATCGCCCACGGTAAAGGCTGACAGGAACTCCGGTCCCATATTCAGCTTACGCAGACGGCCTACTGGCGTGGTCAGCGTACCGGTAACGGCCGCCGGGGTTAACTCACGCATGGTGATCTCCCGATCGTTTGGCACCACTTTGGCCCACGGATTGTGTGCCGCCAGCAGCTCTTCCACGGTCGGAATAGACACATCTTTTTTCAGTTTAATGGTGAACGCCTGGCTGTGGCAGCGCAGCGCGCCGACGCGCACACACAGGCCATCTACCGGGATCACAGCAGAGGTGTTGAGAATTTTGTTGGTTTCCGCCTGTCCCTTCCACTCTTCACGGCTCTGACCGTTATCGAGCTGTTTGTCGATCCACGGAATCAGGCTCCCGGCCAGCGGTACGCCAAAGTTATCAACCGGCAGTTCACCGCTGCGGGACAGGGTCGTCACTTTACGTTCGATATCGAGAATAGCAGAAGAAGGGGTCGCCAGTTCATCGGCCACATGGCCATACAAATGGCCCATCTGGGATAGCAGTTCACGCATATGACGTGCGCCGCCGCCGGAAGCCGCCTGATAGGTCGCCACGGAAACCCAGTCGACCAGGTCATTGGCAAACAGGCCACCGAGGGACATCAGCATCAGGCTAACGGTACAGTTACCGCCGACAAAAGTTTTAATACCTTTATTCAGACCGTCGGTAATGACATCCTGGTTAACCGGATCGAGAATGATGATGGCATCGTCTTTCATGCGCAGCGAAGAGGCCGCGTCAATCCAGTAACCCTGCCAACCGCTTTCACGAAGCTTTGGATAGATTTCGTTGGTATAATCGCCGCCCTGACAGGTCACGATGATATCGAGCGCCTTCAGCGCGTCCAGATCAAAAGCGTCCTGAAGCGTGCCGGTCGCGGTTCCACCGAACGTCGGTGCCGCCTGCCCGAGCTGGGAAGTAGAAAAGAAAACAGGGCGAATGGCGTCGAAGTCACGCTCCTCAACCATGCGTTGCATGAGAACAGAGCCGACCATACCGCGCCAGCCGATAAAACCAACATTTTTCATAGCGTTTTTTCCTGCGAAGATGTGTGCTGTGTATGTATGCCAGCGTCCTGGTGGCATATCCTTCACCATACAAAATGCAGCCAAAGTCGCAAGTGAAATTAATCAATGATAGCGAAGCCATCAGTAATGCGACTTATTCCGCTGCGCAAGCAAGCAGAAAGTCCGCGGTAATTATCAGGGAATTTGAGTTATGAATGAAATCATTTCAGCGGCAGTTTTATTGATCCTGATTATGGATCCGCTCGGAAATCTGCCCATTTTCATGTCCGTATTGAAACATACCGAACCAAAACGCCGCCGCGCGATTATGATTCGCGAGCTGTTCATTGCGCTGTTGGTGATGCTGATATTCCTGTTTGCGGGCGAGAAAATTCTGGCATTTCTTAACCTGCGCGCAGAAACCGTCTCGATCTCCGGGGGCATCATTTTGTTCCTGATCGCCATTAAGATGATTTTCCCCAGCGCCACCGGAAACAGCACTGGGCTGCCGGCAGGCGAAGAACCGTTTATCGTACCGCTGGCAATCCCTCTGGTGGCCGGGCCGACAATCCTGGCGTCGTTGATGCTGTTATCACATCAGTACCCAAATCAGATGGGACATCTGGTGATTGCGCTGCTGATCGCCTGGGGCGGGACATTTGTGATTTTGCTGCAGTCGTCGCTGTTTTTACGTCTGTTGGGCGAGAAAGGGGTGAACGCGCTGGAACGTCTGATGGGATTGATTCTGGTGATGATGGCAACCCAGATGTTCCTCGATGGCGTACGGATGTGGATGAAGGGGTGACATGCTCGCCGGGTGGCGGCTTCGCCTTACCCGGCCTATGGTGTCGATATGTGCCCGTTTTCAGGCCCGGTAAGCACAGCGCCACCGGGCAACAAGACTCAGCTCAGCAGTTGGAAAGCAATCATACCGACAATCGCGCCGACCGTGCCGAGGATAGTTTCCATCATCGTCCAGGTCTTCAGCGTTTGCGCTTCGGTCGCACCGGTGAATTTCCCGAACAGCCAGAAACCGGCGTCGTTAACGTGGCTGACGACGATTGAGCCGCCTGCGATACAGATAGACAGCGCCGCCATCTGCGCACCGGAGTAGTTCAGTTGCTCAATCACCGGCATGACCAGACCGACCGCCGTTAAGCAGGCCACGGTCGCGGAACCCTGAATGATACGTACCGCCGCCGCCAGCACGAAGCAGGTAATGGCAATGGGCAGCCCCATACCGGTTAACGCTTCCCCCAGTGCCGGGCCAACGCCGGAATCAACCAGCACCTGCTTGAACACGCCGCCCGCACCAATCACCAGCAGAATAATACCCGCCGGTTGCAGCGCGTGACCGCATATCTCCATCACCCGATCTTTTGCCATGCCCTGACGGATTGCCAGACCGTAAATCGCCACCAGACAGGCAACCAGAATCGCGGTAAACGGGTGACCGATAAACTCGAACCATTCGTAGGTTGAAGAGCCAACCGGCACAAAGCGCGCGGCGATGGTTTTCAGGCCAACCAGCACTAACGGCAGCAGGATCAGCGCTAGGCTGAAGCCAAATGACGGCATTTTACCTTCGCCCAGATGCGGCTCGGTAATGTCTTCCGGTACATGCAGTTCAACGTAACGGCTGATGAAATTGCCCCACAGCGGCCCGGCGATAATCATGCCCGGAATGGCTGCGCACAGGCCAATCAGGATCATCCAGCCAAAGTCAGCGTGCATTTGGGATGCCAGCAGCATCGGCGCAGGTCCCGGCAGCAGGAACGCTGCGGCAGCCGCCACGCCCGCAAACAGCGGAATGACCAGCTTCACCAGGTTTGTGCCGGTGTGGCGCGCCATTGAGAACGCCACGCTTATCAGCAGCACAATCGCCACTTCAAAGAACAGCGGTAGCGCGCAAATCAGACCGGCCAGGCCAATGGCATAATGCGCGCGGCTGTGACCGAAAGATTTCAGCATCTTGACGGCAATCTGATCGACCGCGCCGGTCTCGTGCAAAATCTTGCCAAACATCGCCCCCAGCGCCACCACAATCGCCAGGAAGCCGAGCGTGCCTCCCATCCCTTTTTCCATGGTCGCCGCGATTTTATCAAGCGGCATACCGGAAAAGAGACCTGCACCAATGGACACCACCATCAAAGCAACAAAGGCATGCATACGCGCCTTCATCACCAAAAACAGCAGTAATAAAACAGACCCTACTGCTGTTAAAACAAGCGTTAATGTAGTCACTACTTACTGCCCTGGTTAATCACCTCAATGGTGCTAGCTACCACACCGTCCAGCGGCTGATCGATATCAACCACCAGAACATCATTTTCATTCGCACCCGGTTCTTCCAGCGCTTCGAACTGGGTTACCAGCATTTGCGTTTTGAAGAAGTGGCCTTTACGTGCCTTCAGGCGGCTTTCGATTACGTCGAAATCGCCTTTCAGGTAGATGAATGAAAGGTTCGGGTTACCGTCGCGCAGCTGATCGCGATAGACTTTTTTCAGCGCGGAACAGACGATCAGCGACACCTTATTGGTACGCTGCATCGCAAAGGCGGCGTCATTCAGCGCCTGTAACCACGGTTTACGGTCGTCATCGTTGAGTGGCTCACCGGAAGCCATTTTCATGATGTTGCTGCGCGGATGGAGAAAATCGCCATCAAGAAACGCGGCCTGCAGTTGATGCGCCACTTCGCTGGCGACAGCAGATTTACCGCTGCCCGATACGCCCATCAGAACGTAAACGTGGTGATCATGATTAGTCGTGCTCAAAGCGTTGCCCCCACTGGTACAAGAATCAGGAAATTGTTACGGGTAACTGTTATCGGTAACATTGTCCAGCCGGATAAATGGAGAAGCAATATCCATTCGTGCCCGAAGTGTATAAGTGTGAGCTACTTCAAAGTTGTTGGCTTAAATAGATCCACCCGGTGACAAGGTGAAACCTAAATCTAACATTTTAGGTGTGACTGCTTCACCTCGGATGCGCGCCAGCAGGCGTTCTGCGCCAATACTGCCCATCCGTTCACGCGGCGTGAGCACACTCGCCAGACGCGGCTCCATTACCTGACCGATATCATGGCCGTGGAAACCGGCAATCGCCATATCGTCAGGAATTCTCAGCCCTAAACGCTGACATTCAAATGCCGCCCCTACCGCCAGGTCATCGTTGGTACAGAACACACCGTCCAGTTGCGGATATTCACGCCGCGCCTGACGGATAAGTTCAATGCCGGATGAGTAAGATGAAGACTGCTCCACCATCACGCTGTACGGCACCAGATTGGCATCGCGCATAGCCTGTTCGTAGCCCCTCTGTTTGATGATAGTACGTTCATCAAGACGCGCGCCAAGATAAGCAACATGACGGTGTCCACGGGCGATGATAGCGGCGGTCATCTGACGAGCGGCTTCGAAGTTGTCGAAGCCAACGGCGATATCCAGACACGGGGACTGACTGTCCATCAGCTCGACGACCGGGATACCCGCGACTTCGATCATTTTTAGCGTACGGGGTGTATGGCTACGTTCAGTGAGGATCAGACCATCGATATTCCACGACAGCATCGACTCCAGGCGCTCTTGCTCCATTTCGGGCTTATAGCCGTAGTGCGCCAGCATGGTTTGATAACCATGCGCGTCGGTGACGGCCTCAATGCCGCGTAACACTTCCGCAAAAACCTGGTTGGTGAGAGACGGTAACAGCACGCCGATAGCGCGACTGGTGGCGTTAGAAAGGATATCAGGAGCGCGATTGGGAATATAACCCAGCTCATCAAGTGCAGCGGCAATTTTGCCCCGCAGCGCCACGGAGACCTGCTCCGGGTTACGCAAAAAGCGGCTGACCGTCATTTTAGTCACGCCCACGCGGTCGGCTACATCCTGAAGTACGGGTCTTTTCTTTTTCATCGTCCTGAAGCGTTAAAAAGGGATAGATTTGCCCAGTTTACCACGGACGTGCGGAATTAATGACAAACGATGAAAAGCCGGATGTCGACGCTTTCGCGTCTTATCCGGCCTACAAAGGGCTACAGCACGTTATACTGGTGGCAGGTCAAACAGTAACACTTCGCTGTCGCTATCGGCATGAATCGAAATCGCCTGCTCATCCCAGATTGCCAGACCATCGCTGGTGGTGGCTTTGGTGCCGTTAATGGTGACATTGCCTTTTACCACCTGGATCCAGACGCGGCGCTCGGCGGCAATCTGATGCATCGACTGCTCATCTTTGAGCAGTGCCCAGCGATACAGCTCCATATCCTGGTACACTTTCAGCGAACCATCACGGGCATCCGGCGACAGCACCAGTTGTTTGCCCTGCACCGCATCGAAACGGCGTTGTTCATAGCGTGGCGTAATCCCGTTTTCCTGTGGGATGATCCAGATTTGATACAGGTGCAGTTTCTCAGTATTGCTCGGATTGTACTCCGAATGACGGATCCCCGTACCGGCGCTCATAATCTGGAATTCACCGGCCGGAACCTGTTCCTTATTGCCCATACTGTCCTGATGCTCCACCGCGCCTTCCAGCACATAAGTCAGGATTTCCATGTCTTTATGGGGGTGAGTACCAAAGCCCTGACCTGCGTCGATCACGTCATCATTAATCACGCGCAGTGCCGAGAATCCCATAAAGTTCGGGTCATAGTAGTTGGCAAAAGAAAAGGTATGCCAGGAATCGAGCCAACCATGATTAGCATGGCCACGGTCGTTAGCTTTGCGTAAATAGATCATTATGTTCACCCCCAGATGTTTTCGATGGAGTAAGTGTGGACTCAATCCGCCTGGGATCATAGAGGGTGAAAATTGACTCCTCTGTTCAAAAAATATGAACAAGCCCAGAGGAGTCTGCGCAGGCTATTTAGCGAGGGTTATCGTGGCAGGCGTTGCCTGTTCGAAGGCACGCTCGAGGATTTCCAGGTTGGTAAGAACTTCAGATTCCTTGACGTAATTAGGTGTACCGACGGTCAGCGTCTGGTACAGCGCATCATAGACGCGACCGTAGTCCCCCAATTCCGGTTTCACCTCTTCTTTCACCGTAACGCCGTCATCATTAACGTACTCCAGCATCCCAATGGAATCATCAGCAGCGAAACCTGGCTCACCCGGCATGATATTGGCCTTCAGGCTGGTTTCCTGCTGGTCAATGCCGTACTTCACAAACGAGCCTTTGGTGCCATGAACGATAAACTTCGGATAGTCGATTTTCACCAGATGGCTGGTTTTCACAATGGCTTTCAGGTCGCCATAGAACAATTGCGCTTCAAAGGTATCATCCGGGTTCGCTTTGTTGCGCAGACTGCGAATGTCATAGGCTACATGGTCGGGACGCCCGAAAAGGGAAATAATCTGATCCATGGTGTGTACGCCCAGACCATAGAATGCGCCATCCTGCGGCAGGCCCGGTTTGGTTTCCGCCACCGGTCGGTAGTAGTCAAAATGGCTTTCAACTTCCACTATTTCACCCAGTTTGCCGCTCTCAATCGCTTTTTTAGCAGTGAGAAAACAGGAGTCAAAACGCCGATTCTGATACGGCGTGACGGTCAGTCCTTTGCTTTTCGCCAGTTCGAACAACACTTTTGCTTCCGCCAGCGTCGGCGTGAACGGTTTCTCAACCAGCACGCTTTTACCCGCTTCCAGCGCGCGTTTGGCGTATTCAAAATGGCTATCAGCATGCGTACAGACGATCACCAGTTTTACCTGCGGATCGCCCAACACCTCATCCAGATCGCTGGTGAAGTGAATGTGAGAATAGATCGGCGCCTGCTCTTCCGGTTTAGCGTGACGACGGAAAATATGCGCGACATGCCAGGTATCTTTCCGATTCAGAACGTAAGGGAGATGGTAACGGGTGGTGCTTTTACCGAATCCAATAAATGCGCAGTGTAAGGTCATGAGACGATCCTTTTGAAGGTGATTGTCTACACCATAGCGCAAAGCGGCTGGAGACTGAATCCATCCTGTCATCGTGCCGGATGCGGCGGAGCCTTATCCGGCCTACAAAACCCAGGTCTCAGCTGTAGGCCGGATAAGCGCAAGCGCCATCCGGCATCAGTCGCCCCGCCCCGGGGACAAATTGACAAGTAAGCCAGGCTGAAACAAAACGCAAAAAAAAAGCCAGCAAAAGCTGGCTAAAGTAATACTGGAAGCAATGTGAGCAATGTCGTGCTTTCAGGTTCTCCGTAGGGGTTCCCCTGAACGCAGAGCAATAATAATCATTCTCATTCGCACTTGTCTACTTCTTTTTTGCAAAAAAATGCAGTTGACGGAATTTTCTTTCTCAGCGAGTGTAAATGCTCAATTAACCCTGCAGGAGATAAGGAATGAGTGAGATAGTGATACGCCACGCTGAACCGAAAGATTACGACGCCATTCGTCAGATCCACGCCCAGCCGGAGGTGTACCACAACACGCTACAGGTTCCTCATCCTTCCATGGAGATGTGGCAAACGCGACTCGCCGATCAGCCGGGGATCAAACAGCTGGTTGCCTGCATCGATGATATCGTCGTGGGGCATCTCTGTATTGAGGTCGCGCAGCGCCCACGCCGCAGCCACGTAGCCGATTTTGGTATCTGCGTGGATGCCCGGTGGCACAACCGCGGTGTTGCCAGCGCGCTGATTCGCACAATGATCGACATGTGCGACAACTGGCTACGCGTCGATCGTATTGAGCTGACCGTATTTGTTGATAATGAGCCTGCCGTGGCGGTGTATAAGAAATACGGCTTTGAAATCGAAGGTACCGGTAAGAAATACGGCCTGCGCAATGGTGAGTATGTTGATGCCTACTTTATGGCGCGCGTGAAATAAATTTAAGGGCGAGTCATATCGCCCTGCTTATTGAAAGGACGCAATAGTGAAAAAGTTGTTTCCCCTGGTTTTGCTGGCCTCGCTCTCCCCTGCTTTTGCCACTACCGTACAAAATCTCGATTCCGTACCCAGTGCCATCCAACATCCGGAAGGTAAACAGATTTTTGCTGAGCAAATGGCGGGAGCAACCCCTGCGAAAGGATTTGGTGAGCTTCCTCAGGGCTTATCTGAAAAGCAGTGGATTGCCTGGGTTGCACCGAATGAAGATCCTGACAACCTGATCCTGAGCGGTGCTAAACCTTGGGGAAAAGACGGTAAATATATTGGCATTGCCTGTTTTGCCGATAATAAGGCTAACGCCGAGCAAGCAAAAAAATACGCGGATAACACCTGCCCGGAAAACTACAGCAATGGGCGCGCTAATAAATTGTATCTCGGCGTTTTTTCCTGGCAGAACCCACAGCTAACGCCGTTTGCACGCTCGGAAAAACCGTTAAACCAGCTCTCAGAGTGGAATAAAGCCGCAGAAAAAGAGAGCGATGATGAGTCCGTCAGACCGCTGGCTTATTATACAAAGCTGGATCTGGCACCGTACCGGATAGCACCCGATACCCTGGCATTCGGGGTACGGGGTGGATACTCCGATGCCTACTCCGGCGGTGGCGCATTTTATGAAGTGCTGGAACTCTACACCATCAAAGACAGCAAAATAATCAACGTGTTTTCTGACCTTGTTTATTACTATTCAGACATCGCCGGAGACTGGAATAAAGACGGCACAAGGCAGCACGACATCAGCGAAAGTAAGTACATTCTCAAAATGCGCTCGGCAAAGACGCACGGGTTTTATGACTTAGAGCGCGTTAATCTACAGGATAAAAGCAGCCAAATATTCCGCTGGTCCGAATCACTTCAGCAATATGCGCCATAACCTACCAGTCAGGCCTACATCGTTCAGAATGCTGTAGGCTATCGATATGGATAAAACAATATCGACCAATACTCCATCTATAACTCCAAATTATTGAATATATAAATTCTCATCTAACACATTATGTATATTCAGATTCCCCTCAAAAAAACTCACTTAAAGTGAAACGTTTTATTTCTGCTATATACGAACGCCATCAGAAAGCGTAATTACAACAAAGAAAGAATTACCCTTTTCACGACAACACGTAATAAAAGGATAAGGATGTCATGAGTGATATCGTCTATCTGATGGTTTCTGGACAACAGCAGGGCGCTATTTCTGACGGATGTGGAACCGTTGCATCTGTGGGTAACCGCTGGCAATCAGGGCACGAAGACGAGATTTTTGCCTTTTCGCTCTCTAATAGTATAACCAGTACTGGCAGAGGTTCACATTTGCACGGACTGCGATTTTGTAAACTTATCGATAAAAGTACACCGTTGTTTGTTAATACGATTAATAACAACGAACAGTTGTATATGGAGTTTTATTTCTACCGTATCAATAGATTCGGTAGATGGGAGAAGTATTATTATATTCAACTGCGGGGAGCATTCTTATCAGGTATTCAACACCAATTCAGTGAAAATAATTTAGATACAGAAACAATAACCATCAGCTATGAATATATCCTTTGCAAACATCTTATTGCCAACACTGAGTTCAGCTACCTGGCATTGCCCGAAAACTACAACCGCCTGTTTATCCCCCGACCAAAAACCCCCGCAGACAACGGCCTCAAAACGTTAAACAGCAAAGGGGTTGGCAGACTGCTTGCCGCCGGAGGGATCTACAACGGCAATATCGACGGTTTCAGGGAAACGGCGGAAAAGCTGGGTGGCGATGCTCCTGCGGGTTACGAGCAGGTTATGGATAACAAAGGATTGCTGATTCTTGGTGCTTCAGTAGCTGCAGGCTTAACTATGGGAAGGATGAAATTTCCTGAATTAGAAGAACTGGAGCAGTTTGGAGCGAAAGGAACTTATACATCAAGGCCATTTGATCCAGATAAAGCGGGAGGCCCTGTTGAACATCTTACAACTGAAGGCGTAAATATTACCCATGAAGGAATTGCAATTGTAGAAAAACACATATCTCGCTTCGATCCAGATCCTGGTAATGAATTTATGGTAAGCCGTTTAAAAAAGATAGCGAACGGTGAGTTGTTACCAGAACAAGTGGATTTAAACTACTACACTCATGAATGTCGAGAGTATCAACGTTATTGCAATTTAGGTTGGGAAACTGGCAGGCCAAGCGATAACCAAGAGGCTTATGATCTATGGAATAACACGCATACATCAACACTCGAAGATTATAGAATAACTGGTAATGACCTTTATCACCCGGATGCACCATCATGGTAAACAATACTGAACTTAACATCTTGAAATTATTAGCTTCCAGAGATGACGTAAATTGGACCTGGTATAATCTTGATCGCGCAATGACCAGTAGGAAAATGGATGGAGTTGGTAACGTAGTCAGGCTCATAAATAACCTATCTAAAGCGGGTTTAGTCGATATAGTAGCAAGGACCCCCTCAGGAATGGATTATTATCGCGTATCTGCCCAAGGCCATAAGTTGCTAATCGAAATTGACCAGCATCACCAAGACCATTCACTATAGTGAAAACTACCCGACAAGCCCTCTCCCATCGAAGAGGGCCGTTATGCTTAGTATCCCGCCGTTAAGTCATCTACGGAACGCGGGTCGGACGCGCCATACAGTGCGCCATCCGGTCCCACCATAATACTCTGGGTGCTGCCCATCGCCTCTTTCAGCGCCACTTTCTGTCCTTTTTGCTCCAGCAACTTGAGCGTATCCGGGCTGAAGCCCTTCTCGACGCGAAGCTCATCCGGCAACCACTGATGATGGAAGCGCGGCGCGTTGGTCGCTTCGGCGACGTTCATTCCGAAATCAATGCTGTTCACTACCATTTGCAGCACGGTAGTGATGATTCGACTCCCGCCAGGGCTGCCGGTCACCAGCCAGGTTTTCCCGTCTTTTACCACGATAGTCGGCGACATAGACGACAGCGGACGCTTCTTCGGACCAACCGCGTTGGCGTCGCCGCCCACCAGTCCGTATACGTTCGGCACGCCTGGCTTGGCAGAGAAATCGTCCATTTCATTATTGAGCAGAATACCGGTATTACCCGCCACAATCCCGGTGCCGAAGGTAGTATTCAGGGTATAGGTCACCGCCACGGCATTGCCGTCTTTATCCACCACCGAGAAGTGGGTGGTCTGGTTGCTTTCATACGGGGCGAGCTTGCCCGGTTTTATCTGGCTGGAAGGTTTGGCCTTGTTGATATCAATTTGATCGGCCAGCGTTTTCGCATAGGCTTTGTTGGTCAGCGCCTGCCACGGCACTTTCACAAAGTCCGGGTCACCCAGATACTCTGAACGGTCGGCATAGGCGTATTTTTCCGCTTCCGCCATGATTTGCATGGCATCGGCACTGCCAAAGCCGTACTTCTTCATGTCGAAGTTTTCAAGAATATTAAGGATCTGCACGATGTGAATACCGCCCGAGGATGGCGGCGGCATGGAGAAGACCTGATACCCGCGATAGTCACCACTGATTGGCGTACGCTCAACGGCTTTATAGCTGGCTAAATCCTCTTTGGTCATCAGACCGCCGTTCTTCTGCATTTCCCCGGCAATCTGGTCGGCAATCGCCCCTTTATAAAACGCATCCGGGCCGTTTTCGGCAATCATTTCCAGGCTTTTCGCCAGATTCTTCTGGACCAGCTTATCGCCCTTCTTCAGCGGCTCGCCGTCTTTCCAGAAAATGGCTTTGCTGTTCTCATGATTAGGGATCACTTCGCTGCCGTAAGTTTTTAAGTCATCGGCCAGCGCATCGTTAACCACAAAACCCTCTTCCGCCAGCTTCATCGCCGGACGCACTACTTTATTCAGCGGCATCGTGCCGTATTTCTCCAGCGCCAGCGAGAAACCCGCCACGGTACCCGGCGTACCGGATGCCAGATGCGACGTCAGCGACTTTTTCGCATCGGCGTTACCCTGATCGTCGAGGAACATATCACGGGTCGCAGCAGCAGGCGCCATTTCACGAAAATCAATCGCCGTAGTATTACCGTCTTTGGTACGCAGCAGCATAAAACCACCACCGCCCAGATTACCCGCCTGCGGATGCGTCACCGCCAGCGCATAGCCAACGGCCACGGCGGCATCGACGGCATTGCCCCCCTGTTTGAGGATATCCACCCCAACCTGGGTGGATAATGCATCCACCGAGGCCACCATTCCCTGCTGCGCACGTACAGGATGGAACACATCTTCCTCGACACCGTAGGATACCGGTGGTGGCGCTGCCGGCGCAGCAGCAACGCTAAAACAACTTCCTGAGAGCAGAGCAGCAATGGCTACCCGGCGTAAAAACGTCGGTTTTATCATCGTTATTCTCCAGATGTATGGGGTCGGCCCCCACTAAGCCTGGTGCATAACTCTGAAATAATCATCGTAACGGCGAGAAAGGAGTAAACTTAAACGATCCCCGAGAGGAGAAAAGCGATGAAACGACTCTTACTTTTAGCCATGCTATTGCCGTTTGCAGGCTTTGCACAGCCCATCAACACCATGAATAACCCGAATCAACCGGGTTACCAGATCCCGAGCCAGCAGCGTATGCAGACCCAAATGCAAACGCAGCAAATTCAGCAAAAAGGGATGCTCAACCAGCAGTTGCAAACGCAAACCCGCATGCAGCAACAGCATATGGAAAACCAAATCAACACGAACTCCCAGCGAGTCCTTCAGTCTCAGCCTGGCGAGTTGAATTCGGGTCAACAGCAGATGCTGCCCAACAGCAACGGGGGCATGTTGAACGGAACCCGTAATCCGGACAGCTCGCTGAATAAGCAACATATGCTGTCGGAGAAAAAGAACGGCGACATGCTGAAGCCCTCCAGCACGCCGCAGCCTAACGTTCCGTTAAAAACGATTGGGCCTTAATAGGGTTGGAAATCCGGCCCTATCGTATCAATGGCATCGGTACAGATGCAGTCCACTCCCCAGCGCAGCAGTTCCGCCGCGCGCTGGGGTCGGTTGACGGTATAAACCAAAATACGTAGCCCTGCGTCGCGCAGCGCATCCACGCGCACTTCATCCAGCAGCTTATGATTAAGATGAATCGAGACGCAGCCAAGCCGCGTGGTCAGCTCACGCCAGTCGTCACGCCATTCATCAAGCAGTAAACCGCGCGGCAGTTCTGGAACCGCCTGCTGAGCAGCTTCAAGCGCATCAATTTCAAAAGACGACAACAGCGGCGGCGTCATTCCCGCCCACAGTTCACGCGCGGCCAGCGCCACGACTCTGCCGGTTAGCGTTCCGGTGCCGGTTGTGGGTTTAATTTCAATATTCGCCATCATGCCGTGCTGACGGCAGCGCGCGGCCACTTGCGAGAGCAGCGGCAGCGGTTCGCCTTTAAACTCGCCGCTAAACCAGCCGCCGGCGTCCACGCGTAATAGATCCTGCCAGTTCAGCTCGCCCGCCACGCCCCAGCCGTTACTGGTCCGTTCCAGATTGTCGTCATGCAGCAGAAAGATCTCACCGTCTTTCGACAACTTAGCGTCAAACTCAATCATGGTATGCCCGTATCGCGCCCCCACGTCGATCGCCGCCAGGGTGTTTTCCGGTGCCAGCTTACCGCCGCCGCGATGGGCGGCAATGTGGGGATAAGGCCAGTTACTCATACGCGTTGTCCTGTTTCGCCATCAAAGAGATGCAAATGATTTTCTGGCAGATGCAGCCATAGCGTGCTACCTGCCGTCGGGCGATGCTGATGCGCCAGTCGCACCACCAGCTTTTGCTCACCCCAGCGTCCGTGCGCCAGGTTATCCGCGCCCAGCATTTCCAGCGTATCGACAACCAACGGCACACCGCCATCGGCCTGCGAGCTTAACGCAATATGCTCCGGGCGGATACCCAGCGTCATGTTACGCCCAATATATTCCCGGACGTTCCTGGCAATGGGCAGGGCCATGCCGTCATCCAGTTCAAAATGCGTACCCGAAGCGCTAATGCGCCCGTCCAGCAGGTTCATCGCCGGGCTGCCGATAAAGCTCGCCACAAAACGGCTGGCAGGTTTCTCGTACACCTCAACCGGCGTACCGATCTGCTCGGCAATGCCTTTGTTCATCACCATCACCCGCTGGGCAAGGGTCATGGCTTCAACCTGATCGTGCGTCACATACAGCGAGGTGGTTTTCAGTCGGCGATGCAGATGTTGTAACTCCAGACGCATCTGGACGCGCAGCTTGGCATCGAGGTTAGAAAGCGGCTCATCGAACAGGAATACCGCCGGATCGCGAACAATCGCCCGTCCCATCGCCACGCGCTGACGCTGGCCGCCTGAAAGTTCGCGCGGGCGACGTTTTAGCAATTCACCCAGTTCGAGAATACGTGCCGCCTCTTTCACCCGTTCGGCAATATGCTCCTTGCCCATTCCACGAATCTTCAATCCCCAGGCCATGTTTTCTTCCACGCTCATATGCGGGTAGAGGGCATAGTTCTGGAACACCATTGCAATGCCGCGATCTTTCGGCTCCATCTCGGTGACGCGCTTATTATCGATCCAGATATCGCCGCCACTGACCCGCTCCAGCCCAGCCACCATCCGCAGCAGCGTAGACTTGCCGCAGCCGGATGGCCCGACCATCACGATAAACTCACCGTCCGCAACGTCCAGCGTCAGCGGTTTAATCACCTGGGTTTTGCCATCCCAGCTTTTGGTTACTGCCTGTAGTTTTAAACCAGCCATTTTATTTCTCACTGTCCACTAAACCACGCACGAAGGCACGCTGCATGGCTAACACGATGATTACCGGAGGGATGAGCGTCAGCAACATGGCTGCCATCACCTGATTCCATTGGGTGGTACCTTCGCCGGTGGCGATCATGCCTTTGATGCCCGCCACCGCAGTGCCCAGGTTGACATCGGTAATAATTAACAACGGCCACAAATACTGGTTCCAGCCGTAGATAAAGGTGATCACGAACAGCGCCGCCAGATTGGTTTTTGACAGCGGTAGCACGATATCGCGGAAAAAACGCATCGGTGACGCGCCGTCAATACGCGCCGCTTCAACCAGCTCATCCGGTAGCGTCATAAAAAACTGACGGAACAGGAAGGTCGCAGTAGCCGATGCCATCAGCGGCAACGTCAGACCCGCGTAGCTGTCGAGCATTTTCAGGTTGGCGATCACTTCCACCGTCGGGAAAATACGCACCTCAACCGGCAGCATCAGGGTGATAAAAATCATCCAGAAGAACAGGTTGCGCAGCGGAAAGCGAAACCAGACGATAGCGAACGCGGAGATCATAGAGACGGTGATTTTCCCCACCGTAATACTGAACGCCATGATGAAACTGTTGAGCATCATCAACCAGAACGGCGCGCTGTTGACGCCCACGCCGTTGACCCAGATGTATTTCATGTTTTCCAGCAACTGCGTGCCGGGAACAAGCGTCATCGGCGTTTCAAATACCGCTTTGTTGTCCAGCGTCGCCGCGACAAACGCGACGTACAGCGGGAACAGGATCACCATGATCCCCATAATCAGCATGGCATGGCTAAATATTGTCAGCCCACGACGGTTCTCAATCATTGGTAACGCACCTTACTTTCCACATAGCGGAACTGCACCACTGTCAAAATAATGACCAGGAACATCAGCACCACCGACTGCGCGGCTGACGCAGAGAGATCCAGGCCGACAAAGCCTTCACGATAGATCTTATAAATCAACGTGGTGGTCGCCTGTACCGGTCCACCTGCCGTGGCGGCGTCGATCACCGGGAAGGTATCGAAGAAGGCATACACCAGATTCACCACCAGCAGAAAGAAGCTGACTGGCGCAATCAGCGGCAATGCCAGCTTAAAGAAGCGGCGAATCGGCCCCGCGCCATCAATCGCGGCGGCTTCGATCAGCGATCGGGGAATAGATTGCAGTGCGGCAAAGAAGAACAGGAAGTTGTAACTAATCTGCTTCCAGACAGACGCGAACACCACCAGAAACATTGCCTGACCGCTGTTTTGCGCGTGGTTCCAGTCATAGCCAAACTCACCGAGAAAATGGGTAATCAGCCCGCGACCCGGGTTGAACAGGAAGATCCACAGTACGGCGGCAACAGCGGGCGCAACGGCGTAGGGCAACAGCATCAACGTCTGGTAAAAACGGCTACCGCGCACGACATAATTCACCAGCGCAGCAAAAAACAGCGACACCAGCAGGCCGCTTACCGTAACCAACGTACTGAACTTTATCGTCGTCCAGAACGAATCAAGGTAGTACGGGTCATGGAACAGCGCGACAAAGTTTTCCAGTCCGACAAACTGGCTGGAAAGACCAAAAGGATCAACGCTTTGTAGCGAGTACCATAGCGCTTCACCGGCGGGCCAGATAAAGAAAATAACGGTGATAACCAACTGCGGGGCCACCAGTAAATAGGGGAGCCAGCGCGAGCGGAACACCGGACGGGATGAGGACATGAAGGTTCTTTTCCTGGAAGGTGCCGGATGGCGCTACGCTTATCCGGCCTACGCGTACTTTGTAGGCCGGGTAAGGCAAAGCCGCCACCCGGCATTTCATATTAAGATTTGGTCGATTGCTCAAAGCGGCGCAGTAACTGATTGCCACGCTCAACCGCGGCATCCAACGCCTGCTGTGGGGTTTTCTTTCCGGTCCACACGCTTTCCAGCTCTTCATCCACGATGGTACGGATCTGCGGCATGTTGCCCAGACGCAGCCCTTTAGTGAACGGTAACGGCGGTTTGTTCAACATCTGACGAGTGGCGATATCGGCCCCTGGGTTCTTATCATAGAAGCCCTGCTCGCGAGTCAGATCGTACGCGGCGGTGGTGATCGGCAGATAGCCGGTCTTCTGATGCCATTCGGCAGCAATCTCTGGTTTCGCGAGGAAGTTAAGGAACTGCGCCACGCCTTCGTAGGTGGCTTTGTCTTTGCCTTGCATCACCCACAGACTAGCTCCACCGATAATCGCGTTCTGCGGCGCGCCCTTCACGTCGGCATCGTACGGCATCATGCCGACGCCATAGTTGAATTTGGCGTAGTGACGGATGTCGGCCAGAGAACCAGAAGAAGCAGTGGTAATGGCGCAATCCCCATTGTAGAACTTCTCGGTGGACTCATCTTTACGTCCGAAGTAGCTGAAATCACCTTTTTTATTCAGCTCTTCCAGTAGTGCAATGTGTTTCACCTGCTCCGGTTTATTGAACTCCAGCACCGCGTCAGTACCGTCAAAACCGTTGTTTTTGGTGGCGACCGGCAGACCGTTCCAGGCGCTGAAGTTTTCAATCTGAATCCAGCCCTGCCAACCGCTGGCGTAGCCACACTTCATACCTGCGGCTTTCAGCTTCGCGGTGTATTCCGCCAGATCCTGCCAGGTTTTTGGCGGTTGCTCAGGGTCTAAACCGGCTTTTTTGAAGGCGTCTTTGTTGTAATACAGCACCGGCGTGGAGCTGTTAAACGGCTGGGAGAGCAGATGTCCGCTTTTCGAGTCAGTGTAATAACCGGAAACCGTCGGCACGAACTGAGATTCATCGAAGTTGATGCCAGCCTCTTTGAATACTTCATAGACCGGTTTAATGGCTTTTGAGGCCATCATCGTTGCCGTACCCACTTCATAAACCTGCAACAGCGCAGGGGCGTTTCCGGTACGGAAGGCGGCAATACCTGCGCTCAGGCTCTGCTCGTAGTTACCTTTGTACTGTGGAACAATTTTGTAGTCGGGGTTGGCGGCATTAAAACGTTGCGCCAGTGAATCAACTTCTTTACCCAGTTCGCCTTCCATTGAGTGCCAGAACGGGATGGTGGTAACTGCCATCGCCTGACCTGCAAATGCCAGGCTAAGTGCCAGTCCTAAAGCTGTATGTCGTAACGATATCATCGGTTATCTCTCTTGTTGTGCCGGATGCGCGATATCACGCGTTTTATGCTCGCGGGGGTAACATGACATGCTCGAATGACAGAAAAATAACTTTTTTATTACAAAAAAAAGATAGTAAGGCGACAAACAGATGGCAAGGCGGTGACGGTGCTAAGGAAGCAAAGTGGGAGCTGTAACACTTATAGAGAAAGTGCCTACGAACCGCCGGATGGCGATGCTAACGCATCTTATCCGGCCTACAATGGCTTGGGTAGCCCGTCCAGACGAAGCGCCACCGGGGTTATGCACGTAAGCGGGAGGCTATTTGTTCCAGCGTCAGTTGGCCCGCAGCCGCTTCAACCGTCATGGCGACAAAATCCGGGTTTGCAGGCAAAGCTATCCCGTTACGCTTTAAAAACAGTAACGTAATAAACAAAGCGGTACGTTTGTTACCGTCATTAAAAATATGCCCACGTGAGATAGCCAGTAAATGCATTGCGGCCAGCAACCACACGTCGGTCACACCTTCGTATTCAATTTGATTTAACACTCGATACATCAGCGCTTCAGCACGACCAGGATCAGGCATGCCCGCAACGCCAGGCGTTACGCGTAGCAGCCTGTCGTGAAACTGGATTATCTCTTCCGCTGAGATAATTTGTAGGGTCATTTATCCGCCAGCTCCCTGATTTCATTACCATGTAACATCATGATATCGGCAAATTCATCATCAAGTCTTGCAGCCTGATAGCGTTCGAACTCTTCCGCGCTGATGATTACGGCAGGCTTATGACCACGACGTGTAATAGTGACAGGAACGCCGGTGACAGCGCTCTCCAGTACTTCAGCCAGATTTTGTCGGGCTTCGCTATAGTTCATGGTACGCATCAAAACCTCCTCAGATGTACAACTCAATTGTACATCTAAGATGTACAAAAAAGAAGTATTACTCAGGTTGTGCGAACGTAAACTCCAGCGCCAGTCCCAGGATCTGCATACCGTGGATATTATCTTCCGGCGATATCGCCACCAGACTTTCCAGAAACTTGAGTCGTCGCGACTGGGCGTTAATGATGAGCTTTCCTCGTAACGCAGGAAGCTTCAGCGAAGAGATGGGGTAAACCACACGGCCAACGACTTCAACCGGCAACTTGCGTAAGTCAACCTGTTGCAGCACACCAACAGAAGAGTACAGCAATGCGACAGGCGTAACGGCAAGCAACGGCGCGCTACTGATACTCACAAAATCCAGAAGTAGCTCGGGGCGCAGATAGTGCAGTCCATTAAAAGAGACCGTAACACCGTCTATTGCGGGCATGGGCAGCACGTCAGTTTGACGCGGTAAATCATTCATTCAATTACCATTGACTCAAGATATACATCAAGCCGTTGATTATGCAGCAAATAACCTATGCTTGCTGGGACAAGGCTCGCAATACCTGCAGATTTAGCTAGCGACGTTACCTGACACGCTGCCCATTCACTCCGGTAACGTTAATCCCGACGCCAGCGTCGTTCAAATTCATTCTGTAAACGCTGCTGTTCCCGCCGCTCACGTTCACGCTGGATATCTGATTTCTCATCTTCCCAGCCAGGGCATACCGAGCTGGTGAATACTTCGCAGGGCGAGCTGGACTGTGCCAACGGGTTGGTTGGTTTCTCTTCCCAGATAGACGGATCGCGCGGGTCGAACGTTTGCGGTTCCAATGCCTGAGCGCCAGATGCAAACGCCAATAACAGAGTTCCAATCATCATGCAGGTACCTGAACGTATCATCCTTTCTCCATGTTCATATTATTATTGATAACCATTCTCAATAATAACATAACGCGATAAAAAGGGGCCATCAGGCCCCTTAACTCTTAAGAGAAATCTTAACCGCCCAGATAAGCGCTACGCACCGCTTCATTCGCCAGCAGCGCATCGCCGGTGTCTTCCAGTACCACATGACCATTTTCCAGCACGTAGCCGCGGTCGGCGAGCTTCAGCGCCTGGTTGGCGTTCTGCTCGACGAGGAAGATGGTCATCCCCTGCTCGCGCAACTGCTCAATGGTGTTAAAGATCTGCTGGATGATAATCGGCGCCAACCCCAGAGAAGGTTCATCCAGCAGCAACAGGCGCGGCTGGCTCATCAGCGCGCGGCCTATCGCCAGCATCTGCTGTTCACCGCCGGACATGGTGCCCGCACGCTGAATGCGACGTTCATGCAGGCGCGGGAACAGTTCGTAAACCCACTTGATACGTTCCTGAAACTGGTCCTTCTCGGCAAAGAAGCCGCCCATCGCCAGGTTCTCTTCCACCGTCATGCGCGAAAAAACACGACGCCCTTCCGGGACGATCGCCACCGCTTCGCGCATGATTTTCGCTGTCTGCCAGTCGGTAATGTCTTTACCATCAAAGACAATTCGCCCGCTGGTCGCGCGTGGGTCGCCGCATAACGTACCGAGCAGGGTGGTTTTACCCGCGCCGTTGGCGCCGATAAGCGTTACGATTTCACCCTGATTGATATACAGGCTAACCTCGTGCAGCGCCTGAATTTTGCCGTAGTGGGCGCTGACTTTATCGAACGATAACATCGCCTTATCCATATTATGCCTCGCCCCCATTATGCTTCACCTAAATAGGCGCGGATCACGTCCGGGTTATTACGAATCTGTTCCGGCGTCCCGTTCGCCAGCGGCGTGCCCTGGTTCACCACGTAAATACGGTCGGAAATCCCCATCACCAGCTTCATATCGTGCTCAATCAGCAGGATAGTGGTGTTGTGATGGTTACGCAGCTCGGCAATCAGTTCGTCCAGCTCTTTGGTCTCTTTTGGGTTCAGGCCCGCCGCTGGTTCGTCGAGCATCAGGATTTCCGGCTGCGTCACCATGCAGCGGGCAATCTCCAGACGACGCTGGTCGCCGTAGGCCAGGTTACTGGCCTGACGGTTGGCATGCTCCAGCAAGCCAATACGCTCCAGCCAGGTGGCGGCGCGATCCAACGCTTCACTCTGCGCGCGACGGAACGACGGAGTTTTCAACAGGCCGGAGAAGACGCCGGTTTTCAGTTGCTGATGTTGCGCCACCAGCAGGTTTTCAATCACCGTCATCTCACGAAACAGACGCACGTGCTGGAAAGTACGCACCACGCCCATACGCGCGATTTGCTGACCCGGCAACCCTTCCAGGTGCTGGTCGCGTAGCTTAATCGTCCCGCCTGTCGGCTTATAAAAACCGGTCAGGCAGTTGAAAACCGTGGTTTTTCCCGCGCCGTTCGGGCCGATCAACGAGACAATCTCCTGCGGCCGCAGTTCCAGTTCAACATTGTTTACCGCCAGCAGACCGCCGAAGCGCATCATCAGGCCGTTAACGGATAATAATGGCTGACTCATGCCTGCTCTCCTTTTGCTTCCCCGTTTTTCAGCTTCAACTGTGGACGGGTCATCGGCAACAAGCCCTGCGGACGCCAGATCATCATCAGTACCATTAAACCACCCAGCATTAACATGCTGTATTCGTTGAAATCACGCATCAGCTCGCGTGACACTACCAGCAGGATGGCCGCGAGGATCACCGCAAACTGTGAGCCCATTCCGCCCAGTACCACAATCGCCAGCACAAAGGCCGACTCGGCAAAGGTGAAGGATTCCGGGCTGACGAAGCCCTGGCGCGCGGCAAACAGCGTACCAGCAAAACCGGCAAACGCGGCGCTGATGGTAAAGGCGGTCAGCTTGATGCGCGTGGGGTTTAGGCCCAGAGAACGACAGGCAATTTCATCTTCACGCAACGCTTCCCACGCTCGCCCCAACGGCATACGCAGCAGACGGTTGATGACAAACAGCGAGAACACCACCAGCAGCAGCGCCACCAGATAGAGGAAAATGACGCGGTCAGACGGATCGTACTTGACGTTAAAGAAGTTGCTGAAGGTATCCCAGCCGCCTTCACGGGCGGTACGGCTGAACTCCAGACCGAAAAAGGTCGGTTTCGGGATCTGGCTAATACCGTTTGGACCACCGGTTACTTCGGTGTTGTTGAGCAGCAGAATACGGACGATTTCGCCGAAGCCTAAGGTCACAATCGCCAGATAATCACCGCGCAGGCGCAGTACCGGGAAGCCAAGCAGGAAGCCCGCAGCAGCTGAAACCAGCCCCGCCAGCGGCAGACAGGTCCAGAAGCCCAGACCGTAATAGTGGTTCAGCAGCGCGAAGGTGTAAGCGCCGATGGCATAGAAGCCGCCGTAGCCCAGCACCAGCAGGCCGGAAAGCCCCACCACCACGTTTAAGCCGAGGCCGAGGATGATATAAATCATCGTCAGCGTGGCGATATCCACCGTACCGCGCGACACCATAAACGGCCACGCCACGGCAATCACCAGCAGCGCCACCAGGAACAGCTTCTGTTTAACGGTGGAGCCGTCAATCGCCGGCAGAATAAATTTCGGTCCAGAGACGCTCTTCAGGCCTTTCTGGAAGGCTGGACGCAACAGCTGGAAGAGAAAGACCACACCAGTGCCGATAAACACCCACTGCCAGCGGATATCCGCGGCGGTATCGACCACCAGTTTGGTGCCGTCAAGCTCCAGTTGGACCCCCATAAAGACGCCCGCCAGGACGAAGAACATAGCGGCAGAGAGCAGCGCCATTGCAAAATGCATCGGTTTCATACTTTCTCTACCTCCGGGCGACCCAGAATACCGGTTGGCATCACCAGCAGCACCAGAATCAGCAGCGCGAATGAAACCACGTCTTTGTATTCAGTACTCAGATAAGCAGAGGAGAGCGCTTCCGCGACGCCCAGAATCAGACCGCCGATCATCGCCCCAGGGATGCTACCGATGCCGCCCAGTACCGCCGCGGTAAAGGCTTTCATCCCGGCCATAAAGCCGATGTACGGGTTAATTACGCCGTAGAACTGACCGAGCAGCACGCCCGCTACCGCCGCCATAGCCGCACCAATCACAAAGGTCAGCGCAATCACGCGGTCGGTGTTAATCCCGAGCAGGCTGGCCATTTTCAGGTCTTCAGCGCAGGCACGACAGGCGCGGCCCATACGCGAATAGCGGATAAACAGCGTCAGCGCCAGCATCGCCAGGAAGGTTACAATCCAGATAACCAACTGCATGGTGGTGATAGACGCAGAGAAGTTATCACTACTGCCGACAGTCCACTGGCCGTTAAACAGGCTGGGCAGCGCCACGTCGCGCGAACCTTCCGTCAGGCTGACGTAGTTTTGCAGGAAGATGGACATCCCGATAGCGGAAATTAGCGCGATCAAACGCTTGGAGCTGCGCACGGGCCGATACGCCACCCGTTCAATACTCCAGCCGTAGGCGCTGGCAATCACAATCGCGCCGACGAAGCCCGCCGCGACCAGTAGCCAACTGGAATCAATCCCCATCATCATTAGCGCAGCGATGATCATAAAGGAGACATAGCTGCCGATCATATACACCTCGCCATGGGCGAAGTTAATCATGCCAATAATGCCGTACACCATCGTATAACCGATGGCGATCAGCGCGTAGGTGCTTCCCAGCGTGACGCCGTTAAACATCTGCTGCAAGAAATAGAGGAACTGCTCGGACATAAGGTAACCTTTCTTAACCCGCCCGTTTTGCACGGGCGGTGGGATAACTCGTCTTCAGGTATTACTTCGCGACGGTCGATGATCCGTCGGCGTGCCACTGGAAGACACCAAACTCAAATCCCTTCAAATCGCCTTTTTCGTCCCATTTCAGCGGCCCAATCACGGTATCAGCCCCGTGTGCTTTCAGATCTTTCACCAGATCCAGCGGCTCTTTGCTTCCGCTGCGATCCATTGCGCTCGCCAGTGACTGGACGGCTGCATAAGTGATCCACACGTACGGTCCGGTTGGATCTTTCTTGTCAGCTTTGAGTGCATCGACAATCGCTTTATTCGCCGGATCCTGGTCATAGCGTTTTGGCATCGTCACTAGCATGCCTTCTGCGGCATCACCAGCAATGTTAGACAGAGAAGCATTACCCACACCCTCTGGCCCCATAAACTGAGTTTTCAGGCCAACGGAGCGCGCCTGGCGCAGCATTTGCCCCATTTCCGGGTAGTAGCCGCCGTAATAGACGAAGTCGATATTTTCTTTCTTCAGGCGGGCAATCAGCGCAGAGAAATCTTTTTCCCCGGCGGTGATGCCATCAAAGAAGACGATGTTGGCTTTGCCCGCTTTCAGGCTGTCCTGCACCGAACGCGCCAGACCTTCACCATATTGCTGTTTATCATGGATGATGGCGATGCGCTGCGGCTTCACCTTCTCCAGAATGTATTTCGCGGCCGTTGGTCCTTGGGAGGAGTCCAGACCCGCAGTACGCATAATGTGTGCGTAACCGCGCTGAGTCAGTTCCGGGTTGGTTGCCCCCGGGGAAATCATCAGGATCCCTTCGTCTTCATAGATGTCTGACGCTGGCTGAGTCGAAGATGAGCACAGGTGGCCAATAACATACTGAATACCGTCGTTGACGATTTTGTTTGCTACGGCAACAGCCTGTTTTGGATCGCAAGCATCGTCATATTCCACGGCGACCAGCTTGTCGCCTTTGATCCCACCTTTGGCATTGATATCTTTAATGGCCTGACGTGCGCCATTAAATTCCATATCACCCCACTGTGCGACCGGACCCGACATCGCCCCGACAACAGCAACCTTAATATCTTCTGCCATGACAGCATGCGACATTGCCAGTGCTATCACCCCTGCGATGATTGTTTTCGCATTCCGTTTCATTACCTGAATCCCCATTCGTGACGTAATTAATATTTTGTATTTATGTGGTTAAAAAGCAGACTGTGCTTTTTTTGAACTGTACTATTTTTACCAATCTCATTAATGGTTTAGCACAGTTTTTTAAGCAAAATCAGGCTAAAATCTCTATATTTCAGTCGATTAAGAAAAGATAATATTCTGCTTTTCACTATAGATAAACAAAAAAAAGCACGTTTGTCAGCATAAAATAACGGTACAAAGAGCGGAATAAAATGCTGCATCCCAGGGTATTATCCTGCCTGTTTTTCAATCTCTAATGTTTCAAACTGTCATTACCGTTGTCGCAAAACGATTAACCTGGTTAATCACATAAAAAAGAGAAAGCATCCGGGTGAATTATTTCGGTACACTGCTTCCATCTTTTGTGATTTGGACATGCTGCTAATGAAGCTGACCATCGTTCGTTTAAACAACTTTAGCGCCCAGGATCTGATTGATCTGGGCAAAATCTGGCCGGAATATTCCGCCTCATCGTTAAGCGTAGATGAAACGCACCGGATCTACGCCGCGCGTTTTAACGAGCGTCTGTTAGGCGCGGTTCGCGTAACCCTGAGCGGCACGCAAGGCGCATTAGATTCATTACGCGTACGCGATATCACCCGCCGTCGCGGTGTCGGGCAGTATTTGATCGAAGAAGTCATCCGGGAAAACCCTGACGTGAGTTCATGGTGGATGGCCGACGTCGGCGTTGAAGACCGCAGCGTGATGGCCGCGTTTATGCAGGCGTTAGGGTTTACGGCTCAGAAAAATGGCTGGGAAAAAAGATAAAAAAACGCCTCGCAATTTTCCAGGAATTTCACGTTGCAGGAAGACGGCAAGTTATGAAGTCCCCGGTCACTTACATAAGTAAGTGACCGGGGTTGAATAACGTAGCCAACGCATCTGCAGCGCGAAAGGCGCCAGGAAAATTATTTGGCGTCTGTCGCCGTACCATTAGCATGCCAGTCAAACACGCCGAATTCGAAGCCTTTCAGATCGCCCTTCGCATCCCATGACAGCGGCCCCATTACGGTTTCCACTGAGTTTGCTTTCAGGTATTTGGCAATTTCAGCCGGATCGTCAGACTGGTTCAGGCCGGCCTGCAAGGATTGCAGCGCGGCGTAAGTGGTCCACACGAATGCGCCACTTGGATCCTGTTTCTTGGCCTTGATAGCATCCACAATCGGTTTGTTTGCAGGCACCTGATCGTAGTTCTTCGGCTTAGTTACCAGTAAGCCTTCCGCAGACTCACCCGCAATGTTAGACAGCGACACGTTCGCTACCCCTTCCGGTCCCATAAACTGGGTTTTCAGACCTGCGGCACGAGACTGACGCAGGATCTGCCCCATTTCCGGGTGATAACCACCGTAGTAAACGAAATCGATATTCTCTTTCTTCAGGCGCGCTACCAGCGTCGAGAAGTCTTTTTCACCGGCGGTAATTCCGTCAAAGAACACCACGTTGGCGTTGCCTTTCTTCAGGCCGTCCTGCACCGCACGCGCCAGACCTTCACCGTACTGCTGCTTATCGTGAATGATGGCGATGCGTTGCGGCTTCACTTTTTCCAGAATGTATTTGGCGGCAGTTGGCCCCTGATCGGAATCCAGGCCGGTGGTACGCATCACCAGCTTATAACCACGCGCAGTCAGCTCCGGCGCCGTTGCTGCCGGAGTGATCATCAGAATGCCTTCATCTTCATAGATATCTGACGCGGGCTGGGTAGAAGATGAGCACAGATGACCGATAACGTATTTAATCCCGTCGTTGACCACTTTGTTCGCGACCGCTACCGCTTGTTTCGGGTCGCAGGCGTCGTCGTATTTCACCACGACCAGTTTGTCACCTTTCACCCCGCCCTTGGCGTTGATATCCGCAATCGCCTGCTCTGCGCCAGTAAACTCCTGATCGCCATACTGTGCTACCGGACCGGACATTGCGCCGACAACGGCCACTTTAATATCCTTAGCAAACGCCATATTGCTCAAAGACAGGGCGATACATCCTGCCAATAACGCTTTACCCTTCGTATTCATCCTGACAATCCCCATTATTGTGGTTATTACGTATGTTGTGATGTTGTTGTTCAGCACTTTATTTCGATTATTGGATAGCCACCCGTGCTTTAGCAGCATACTCTGCTAAAACATACCCGATTTTTATTATTTTGGAATAGCTAAATTTGACATGCAGATAACAACTTGATGACAAAAAGCCTAAACGTCAGGAGATAGAGGGAGAGATAAAAACAAAAAACCCCGGATTTTCATCCAGGGTTTATCAGCATTTCCAGGTTTCCTGGAAGATTACGCTTCGATCGCCGCGCGCAGTTTTTTCATGGCGTTTTTCTCAAGCTGACGCACACGTTCAGCGGAGACGCCGTAGCGGTCGGCCAGTTCCTGCAACGTGGACTTGTTGTCTTCGTCCAGCCAACGAGCGCGGATGATATCCTGGCTACGTTCGTCCAGACCTTCCATTGCGTGAGTCAGTTTGTTCGCGGCCTGATCTTCCCAGTTATCTTCTTCAATGCCATCGGCAAAATTAGAGGATTTATCCTGCAGATACAGAACCGGCGCCATCGGCTGGCTGTCAGACTCGTCGTCCGAAGACATGTCAAACGTCATGTCCTGCGCCGCCATACGGGATTCCATTTCACGCACGTCTTTGCTGGAAACACCCAACTCACGAGCCACCATTTCAACTTCGTCCTGGTTGAACCAGCCCAGACGCTGCTTGGTTTTACGCAGGTTAAAGAACAGCTTACGCTGTGCTTTAGTGGTCGCGACTTTCACGATACGCCAGTTACGCAGAACGTATTCATGGATCTCAGCTTTGATCCAGTGCACAGCGAAAGAAACCAGGCGCACACCCACTTCCGGGTTGAAACGGCGCACGGCTTTCATCAGGCCGATATTACCTTCCTGAATCAGATCCGCCTGCGGCAGGCCATAGCCCGCGTAGTTACGAGCAATATGAACAACAAAGCGCAGGTGAGACAGGATCAGCGTTTTAGCTGCTTCCAGATCGCCCTGGTAATGCAGCTTTTCAGCCAGTGCCCGCTCCTCGTCAGCCGACAACATCGGCCACGCGTTCGCAGCCCGGATGTAAGATTCCAGGTTACCAACAGGGGCTAAAGCTAAATTTTGCATTTCTTTGGTCATTCAAATCCTCTCAATCTTTTCATCTGGCGCGTTGGCAAAACCAATTAACAAAAACCAGTAGCAACAACCATGCCAGAGCTTATGAGCAACGAGAATATCATTCAATCTTTTATCAGACAGTGATTTTATCCACAAGTTCCATGTCGTAATGTGTATAAATTACGCACAAAATGTGACATCACAATGAATACGCCGGGAAGAGATAACAGGGACTCTTTCCCTGCAGAGCGAACTACTCAGTGCAGGGAAAGATTATACCAGAGATTTTTTAATCGGGGGTAAAGTGGCGTAAATGTTGAACCGTGGCAAGCCAGGCTGCCACCCAGCCGATCATTGAGCACACCAGCAGCAATAACAGGCACTCGTCGAATGATAAACCATTGATATCAAACTTTGTTCCAAAAACCTGCGCCACTTCAGTTACCGCTGACGACAAACGCATCACCAAAATTTCTGACAAAATCAGTGAAAGAAATGCGCCGGAAAAACCGAGCAGCGCGCCGCCGTAAAGGAATGGACGCAGGATAAATCCGTCCGTTGCGCCAATCAGCTTTTGCACGTTAATGGTATCGCGACGCGCAAAAATACTCAGGCGCACGCTGTTACCGATGACGAGGAAGACCGCCGCCACCATCAGCACGCCAATCATCGCGGATACGCGCCCCACGAGTCCCGTCAGCGCCGCCAGACGAGCGAACCAGCTGTCGTCCATCCGCACTTCATCAATACCGTTGATTTGTGCAATACGGTCACGCAGGGTGTTCAGCGACTCCGTCCCCTGGAAGTCCAGTTTCGGGATCACCACCGCTACGGCTGGAAGCGGATTCTCTTCCAGCATATCCAGCGCGCCGCCAAAGCCGGACCAGTTACGGAATTCGCCCAACGCATCTTCGCGGGAAAGATAATTTACTTTCTCGACGCCCTGTTCGGCCTGCAACTGACCCACCACCCGCGCCGCCGCGTCATCATCTAGCGTTTTTTGCAGATAGACGGTGATTTGCGGCGAGGGATAATACTGGCTTGCCGCCTGGTTTACGTTTTTATAAACCATGTAACACACGCTTGGCAGCGTCAGGGAGATGGCGATCACCATCACCGTCAGGAACGTCGCCAGCGGCTTACTTTTCAGGTCCTGCAACGCGCCCTGGAACGCGTAACGCACCTGCTCGTTAAAAACGTTGGTTTTACGTGAGTTCGGTTTTGGCGCGGCTTTCGCACGCTTCGGCGCATTACGACCGCCATCACCCGGCGCGCCGCCTGATTTACGAAAACGATCCAGTCGGCCACCGAACTGTTTGATTTGATTGATAGCGTCACGTCTATTCATGCGCCAGGCCTCCATGCAGGTGTCCATCACTCAGGACCAGCTGGCGGTAGGAGCGACGGGAGATCAGACCAATATCGTGCGTGGCCATTAATACCGTGACCCCGACGCGGTTAAACTCTTCGAACAGGCGAAGGATCCCTTCCGACAGCGCGTCATCCAGGTTCCCCGTCGGTTCATCCGCCAGCAGTACCGCAGGTTTATTCACCACCGCACGGGCGATACCCACACGCTGTTGCTCACCGCCAGAGAGCTGAATCGGGAAGTTTTTCGCTTTGTCCAACAGCCCGACCTTATCCAGTGCCGCTGACACGCGACGACGAATATCGTCCCCGCTGGCGCCCGCGATGATCAGCGGAATTGCCACGTTGTCAAACACGGTTCTGTCCATCAACAGGTGGTGATCCTGAAAAATCATGCCAATCTGACGACGCAGAAACGGCACTTCACGGTTTTTCAAACGGCTGATGTCATGCCCGCTGAAATAGATTTTTCCGGCGCTGGGCCGTTCAATTCCACAGATCAGCTTCAGCAGGGTACTTTTACCCGCACCAGAGTGGCCGGTCAGAAACGCCATCTCGCCAGGCTGCATATGGAAGGTCACTCCCTGCAGCGCTTGTCTCCCACCGAGATAGGCCTTGCTGACATGTTCAAAGCGAATCATTGTTAATCCTCTCGGGCAAAAAGTGCCTCAATAAAATCGTCCGCTTTAAACGGACGTAAATCCTCGATACGTTCGCCCACACCAATGTAACGGATAGGGATGCCAAACTGATCGGCAACCGAGAAGATGACCCCCCCCTTCGCCGTACCGTCCAGCTTGGTCAGGGTGATACCGGTTAAGCCCACCGCTTCATGGAACAGTTTGGCCTGGCTTATCGCATTCTGCCCGGTACTGGCGTCGATAGTCAGCATAACTTCATGCGGCGCCTCTTCGTCGAGCTTCTTCATGACACGAACGATTTTTTTCAGTTCTTCCATCAGGTGCGATTTGTTCTGCAAACGCCCTGCGGTATCAGCGATCAGCACGTCTACGTTACGAGCCTTCGCGGCCTGAATGGCATCAAAGATAACCGAGGCGGAATCCGCGCCGGTATGCTGCGCAATCACCGGGATATTGTTACGCTGACCCCAGACCTGCAACTGCTCTACCGCTGCCGCACGGAAGGTATCGCCCGCCGCCAGCATCACCGTTTTACCCTGCTGCTCAAACTGACGCGCCAGCTTACCAATGGTAGTTGTTTTACCCACGCCGTTGACACCAACCATTAAGATAACAAATGGCGTTTTACCCTCAACGTTCAGCGGCTCATCAACCTTCGCCAGAATCTCGCCCATCTCATCTTTCAGCAGGCCATACAGCGCTTCTGCATCTTTGAGCTGCTTGCGGCTGGCGCCTTCCGTCAGATTCGCAATAATTTTGCGGGTCGTTTCTACACCCACATCGGCGATCAGCAGTTGCTCTTCCAGCTCTTCAAACAGATCATCGTCGATCTTTTTACCGCGGAACAGACTGATAAATCCGGAACCGAGGTTTTCTTTTGTTTTCAGCAGGCTGCGTTTCAGACGCGCAAAGAAACCTTCTTTAGTTGGTTTTTCCTGCTCCTGGACCGCCTCTTCTACCGGTTCTTCAACGGCAGGTTCTTCAACCGGCACCACCATGACGGCTTCTTCCGCCGCCTCAGCGGCCAGGGCCTGCGCTTCCAGCTCTTCATCGGTCAGCTGCGGTTCGTTTTCGGCTTCTTCTTCAACCGCCTCGACGATTTCTACAGTTTCTGCTTCAGCCTGCCACTCTTCGGCAGAAACATCTGCGGTTTTCACCTCTTCCGGCAGCGGCAATTCTTCGTGTTCGATAACCGCCGCCGCAGGGGTTTCCACTGCAGGTTCAACAGTGGATTCAGCAACCGCTTCAACTTCCGGCTGCGGTTGCTCAGCAACAGGTTCTTCTTCCGGCTGCAGTTTTTCGATTTCCGCAACCTGTTCAGTGACTTCAACAACTTCAGCAGCAAAGGCTTGTGTTTGTGCCTCGCTACGGGTTTCCTCGGCGCGCGGCTGTTCGTCAACGACGGTAGTTTCTTCAGCAACCGGTTGTTGTTCTTCGTTTTTTAGTTCTGTCTCGTTTTCCGGTGCCTGCTCTTTTTGACCAAAGCCCAGCCAGGAAAAAAAGCCACGTTTTTTCTCTTTCGCCATTTGCGACTACACTCCCCCGCTGTTGCTTCATGGCACAGCGTCAACGCTATGTACATAGCAGCTAAAAAAATGATGAAATAGTCTATCACTTAACTTAACTCACATCACCGCCTGGAATGACATGCTATAGGCGGATTGAGCAATAATAGAAATGAAAAAACCGAATCACTCTGGTAGCGGCCAGATCCGCATTATTGGCGGGCAATGGCGTGGCCGTAAACTCCCGGTTCCGGACAGCCCCGGCCTGCGTCCGACCACCGACCGCGTGCGCGAAACCTTATTTAACTGGCTGGCCCCGGTAATGGTCGATGCCCGGTGCCTGGACTGTTTCGCCGGTAGCGGTGCGCTAGGGCTGGAAGCGCTCTCCCGCTATGCGGCAGACGCCACGCTTCTGGAGATGGATCGCACGGTATCGCAGCAGCTACAAAAGAATCTCGCCACGCTGAAGGCAAATCATGCCCGCGTCGTCAATGCCAATACGCTGGCGTTTCTGGCCCAAACCGGTACGCCGCATAACGTGGTGTTCGTTGACCCGCCGTTTCGCAAAGGATTACTGGAAGAAACATTAACCCTTCTGGAAACCCATGGCTGGCTGGCAGATGAAGCGTATATCTACGTTGAAAGCGAAGTCGAAAACGGCTTACCGCCGGTTCCGGTGAACTGGTCGCTATACCGTGAGAAAGTCGCCGGACAGGTCGCCTATCGCCTGTACCAACGTGAAGCACGAGGAGAACACGATGCTGATTAACCTGGGGCGCCTGCTGATGCTGTGCGTCTGGGCATTTTTACTACTGAATATTTTTCAACCCTTTCCACGCCCGCTTAACATCTTCGTTAACGTCGCACTGATATTTATGGTGCTGATGCATGGCATGCAGCTGGCGCTGCTAAAAAGCACCATGCCTAAAGATGGCCCGCAGATGACCAACGGAGAGAAAATCCGTATTTTTCTGTTCGGCGTCTTTGAGCTACTGGTGTGGCAGAAGAAGATTAAAGATCAGTTGAAGAAGTAGCTGTGATCTTTTCTCCCGGCGGCACGTTGCGGGCCGGGGCGAAAAATCTGTAGGCCGGATAAGGCGTAAGCCGCCATCCGGCATCAGTCAGATGACACCTTAGCGTTCAAGCGTAAAATCAACAAATCGCGAACCTTTGTAACTCAGCGTGCCTTTATCCCCGACCGTTAACGCGTGGTACTGCTGCGCATCCAGACGAAACGTCTGCTCCATCCCCCCGTTTTGTGGCTTAAAGCTGGCTTCATAGCGCATGCTGGTTCCTGCCGGGCTCACTTCCTGCTGACGGGATCGCCGATCGTTTAGCGGTTTTTCCCGTTTGTTACTCACCACCACCTGCTTTTGCACCAGCGGCGCCGCATCATTATCGGCTTTTTCTCGCCGCTGCTGAACAAAGCGAAACGACGCAGCGACAACGATTAAGACAATGATAACAATGAAAAAAAGTGGTGGTTTGCTCATATTATTAACCCATCAGAAAATGCGGAAATAAGCATACATCGCCTGTTATGGTGTTGTCATCTGGCTGTGTCGACCTCTACACTGGACAGTAGAGCCGTGAGCACCCCGCTTACGAAAAAATAACGAATTCAAGGAACTAAGATGCTTTGGTCGTTTATCGCTGTCTGTCTTTCCGCATGGTTGTTCGTGGATGCTTCCTATCGTGGGCCCGCCTGGCAACGCTGGGTCTTTAAACCCCTAACTTTACTCCTGCTGGCGCTGCTGGCCTGGCAGGCGCCAATGTTTAACGCCATCAGCTATCTGGTGCTGGCAGGGCTGCTTGCCTCACTGCTGGGCGATGCGCTGACGCTGTTGCCGCGCCAACGTCTGCTGTACGCCGTGGGGGCATTCTTCCTGTCGCATCTGCTGTATACCATCTATTTCGCCAGCCAAATGACGCTGTCGTTCTTCTGGCCTTTGCCGTTGGTGCTGGTAGTGCTGGGGGCGTTGCTGATCGCCGTGATCTGGACGCGTCTGGAAGAGCTGCGTGTCGCTATCTGCACCTTTATCGGCATCACGCTGATGATGGTCTGGATGGCCGGTGAGCTGTGGTTCTTCCGCCCCACTGGCCCCGCGCTGTCGGCATTCCTCGGCGCCTCATTATTGTTCATCGGCAATTTTGTCTGGCTGGGTAGCCATTATCGCCGCCGCTTCCGCGCCGATAACGCCATTGCCGCCGCCTGCTACTTCGCCGGACATTTCCTGATTGTTCGTTCGTTGTATCTCTAATATCGCTTGACTCTGGAGTCGACTCCAGAGTGTATCCTTCGGTTAATACGAAATGATTATTAACCGGAGGATGCCATGTCGACGCCCGATGCCCCTGGCAAAAAAGCCCCACAATTTTCTTCTTTCAAGCCAGCGCCAGCCCCAAAAAAGGCGGACGACTGCTGCTGCGAAGGAAGTTGCGCCACCCCTACCACCGTATCCGAAAGCGTAATGGGCACCCGTTATTCCTGGAAAGTGGCAGGAATGGACTGTGCCGCCTGCGCCCGGAAAGTGGAAAATGCGGTCCGCCAGGTGAGCGGCGTCAACCAGGTCCAGGTGCTGTTCGCTACCGAAAAACTGGTCGTCGACGCGGGTTCTGATATCCGTCAGCAAGTTGAAAGCGCGGTACAAAAGGCAGGTTATACCCTACGCGATGAACAAGCGCCGGAAGCCGCCTCCGAATCACGCCTGAAAGAGAACCTGCCGCTGATTTCGCTGATAATCATGATGGCGATTAGCTGGGGGCTGGAGCAGTTCAATCATCCTTTCGGTCAGATAGCGTTTATCGCCACCACGCTGGTGGGCTTGTATCCCATTGCCCGCCAGGCCCTGCGTCTGATGAAAACCGGCAGCTACTTCGCCATTGAAACGTTGATGAGCGTGGCCGCGATTGGCGCACTGTTTATCGGCGCGACGGCGGAAGCCGCCATGGTGCTACTGCTGTTTTTAATTGGCGAGCGCCTGGAAGGGTGGGCCGCCAGCCGCGCCCGCAAAGGTGTTAGCGCATTGATGGCACTCAAGCCAGAAACCGCCACGCGCCTGCGTAATGGCGAACGTGAAGAGGTCGCAATCAATACGCTCCGGCCTGGCGATGTTATTGAAGTTGCCGCCGGTGGACGTTTACCCGCCGACGGTAAGCTGGTCTCCGGTTTTGCCAGCTTTGATGAAAGCGCCCTGACCGGCGAATCGATCCCGGTTGAACGCGCCACCGGCGAGAAAGTCCCGGCGGGGGCCACCAGCGTAGATCGTCTGGTTACGCTGGAAGTGCTTTCCGAGCCGGGCGCCAGCGCTATCGATCGCATTCTGAAGCTGATTGAAGAAGCGGAAGAACGCCGCGCCCCCATTGAGCGCTTTATTGACCGTTTCAGCCGAATTTATACCCCCGCTATTATGGCGGTTGCGCTGCTGGTTACCCTCGTCCCGCCGCTGCTGTTTGCCGGCTCCTGGCAGGAGTGGATTTATAAAGGACTGACGCTGTTGCTGATTGGCTGCCCGTGCGCGCTGGTTATCTCAACTCCCGCAGCGATTACCTCTGGTCTTGCCGCCGCGGCGCGTCGTGGCGCATTAATCAAAGGCGGCGCCGCGCTGGAACAGTTGGGCAGAGTCACGCAGGTGGCGTTTGATAAAACCGGCACCCTGACCATCGGTAAACCGCGCGTGACGGCGATTCATCCGGCAAGCGGTATAAATGAGGCTGAACTGCTGGCGCTGGCAGCGGCGGTAGAGCAAGGCGCGACGCACCCACTGGCGCAGGCGATTGTTCGGGAAGCGCAAACGCGCGAGCTGACTATTCCTGTCGCGAAAGAACAGCGGGCGCTGGTTGGTTCCGGAATAGAAGCGCTGGTCAACGGCGAGCGCGTGCTGATTTGCGCCGCCGGTAAGCAGCCTGCCGATGCCTTTGCCGGACAGATAAGCGAGCTGGAAAGCGCGGGCCAGACTGTGGTGCTGGTGCTGCGTAACGATACCGTTCTCGGCGTACTGGCCCTGCAGGACACGCTGCGCGACGACGCCCGCACTGCCATCAGCGAGCTCAATCAGATCGGCGTGAAAGGGGTGATCCTGACCGGTGATAACCCACGCGCGGCAGCAGCCATTGCCGGAGAGCTGGGTCTGGAATTCAAAGCGGGGTTATTGCCGGAGGATAAGGTGCGAGCCGTTACCTCTCTCAACCAACAGTCGCCGCTGGCAATGGTCGGCGACGGCATCAACGACGCCCCGGCGATGAAAGCGGCGACCATCGGCATTGCCATGGGTAGCGGAACCGACGTCGCCCTGGAAACCGCCGATGCCGCCCTGACCCACAACCGTCTGCGTGGCCTGGTGCAAATGATTCAGCTGGCGCGCGCCACCCACGCCAATATTCGCCAGAACATTGCGATTGCGCTGGGTTTGAAGGGGATTTTCCTCGTCACCACGCTGCTCGGGATAACCGGACTGTGGCTGGCGGTGCTGGCTGATACGGGGGCGACGGTGCTGGTGACCGCGAACGCGCTGCGGTTGTTGCGTAAAGGGTAACCTGTAGGCCGGATAAGCGTTAGCGCCATCCGGCATAACAAGATTACTACCCTTTGCGCACTAAATAGCGGTACGGCAGAGAGTCGGTCTCTTTGGCCACCAGTTCATGCTCCATAAAGGTACAAAAACCAGGAATATCGCGGGTTGTCGCCGGATCGTCGGCGACAATCAGCAACGTTTCACCCGCCTGCATACCGCGCACGGTTTTACGCACCATCATTACAGGTTCCGGGCAGCGTAGTCCCTGGGCATCAAGCGTATGGTCGGGAGAGGTAAACAGATCGCTCATCGTAGTCTCATTCATGCAAAAACGGCGTTATTTTACGCTCTGTTGTGGCGTAAGCCAATCAGGTTAACGATTGCGTGAAAAACAACCATTGCAATGTGCTCTTAAAGCAGTATCATGCGACGGTTTTTTATTGGGTTCCCTCACCCCATCCAACAAAAAGGTCACAATATGACTCCGTTTACACAATCTCAGCGCGTAAAAGCGTTGTTTTGGCTATCGCTATTTCATCTGCTGGTGATCACCTCCAGCAACTATCTGGTGCAGCTACCGATTTCCATTTTTGGTTTCCATACCACATGGGGCGCTTTTAGCTTTCCGTTTATTTTCCTTGCGACCGACCTGACCGTGCGAATTTTTGGCGCGCCGTTGGCACGACGTATCATCTTTGCGGTGATGATCCCCGCGCTGCTGATCTCCTATGTTGTGTCATCACTGTTCTATATGGGGTCGTGGCAGGGGTTCAGCGCGCTGCTGCACTTTAACCTGTTTGTCGCCCGTATCGCCTCAGCCAGCTTTATGGCTTACGCGCTGGGACAAATTCTGGATGTGCATGTCTTTAACCGCCTGCGTCAGAACCGCCGCTGGTGGCTGGCGCCGACGGCTTCCACGCTGTTTGGCAACATCAGCGATACGTTGGCCTTTTTCTTTATCGCTTTCTGGCGTAGCCCGGATGCCTTTATGGCCGAGCACTGGATGGAAATCGCGCTGGTCGACTACTGCTTCAAGGTACTGATCAGCATTATTTTCTTCCTGCCGATGTACGGCGTACTGCTGAATATGTTACTGAAAAGGCTGGCAGATAAATCTGAATTATCTGCATTGCAGACGAGTTAAAGGTTCATTTTCCGAGTTGTGATAAGATGGTCGAATGAGCCGTTATGGCCGTTTATCGAAAGGAAGAAGTCAATGCGCAATCTGGTTAAATATGTCGGTATTGGCCTGCTGGTTATGGGGCTTGCGGCCTGTGATAATAGCGATACAAAAGCGCCAGCAGAAGGTGCTGCCGCAGAGAGTAGCGCCACCGGACAACCGGTCAGCCTGCTGGACGGCAAACTCAGTTTTTCCCTGCCAGCGGATATGACCGATCAGAGCGGCAAGCTGGGTACCCAGGCGAACAATATGCACGTGTATTCTGACGCAACCGGCCAGAAAGCGGTGATTGTAATTGTCGGCGACAATACCAACGAAGATCTGGCGGTGCTGGCAAAACGCCTGGAAGATCAGCAGCGTAGCCGCGACCCGCAGTTGCAGGTCGTCACCAATAAATCTATTGAGCTGAAAGGCCACACGCTGCAACAGTTAGACAGCATCATCTCGGCCAAAGGCCAGACCGCTTACTCTTCCGTGGTGCTGGGTAAAGTGGACAACCAACTGCTGACGCTGCAAATCACGCTGCCTGCTGACGATCAGCAAAAAGCGCAAACGACCGCAGAAAACATCATTAACACGCTGGTTATCCAGTAACGGTTAAGACGATGACTCGGCCTCCGGTGACACCACCTGAGGCCGTTTTTTTAGCCGCCAGGTCAGCAGTAACGCCACCGCCACCAGCCCGGCTGCCGCCAGATAGATAACCGGTACGCCCGCCCACGTCATTACCAGCCCGGCCAGCGGCCCGGTAACGCCCAGCGATAAGTCCATAAACACTGTATAGGTCGCCAGCGCGGCGCCCTGATTTTGCTGCGGGACGGCTTTAACCGCCACCACGCCCAGCGCCGGGAAGACCAACGAGAACCCGGCACCTGCCAGCAGAACGCCGATTTTCGCCATCCACGGCATGGAGGCCATGCCCACCAGCAACAGCCCAACAATCTCGACGCTAAAACAGATCATCGCGACATTGAGCCCACCTAACCGGTTGATACCATTTGGGAATAACAAGCGAGTACCCACAAACGTACAGCTAAAAAGCGTCAGCGCAAAAGCTGCGCCGTCCCAACCTTTTGCATCATAAAACAGCGTGATAAAGGTGGCGATCACGCCAAATCCGGCGGAGGCCAGCGCCAGCGCCATGCCGTACAACCAGACGCGTCCAAGTACCGCGCGAAACGGCAACGGTTTGCCTTTGCTGGCCTTCACCGCCGGACGGGGGAGCGCCAGCAGTATTGCCAACAGCGCCACGCCCATCACGGTCAGCGCCAGCCCCTGTAAGCCACCCCAGGCATAACACAGAACGCCCAGCGGAGCGCCTATCGCCATCGCGCCATAGGTCACGATGCCGTTCCACGAAATCACCCGTCCGATATGCATCGAGCCAACAACTCCCACGCCCCATAGCGTAGAGCCGGTCCCGGCAAAGCTTTGCCCGATCCCAAGAATCACGCGCCCCAGGCATAGCAGCAACAAGCTGGCCAACGGCCAACCATTCGTTGATCCCGCCAGCAGGTAGCCCAAACCACTTAAAAAGCAGCCGCACAGTCCGAATACCACGATTTTTTTCGGCCCCAGCAGATCGGCATAGCGACCAGCATGAGGGCGGCTTAGCAGCGTGGCGAAATATTGCAGGCTGATAACCAGTCCTGCCCAGAAGGCGCTAAATCCCATCACATCATGGACATAGCCTGGCAATACCGCGAGCGGCAGGCCGATGGTCAGATAGCTGGCGAAGTTAAACATCACCACCGAAACAATGCGCAGATTAAGGCGCAAACCGCTTAACGTCGGTTCAGCGACGGGTTCGGGCATGGAAGGTCACCACATTTTCACAACAGTGTTTCATTTCTACCATGTTGCAGACCATAAATCAGCAGCCAGTTTAGGAATAACAGACGCAAGCCAACCGCTACACTTAATGCAAAAACGCAAACAGGAAGAAAACATGACAACCGCTCAGCCCGATAAAACGGGTATGCATATTTTGCTCAAACTGGCCGCTTTGGTGGTGATCCTCGCGGGCATCCATGCCGCGGCGGATATCATTGTGCAACTGCTATTGGCGCTCTTTTTTGCCATCGTATTGAACCCGCTGGTCACCTGGTTTATTCGCCGAGGAGTGCGTCGCCCGATAGCCATTACGTTAGTGGTCGTGGTAATGCTGATTGTTCTTACGGCGCTGGTTGGCGTGCTTGCATCGTCGATCACTGAGTTCATGGCCATGTTGCCAAAATACAATAAGGAGTTGACGCGCAAGGTTCTGTATCTGCAAGAAATGGTCCCCTTTCTGAACCTGCATATGTCCCCGGAGCGCATGCTGCAACGGATGGACTCCGACAAACTGATGACCTTCACGACCACGCTAATGACGAGTCTTTCCGGCGCCATGGCCAGCATCGTCCTGTTGGTAATGACGGTCGTCTTTATGCTGTTTGAAGTGCGCCATGTTCCTTATAAGCTGCGCTTCGCGTTAAACAATCCGCAGATTCACATTGCGGGGCTGCATCGGGCGCTGAAGGGCGTTTCACACTATCTGGCGCTGAAAACGTTGCTCAGCTTATGGACCGGCGCCATTGTCTGGCTGGGGCTGGCGCTGATGGGGATTCAGTTTGCTCTGATGTGGGGCGTGCTGGCATTCCTGCTAAACTACGTGCCCAACATTGGCTCGGTCATTTCCGCCGTCCCGCCCATGGTTCAGGCGCTGCTGTTCAACGGCATTTACGAATGCGTGCTGGTTGGCGCGCTGTTTCTGGTCGTGCATATGGTGATTGGTAATATTCTCGAACCCCGTATGATGGGGCACCGCCTGGGATTATCGACGCTGATCGTCTTTCTCTCCCTGTTGGTATGGGGATGGCTGCTCGGCCCGGTCGGCATGTTACTCTCCGTGCCGTTAACCAGCGTGTGTAAAATCTGGATGGAAACCACCAAAGGCGGCAGCAAACTGGCAATTTTGCTGGGACCAGGCAGACCCAAAAGTCGATTACCGGGATAAACTTGCAAATGGCACGTGAAGAATGATACACAACCCCATTATTACTAAAGGTTAGTCCTGATATGTATCAGATCGTTCTTGGGAAAGTTTCTGTTTTAAGCGCTGGCGAACTGCCTGCCGCGATGAAAGAGCAAGCGCCGCAAGGTGCTCGCCGGGCACGCTGGCTGGCTGGCCGCGTGCTGCTTTCCCATGCCCTTTCGCCATTGCCGGACATTGTCTACGGCGAGCAAGGAAAACCCGCTTTTCCCGCTGATACGCCGCTGTGGTTCAATCTCAGCCATAGCGGCGATGACATCGTCCTGCTGCTCAGCGACGAAGGGGAAGTCGGCTGCGATATTGAAGTCGTGCGCCCGCGCGATAACTGGCAGACGCTGGCAAACACGGTGTTCAGTCTCGGAGAACATGCCGAAGTAGAGGCCGAACGCCCGGAGCAACAGCTGGCGGCGTTCTGGCGTATCTGGACGCGTAAAGAAGCTATTGTGAAACAGCGTGGCGGCAGCGCCTGGCAAATCGTCAGCGTCGATAGCACCGCGCTGACCTCCTCACTCTCCGTCAGCCAGTGCCAGATCGATACCCTGAGCCTGGCGGTGTGCACCCCCACGCCATTTACCCTGACCGCCGACGCCGTGCAGCGTCTGGAAGCCTTAGCGTAAATTTTCCGGGAAGTTTTTCGGCAACTCACTCGCCGCGCAGGCAATCACGTCGTCATTGTTTGCCCCGCAGTCACGCACGAAGGTGATGGTCGCGAACTCATCAATCACCTCGGTTGGATACGCCGGACCCGCATCGCGATACGACATCATCAACGGAATATGATCATTCTGGAAGCACACCGTTTTTTCCGGATTGTTAATCACCCAGCGCGGGAAAAAGATGGTGCCGTGAAAGAGTTTGTCGCCCAGGTTTACGATCAGGCTGACGTCGGTCCCGGTCGGTTCGGTCCAGGAAATTTTATAAACACTCGCCCCTACCCGCACAATATACGCCCGCTGATCTTTCACCCAACGATTACCCACAATACCGCTGTGAATGCGGTAATCCAGCGTGGTCTCATTTTTTAGGTAGATCTCGTAATTCCAGCCATTATCGTAGGTATAGACCAGATGTTTGCCGACAAATCCGCTCAAATCATGTTTATCAAAAGCGCTCATATTCGTTCTCCTCTTACTTGATGCGAAGATCTTAACGCTTCAAAAATTGGATGAATAACGCTATATTTACATCATATTCATTCAATTTTTAGATGAGTTATGCACAAAACAACCCTCGAACAATGGGCCCTGCTGGAGAAAGTGGTGGAACTGGGCAGCTTTGCGAAAGCCGCGGAAGAGACCAACCGTAGCCAGTCATCGGTAAGCTACAATCTGGCGCTACTGCAGGAGCGACTCGGCGTGCCGCTGCTGACGCCGGAAGGCCGCAGGGCGGTTTTAACCCCGGCGGGCGAGTTGTTGCTAGCTCAGGTCAAACCGTTACTGAAGGCCTTTTTATGGGTGGAGACCCGGGCAGCAACGTTGCAAAACGGCACGCGAACACGGCTGGATTTGCTGGTGGATAGTATCTTCCCACGCAAACGCCTGTTCGCGATCCTCAAGCAGTTTCAGCTGGCGTGGCCGCAAACGCAGGTGCGGCTGACCGAGGTACTGGAAAATGCAGACGACAGGCTGGCAGCGCATGCCGATGCGGACGTAATGGTCCTGACCCGGCGTCAGGATGTTACCGGGCGTGGTGAATGGCTGATGAACATTGACTTCGTGGCCGTTGCCCATCGCGATCACCCGCTCTGCACTCTTGATGCACCGCTGGATGAAGACGCATTACGCGCGTGGCCACTGATTCGCATTGCCGATCGCGACAACCCGCAGCAACCGGTGCGCGATGCCTGGACCTTCTCTACCATTGATGCCGCGATTGATGCAGTCATGTATCAGGTCGGTTACGGCTGGCTGCCTGAGGAGCGTATTCAGACGCAACTGGCCCAGGGGCTTTTACGTCCGCTGCCGTTAAGCCATGGCGCTCGCCGCGCCACGCCGCTGCATCTGATCGTTAAAGATACGCTCGCCCCGCTGGATGAACAGGTCAGTACCCTGCTGCGTTTATTGCGAGAGCATTAACCTTTTCCCCGGATGCCGGACGTATGTTACAAAATACGCTATTCCCTTTATTCCCTGTGCGCCAACGCGCCACATGAAAGGTTAATTGCAGATGCAACGAGTCACCATTACCCTCGATGACGATTTACTGGAAACGCTCGACGGCCTGAGCCAGCGCCGTGGCTACAACAACCGTTCCGAAGCGATCCGCGATATTCTGCGCGGCGCACTGGCGCAAGAAACCACCCAGGAGCACGGCACCCAAGGCTTCGCGGTACTCTCATATGTTTATGAGCATGAGAAACGCGACCTGGCGAGCCGTATTGTTTCCACCCAGCACCACCATCATGATTTATCGGTCGCCACATTACATGTGCATATCAATCATGACGACTGCCTGGAAATCGCCGTGCTGAAAGGCGACATGGGCGATGTGCAACATTTTGCCGATGACGTCATTTCCCAGCGCGGCGTACGCCACGGTCATTTGCAGTGCCTGCCGAAAGAAGAGTGATTGCCTGTTTCGTTGCCGGATGGCGGCTGCGCCTTATCCGGCAATAATGTTTACGCCATCGTGCCGATCGTCTTGCGAAAACGCAGCAGCGCTATCAGGAAGAACGCCCCGCCAATCGCCAGCAGCGTCAGGAACTGCGGCCAGACGATGTTAAACCCGGCCCCGCGATAAAGTATCGCCTGCGCGAGACTGACAAAGTGGGTGGTCGGCATGGTCAGCATAATGTCCTGCACCGCCTGTGGCATGCTTTCACGCGGCGTGGAGCCGCCGGAGAGCATCTGTAACGGCAGCAGCACCAGAATCATCAACAGCCCCAGTTGCGGCATGGAGCGCGCCAGCGTCCCCATAAAAATGCCGATCGAGGTGGTGGCAAACAGGCTCAGCGCCACCCCCAGCATAAACAGCGGAATGGAACCTTCAATTGGCACCCCGAGTACGCCTTTTACCATCAGCATCAGCGACAGACCGGAAACCACCAGCACCACCAGTCCCATCGACCAGATTTTCGCCATCATTATCTCAAACGGTGTCACCGGCATCACCAGCAGGTGTTCAATAGTCCCATGTTCGCGCTCGCGGATCAGCGCCGACCCGGTAAGCACAATCGCCAGCATAGTGATGTTGTTGATGATCGCCATTACCGCGCCAAAGCGGGCAGGCTCCAGGTTGGGGTTGAAGCGCATGCGCATTTCCAGCGCCACCGGCGGCTCATTATTATCGCGGTAACGCGCCACAAAACTGTTCACTTCACCACTAATGATATTCTGGATATAGCTGTTGCCAGTGAAGGCCTGGCTCATCCGCGTGGCATCGACGTTGACCTGGATATCCGGCTGTCGCCCGGCCAGCACATCACGCTGAAAATCAGGCGGAATGTTCACGGCGAAGGTGTAGCGACCGGCATCCAGCCCGGCATCCATCTCATCGGCGGTGATCATCTCCGGCGGCAAAAACCACGGGCGATAAAAGCTGTTCACAATCCGGTTCGACAACTGCGACTGGTCCATATCCGCGATGGCAATCGGCGCCAGATGTAGCGACCCCGGCAGGACAGTTGCGGAGGAGTAAACCGAAATCGTGAAGGCGAAAACGATCAGCGTCAGCATCGCTTTGTCACCCAGCAGACTGCGTAACTCTTTGATGCCAAGGTTATAAATATTGCGTAATCGGCGCATCACCCCTCCTGTTTTTTCAGCAGTAATACGCTCAGACCAACCACTACCGGAATGGCGATTGCCAGCGGGATGAATAGCTGCCAAAGATCCGCCAGATCCAGCGCTTTAGAGAACGTCCCGCGCGCAATGGTCAGAAAATGGCTGGTCGGATAAATTTCACCAATCCAGCGTCCCGGCCCTTCCAACGAGGCCACCGGATCGATCATCCCGGAAAACTGCGTCGCCGGGATCAGCGTAATAATCGCCGTACCAAAAATGGCGGCGATCTGGCTTTTCATAAACGTAGAGATTAACAAGCCCAGTCCGGTAGCAATGGTGACGTACAGCAGCGCGGCCAGCGTCAGCGTTAAAAAGCTACCCTTATGCGGGACGCCGAAGACAAACACCGACAGCGCACATAACAGCAGGAAGTTCAGCATGCCCAGCACGATGTAAGGCAGCTGTTTGCCGAGCAAAAACTCGCTGCGGGTGGTAGGCGTAACGTACAGGTTGATAATCGACCCCAGCTCTTTCTCACGCACCACACTGAGTGCGCTGAGCATGGAGGGAATCATCATCAACAGCAGCGGGATCACCGCCGGAACAATTGCCGGCAGACTCTTCACATCCGGGTTGTAACGATAGCGAGTTTCAATGGTCATCAGCCCATTTTGCCCGTTGGCATTGGGCTGACGCGCCATCACATCCTGCAGCCAGGTCTGGTGCATCGCCTGTACATAGCCTCTGACCGTTTCTGCGCGGCTCGGCATTGCGCCATCGACCCAGACGCCAATCTTCACCGGCGTTCCACGCGCGATATCGCGGCCAAAATTGGGCGGAATTTCAATTGCTACCGCGACTTCGCCCGAACGCATCCGTTTGTCCAGTTCGTCATAACTGGTGAGCGGCGGTTGCTCGATAAAATAGCGCGATCCCGCCAGATTCAACGTCCACGCCTGGCTGCTGACGGTCTGGTCACGATCGAGCACCGCAAAACGCAGATTTTCCACATCCATACTGATGCCGTAGCCCATAATCAACATCAGGATCACCGTCCCCATCAGCGCCAGCGTGGAGCGCACCGGATCGCGTCGCAGCTCCAGCGCTTCACGGCGACTGTAGCTGAACAAACGCCGCAGGCTAAAGCCCTGACGTGGCGGCTGATTATTTTCACGCACCACTGGCGTATCCGCTTGCGAAAGCGTCGTCTCCGGCGCCGGACCAGCCGCTTCCTGTAACCAGGAGATAAACGCCTCTTCCAGACTGGCGGCACCGCGCTGCTTCACCAGTTCCTGCGGCGTGCCGCTGGCCAGCACTTTTCCGGCGTGCATCAGCGACATGCGATCGCAGCGCTCCGCTTCGTTCATAAAGTGGGTGGAGATAAAAATGGTCACTTTATCCTGGCGCGACAGATCGACCATCAATTGCCAGAACATGTCCCTCGCCACCGGATCGACCCCGGAGGTCGGCTCATCAAGAATGAGCATTTCCGGGCGATGAATCACCGCCACCGCCAGCGACAGGCGTTGACGGATCCCCAACGGCAGCGCGCCGGGCAACGCGTCTTCGACATCGGCCAGGCTAAAGCGCTCGCTCATCTCTTGTACGCGTTGAGGGATTTCTGCCTCAGGGATATGGAACAGCCGCGCGTGGAGTTCGAGGTTTTGCCGCACGGTCAGCTCGCTGTAGAGCGAAAACGCCTGTGACATATAGCCTACCCGGCGGCGGGTATCGATATTCTTCGGGTCAACCGCTTGCCCAAACAGCCATGCCTCGCCTTCGCTTGCGGGCAGCAGTCCGGTGAGCATCTTCATGGTGGTAGATTTGCCGCAGCCATTGGAGCCGAGAAAACCGAAGATTTCCCCGCGCGGAATGCGAAAGTTAACGTGGTCAACGGCGACGAACTTGCCGAAGCGCATGGTCAAATCTTTCGCCTCAATGGCAATCTCTTCCCGCTCAGCGTGATACGGCGGGATCACCACCGGTTTGTGTGCCTGACGCTGGGCTTCGGGTAACAGCGCGATAAACGCCTGCTCCAGCGTGTCGCTGGCGGTTTGTTCACGTAGCTGTTGTGCGCTCCCGGTGGCTAACACCTCCCCGGCGTTCATCGCCACCAGCCAGTCGAAGCGCTCGGCTTCTTCCATGTAGGCGGTCGCAACCAGTACGCTCATGTTGGTCTGGCGCTGGCGAATACTGTCAATCAGATCCCAGAACTGAGCGCGGGACAGGGGGTCGACCCCAGTGGTGGGTTCATCGAGAATTAACAGTTCCGGGTCGTGAATTAGCGCACAGCACAGCCCCAGCTTTTGCTTCATCCCACCCGAGAGTTTCCCGGCAGGACGATCGCGAAACGGCGCCAGGCCGGTACTGTTCAGTAGCTCGGTAATCCGCGCTTCGCGCTCCGCTTTATCATGACCAAACAGGCGGGCAAAGAAATCGACGTTCTCATACACCGACAGCGTGTGATACAGGTTTTTCCCCAGCCCCTGCGGCATCCAGGCAATGCGCGGGCAGACATCCCGGCGGTGCTGCGGGTCGCGCATATCGCCGCCCAGCACCATCACGTTGCCGTGTTCAATGACCCGCGCGCCGGAGATGAGCGACAACAAGCTCGATTTCCCAACGCCATCCGGGCCAATCAACCCCACCATGCAACGGGCAGGAATATCCAGCGTGATATTGTTCAGCGCGACCGTTTTCCCGTAATGCTGACTCACGCCGTCAAGGTGCGCCACGGGAGGAACAGGAACCAGCGCCAGATGCGTCATTGCGGCAACCTCACCATCAGATCCTCAGGCCAGGCGCGATTTTCATCGACACGCACCCACGCCATGCCCGGCAGACCGGTTTTCACGTACTCGAGGTGCTGCTGCAACAGCTCTGGCGGGATACGCGCTTTGACGCGGAACATCAGCTTCAGACGTTCATCACTGGTTTCCACCGTTTTCGGCGTGAACTGCGCAACACTTGCCACAAAGCTGATGGTCGCCGGGATACGCAGATCCGGCGCAGCATCCAGCCCCAGTCGCGCTTCGCCGCCAATCTTCAGTAAGCCAGCCTGTTCGGTAGGTAAGAAGAACGTCATGTAGACGTCGCTGAGATCGACCATATTCAGCACGCGCCCACCCGCGGACAGTACCTCGCCCGGTTCGGCTACGCGGTACTGCACACGACCGTCGCGCGGAGCTTTCAGCTCACTGTCATCAATATCAGCGGCAATACGACGTTCGGTAGCCTGCGCGGCTTCTACGCGGGTCTGCGCCTGAATGATGCTGGTACGAGCGGCTTCAATGGCGGCTTTGGCCGCAGAGACCTGCGCCTTTGCCGACTCCAGCGCGGCACGTGCGCTTTCCGCCGCGGCCCGATCGTCATCCAGTTGTTGCTCGGACACCGCCCCTCGCTGGGATAACGAACGGGAACGCACGTGACGTTTAGAGACCGACTGCAGTTCCGCCTCACGCTGTTTTACCACCGACTGCGCGGCGCGCATTTCACTTTGTCGCTGTTCCAGCAACGCCCGCGCCGCAGCCACCGCGCTTTCAGCTTCTTTGATTTGCGCGATCGCCTCCAGCCGCTGCTCCTGCAGCACGCGGGTATCCATTTTCGCCAGCACCTCGCCCTGACGGACAAACTGCCCTTCCGAAACGAGGATGGCATCAATACGCCCGGCAATCTTAGTGGCAATATCCACTTCGGTGGCTTCAATTCTGCCGTTGCTGGCCGCAAATCCCTCCGGTATTCCCGCAGGGCGTATCATCCACCAGGCTATCGCGGCCACCGCCACAAGAATGCCCGCTCCCCACCACATCAGATGACGCTTAAACTTATCCATATTCGACCCGCCGTAATCCCTGTAATCAAACGTTGCGTGTCACAAAGCCCACTGAACAGCTATTCAGCGGGAGATTCCATCCGGGATGAGAAGGAATGAAAAACAATGGCCATTGAGCGAGCAGGCGTTAAGGCAACGCGCGCCGCGAAGGAAGTGAATGACGAAAATGCTGTGAAATCGGGTAGTAATGTTGTCATCATCAGCGTTCCTGGCCGGAAATGAAACACGCATACTCATAACTGCTGTCTATTGAATACTAACACCTGGATTCAATATGTCTATCCGGTTGTAGCACGGATGTTGCAGATAAAAAATCGTGCCCGGCAGTCCATTCACCGGACACCAATAGTGCTTAAAAAAGCTTGCTCACATCGCCTTGAGTTAGTCTGAAACTGTGTAGAGACATTAAAGTTGTATCCTTTAACCTGAAAAAGACTTTAAAGTTGTAAAGTTTTAAAAAAACACATACAAAACATGATGCTAAGTGTGTATCACACGCTGTTCCAACATTATACCTTGATGTTCTTGCAGGAACTGCAATTTACAGGAGGAAAAAGGTGTTTTTGTAGTTATCTGGCGTTACGTGACAGTGTTGGTCAGATACTTCCACCTCTTCAGAGTTAAAGTTTGATATATGGGAAAAAAAACGCTCCCGGACGGGAGCGTAAGCCAGTGACTTCGGCGTCAAATGAGGGTCTAACAAGTGGAGCTGCGGGTTAATTCTGGGTGATCTGACTGCGATGCTTATCAGCCTGCTGCTGGTGAACAACGGAAGACTGACCATTATTCGCCTTCTCATGTACAGCTGCGGCCTTCTCATGCTCGCTCATTTCAGAAAATGACTTTGCTGTTTCGTTGGTAGCTCCGGGTTTAGCTTTCATCATTTTTTTATGCATTTCAGCCATGTCCTGGTGGGCAGCAGAATTGCTGTTTTGCATCATGTCATGGGACATTGCGGCCTGATCGTGACTGCTCATATCCATCATTGTCATGCTGTCTCCCTGAATTGCACTTTTTTCAGCAGATGACTGCATCTGGTGGGCAGGTGCCTGTGCATTATTTACCTGGTCATGCATGTTCATTGTCTCTGCAGCCATGGCAGATGAAGCGGCAGCCATAATGGCAACAAATGATACGAGAATCTTTTTCATGGTTGGGTCTCCGGTGTTTACATACCCAAACAATCAATGGCTTATAACAGAGAAAGCAGTTGATCTCAGGGCGGGTTAATCATCACTCCAGGAACCAGGTGATTGTGTTATCACGCTGCTCCTGATTTATGAATAATTATAAAAAACCGCCTCTGTTTATCGCGTGACTGAATGATGACAATTTTGTCACCTTCCAGGTTTCTCCTGAACAACGGGATTAATCCATTAACAGGCGCACTTTGAACACAATTTCACGCCCCTGCTGTTCTGCTGACAGCTCGCCGCCGTGAGCATGAATGATCGACCTTGTAATTGATAATCCCAGCCCCGCGCCTTCCGTGTTGTAGAACCTTGATGAGTCTGCGCGATAGAACCGGTCAAACAAACGTTCCAGATTAGCGGGAACCTGGCCGGACATCGTATTCGTAATCATCACGTTCACACAGTCACTGTCACGCTCAAGGTGTATCGCTGTACAGGTGTTATCGGGAGAATACTTGATTGCATTGGAAAGCAGGTTACTGAAAGCACGTCGGAGCATATCGCTGTCTCCGGCAACAACGCCCTCTCCTTCAACCGTGATTGTCTTTCCTGTTTCGTCTGCCAGGGGCTCGAACAACTCACGTAATTCATTCAGTTCGGCTGCCAGATCCACATCATGTTTATCCAGCCGCAGCAGACCATGCTCTGAACGTGCCAGAAAAAGCATGTCACTGGTCATTCGTGACAACCTTTTCAGTTCTTCCAGGTTAGCGAATAAAATTTCGCGGTAATGCGAAACATCCCTTTCCTTAGCCAGTGCAAACTGCGTCTGCATCATCAGATTACTGACTGGTGTGCGCAGCTCATGCGCGATGTCAGACGAGAAATCTGACAGTTTCCGGAATGCCCCCTCCAGGCGATCAAACATATTATTGAACTCCTGCATGGTCTCAGAGATTTCCGGCGGAGCCAGATCGGGATTTAGACGCTGATCCAGGCTGTGTACGGTCATGGAGGAAGCCAGACTGGTCATTTCCCGTAGCGGTTTCAGACCAATACGTGTGGTCAGCCAGCCCAGAAAAACAGAAATAAAGACCAGACCGATATTGAACCAGAACAGCCAGGTACTGAGTTTGTCCATAAACAGGGTGTGATACCCAGTATCCGTGGCAACCGTAATGATGACATGTTTGCTTTTACCCTGTTCCGGCGTCACGGCAACCCGCCGCGAGATACTGCGGTACACGGTGTTATTTTCTTCCGTCTGGATCATATAGTCGAGAATATCACCCGACTTATTAAGCAGGACCGCTGGAACAACAGAATTTTTGGCATAGAGTTCAACAATTTTTTCATTTTCCATGTTTTTTATAGAAATGAATAAGCCATTGTGCCCCACCATCGCATCGTTTATTTTTTCTGATAATGACTTAATATCCGTTTTGTTCCTGAACGTCTCTGTTTTAAGAAACTCTTCGGTGAGCTGAAGTTTACCTGTCAGAAAATCGCGGTCCTGATTATCGAAATAGCCATTAAGGGTGCTAATCAGGATAAAACTTGATAACCACCATACCGTAAGCATCACCGCAGAAAAAATCAGGCTCAGGCGTGTGGTCAGGGAAATTTTGAACCTCACTCTTCTCTGATCTCCAGGACATATCCGGCACCGCGAACGGTATGGATCAGTTTTGGCTCAAAGTCATCATCAATTTTACTTCTCAGACGTCTCACGGCGACATCAATCACATTCGTATCACTGTCAAAATTCATGTTCCAGACCAGGGACGAGATAAGACTCCTGGGTAACACTTCTCCGGTGCGTTGCAGCAGCAACTCAAGCAGAACGTATTCTTTACCGGTGAGATGGATCTTCTTCCCCGAACGGATCACGGTCCGGCGCACCATATCAACGGTCATATCGGCGATGGTGCAGACTGTTGCGGCCTGCGAGCGTGCCCGGCGCAGTAGGGTTCTTACACGTGCAACCAGCTCCGTAAAATCAAAGGGCTTAATCAGGTAGTCATCTGCGCCAAGCTCCAGTCCTTTCACTTTGTCCCGCACGTTGTCCTTTGCGGTTAAAAACAGGACCGGTTCTTCGTGCCCGGACTCCCTCAGTGCGCTGATGATTTGCCACCCGTCGAGGAAAGGCAGCATCACGTCCAGTATTATCAAATCATACTGTCCCTTCGACGCGGCCCCGAGACCATCGCGGCCATTATTAAAGAGATCGGCCTGATAGCCTTCCTCAACCAGTCCCTGCTGCAGGTAACGACCTGTTTTTTGTTCGTCTTCAACGATTAAAATACGCTGCATGGTCAACTCGCTGATATGAAAGTAAAAATCTCACGCATGAGCTTTGGCTGTCCCCTAGCTGACCTGAGACGGAGCAAGCATTCCGAGCCACGCTACGGCGCCCAGAATGATAATCGCAACAACGAATTCTGTCAGGATGCTGTTTCGCATCAGGGCAACGCTGCGATCATAATTCCCTTCCCTGACCATAACTTCAAGCCGGGGACCCAGGTGAAACCGGTTTGCTGCAGCCAGAAGAAGCATCAGAACAAACAGAGCCGTCTTGGCAAGCAATATCCTCCCCCAGGAACTGTTGAATAAGGGAGTTAAGTTACCCTCAGCAATATACAGATAGTTGACCAGCGCACTCAGGATCAGGGCTACAACAATCACCGTTCCTGCCGTGGCAAATTTTGCCAGGGAGTCAGATATCACAATGACGCTCTGTGCATTATGCTCGTTTCTGCGCATCAGCAGGATAGCAAATGCAACCAGAGCACCTGTCCAGGCACCTGCAGCGCCGAGATGGGTCAGATCGCTCAGTAAATGGAGATAGTAATGCAGACCGTCATGCATAACGGCGTGTCCTCCCCAGGCAAGTGTAGCCAGCGCCACGCCCCCACTCATCGTCATCAGCAGGCAGGACAATACTCTCTTATTAGTGTAAAGGAACAAAGCACCGAGTGTGGTAAACAGGGCACAGAGCCTGACAATCCAGCTAATACCCACATCAGTTTCTTCTATCACCATCTCGATAACATGGATGGATAATTCTCTGAGGTCAGTTACTCCACTCATGGCATTAGATACCAGGAGCATATTAATGCCAGTAAGAATGATGCCTGTAACAACAGCAAAAGTTATAAACGACCTGAAATTAGTCAGGTTATAGGTTTCATGTCTGACACCGCTTATTCCATATATCTGAAAAAATGGCAATCCAAATATTACCATCAAATCCAGATAAAGAAGAAAACGAATAACAATCATAATCAGGTCGTTCATAATATTACTTCACTGTAAAGGTGTAATTACCGGTAATAGGGTGCGTATCTGAAGAAACCGCGCGCCAGTCAACACGATAAGTGCCAGCGGGTAAAGGCTCTCGCGGAATAATGACCATCGATTTAGGGTCAGCGCCTGGCGCCACTTTTGCCGCGACCGGCATCGGAGAATGTGATGACATGCCTTTCATACCCGTCATCGTTAATTTTGCACCTGAGAATTTCACGGTCAGATTTTCCGAGAAATTAAGCTGAATCTTTTCCGGGGCCGCTACGGCTGAATCAGCCTGTGGCACAGAGCTTTTTAATTCCGGATGGGCCATAGCAGAGAAAGCAACGCCCATAACGAGGCCACCTGTAAGAATGGCTTTATTTAAAATCGACATTTTATTTACCTGTTTAGTTGAGTGTTTTATATCAGTGCGTTAAAACCAGATTCTGGCTCCCGCCAGGAATACTACCTGATGGTCTTTCTCACCTTCTCTTTTCGCCATATCGGATGTTTTCCCGTAAAGTTGATTCCAGGAAACGCCTATATAGGGTGCAAACTCACGGCGTATTTCATAGCGCAGCCGGAGCCCCAGCTCTGTGTCAGTCAGTCCCCTGCCGCGACCCCGCGATTCATCATCCTGACTGTAGAAATTCACCTCATAGGATGGCTGGAGTATGAGCCGGTTAGTCAGTAAAACGTCGTATTCTCCTCCCAGACGAAGGGCTGCTTTTCCGCCATTACTGACAAAACCCGTAATTTCAGACTCAAAATTATAGAGTGCCAGCCCCTGAAAACCGACAGCAGCCCAGGTCCGGGCAGAAGCAGGTCTGAAATCCTGCCTGACACCCGCAACCAAATCCCACCATGGGCCAACCGCATGTCCCCAGAGTAACTGCGCTTCAGCCGCCTCCGTTTCCCCATTGCTTCGTTCACCTTCACTCTTTAGCCAAATCCGATCTGTGTCGCCTCCAATCCAGCTGTTAACACTCCAGCTGAAATTGTTGGTGTTATCCGACCGTTGCCATTCCAGTTGATCCAGCAGAACCAGATAATTAATCGCACTGTCGTGAATCGCATGCCCCTGTAAATTGCCGAATGCAGCCTTCCGGTCGGCATCGGTAACAGGCGGAATTGGCGTTCTGCTCTCAGTTACAATGGGCTCCATTGACGTCATCTCAGTGAAATTCTCATCTGCTGGCATCTGCATGGCAGACATGTCGTGCCCGGCGTGGGGATCTGCAGAGACGGAGCCCGCCGCAATAGAAAGCTGTGAGGTAAACAAACCGGCGACCAGAACAGGTATGGCCTTCAAATTTCTCTTCATTCGCATCATTCCTCCACCCGGACTTCACGAAACATTCCCATTTCCATGTGATAGAGCAAATGGCAGTGATACGCCCAGCGGCCAAGCGCATCTGCTGTCACTCTGTAACTGCGTTTTGTACCAGGGGGAACATCTATTGTGTGTTTACGAACCATGAAATTACCGTTTTCATCTTCCAGATCGCTCCACATACCATGCAGGTGAATGGGGTGAGTCATCATGGTATCGTTGATCAGCGTGATCCTGAGCCGCTCACCGTATTTCAGCAGCACCGGTGCGGCATCTGAAAACTTGATTCCGTTAAATGACCAGGCAAACTTTTCCATGTGGCCGGTTAAATGCAGTTCTATGGTACGGCCAGGTTCACGTCCGTCAGGATCCTCAAAGCGGCTTTTCAAATCCGCGTACGTGAGAACCTTTCTTCCGTTATTTCGAAGACCAATACCCGGATCATTTAATTTCGGAGAGACGCTCATCGCCTGCATATCAACCAGTGGGTTATCCGTTTCTGACGCAGGATGACTTTGCATACCCGGCATTCCGGCCATCCGGGAATGATCCATACCGGCCATGCTGCTGTGATCCATGGGCGCGGAGGATGTCCCGCTATCCGGAAGGCCAGCACCGTCCATAGACATCATCTCTCCGCTGTTATCCATGCCTCCCATCTGGCTGTGGTCCATTCCTGCCATATCATGTCCCATTCCCCCCATACCCATATCTTCCATGGTCAACAGAGGACGGGGATCGAGGGGGGGAACGGCAGCACTTAACCCCTCTCTCGTGGCCAGTGTCCCTCGAGCGTAACCGGTCCTGTCCATGGATTGTGCGAAGATGGTATAGGCCTCACCCTGAGGCTCCACAATGACATCATAGGTTTCGGCAACGGCAATCCTGAATTCGTCAACGGTAACCGGGTTTACATACTGGCCATCTGCAGCCACGACCGTCATTTTCAGCCCGGGGATACGGATATCGAAATAGGTCATTGCCGAGCCGTTGATAAACCGTAAGCGTATCTTTTCACCGGGACGGAACAGTCCGGTCCAGTTTTTCAGCGGGGCCTGCCCGTTCATGAGATAGGTGTAGGTGTAGCCACTGACATCTGCGAGGTCAGTCGGATTCATTTTCATTTCAGCCCACATTTTCCGATCGGCAATGGTGGCTGACAGCCCCCTGGTATTCACGTCGCGGAAAAAAGAGCCAACGGTTGGTTTATTGAAATTGTAGTAATCCGACTGTTTTTTTAATTTTTTCAGCAGGCTGTGAGGATTTTCATCGGTCCAGTCAGACAACATGACCACATGCTCACGATCGTAAGTAAACGGTTCTGGCTCCCCGGCATCGATGATAATGGCACCGTATACCCCCTCCTGTTCCTGCAGACCGGAATGGCTGTGGTACCAGTAAGTCCCGTTCTGCTTAACCTTAAAGGTGTAAACGTAGGTATCATCAGGCTCTATGCCCATAAAACTCAGCCCCGGAACACCATCCATATTGGCCGGAAGAATAATGCCGTGCCAGTGAATGGACGTCTGTTCATTAAGACGGTTTTTGACCTTCAGGGTAATGGTGTCACCTTCTTTCCAGCGAAGAACGGGCCCCGGCAGGCCTCCATTGATTGTTTTGGCCTGACGCTCACTGCCCGTGATATTGACGGCCGTTTCACCAATGGTCAGGTCAAACTGAGTACCCTGCAGGGATGCGGCAACTGGCAGGCTCAGACTGGAACGCGCATTGAAACTCCATACGCCAAGACTTCCGGCTACGCCAGAGAGGGTTAACCCCTTCAGGAAAGTTCGTCGAGACGTTTTCAACAGCATGCACATTCCCTTATTTAAAGTATGGTTACTGACAGAATTCGAGAACCGATTTAAATTAAATTACTGGTTCATCCACTTACAATGAAATGAATCTAGCACACCTTAAGAAACAAATTCATTACAATCGTGTAATGTACATAGCTGTATTACATTTACGTCATCTTCCCCACAGGTTGATTATTTTTATATATGATCATAAGGACATCTTTTATGTACCTCAGAAGGTAATTACACATGAATATATTAATCACGACCACTGCGTTTACAGCTTTATTTTGTGGGGCAGCTTTTGCTCAGTCCAGTGATATTGCCCATGAAGCACATCGATTTGTTAATAATGCCTCAGCCGTCAGTCATGTGAATTCCTCGACGCATGAAAACTTACCGGACAGGGTTAATAAAAACAACACGCCCTCATTCTCTGAAATGAATGAACATGAAAGGGCCATTGTTGCTCATTCATTTATGAACAACAGCGCGTCCTATGCGCATCAGAAAATGATTGAGGAACATAAAAAAATGCTGTCCGGCAGTGATGCAAATTCAAAGACCTCGTCTTCTTCTTTTAACGAACTGAATGCCGGAGAAAAAGCCGCTCTCGTGCATGAGCAGGTCAATAATGCCGGTGCGGAAGCACATCAGACGCAGGCAAGAAAGCTTCGCGGGCTGTATTCGACCAGGTAACTGCAGGCGGGTTAGTGCTTAGCGTCAGGTGCGCAGCAGGGCTTTACTGACGGGTTACGTAGCAGGACATGAGCCCCATATTGCTCTGCCGTAACCTGTTTCAGTCCCGTTAATCATCACCGTCGGGCTGGTCATACAGTTCCCAGAGCTTCAGGAGCAAACGGGAAACAAGATATGTTACAAAAATGACGACCATCAACGGTGCTCCCGATTAACTGACAGATGACACGCCTCCTGAAAACCCCTAGCATACGCCGCAGTGTTCATGCTAACGGCGAATTCCAGTAAATGTATTCTACCGATGTCGTAAAAGAAAATGCCTACCTTTCAGCCACCCGCTCGGGGCTGGAATCGAACGAGATCGCTACTCTTCAGCGCTCCTTGCCTTCCCGGTTTAATCTGCGGCATTTGAAAAAAAATGAATCATTAAAACTCGTACTGCAAAAGAAAGCGGGAAAATCACGTGTCGTGGCCTATAAATTTACGTCCGGTTCATTTAATTACACGGCGTATCGTATATCAGATAAAAAGTTCTATAACCTTTCCGATACTTCCGGGAAAGGCAGTCTCGATTATCCGTTACCGGCCACAGCAAGACTCAGTTCGCCTTTCAATCCTGCAAGACTTAACCCGGTATCGGGAAAAGTGAGTCCCCATAATGGCATTGATTATTCCATGCCCATGAACACGAAAATAGTCAGCGTCATCGACGGAAAAATCACCCGGGCCGAATACAACAGTACCATGGGATATTTTGTTGAAGTAACGGGAAAAGCCGGTGTTAAAACTCGCTATCTCCACCTCAATAAAATACTCGTTACTAAAGGGGCCAGGGTTACACGGGGAGGTGCTATTGCGTTATCCGGTAACAGCGGACGTTCATCCGGTCCTCATCTGCATTACGAGCTGGTCATCAATAACAACCCTGTTAACTCTCTGGCGTTCCGGGCAGCGGCACCCGCTGATAACAAACTCGAACAGCATGCCTTTGCGCATGCCAGAGACTACGAACGATACCTGGACTGATAACGGGACCGCGACGCGGCCCCGTCTGCCGGATTAATTTTTTTTATCGTTTTCACTTCCGTGATGTTGATGATCTCCATGCCCTCCGTGGCCGTGGAAAAGATGCATTAGCGGGCAGACCAGCAATAACAGATATGGCCAGTAACCTGCCACATGTGACCAGTGTTCGCGCAGGAGGGCAAATGCCGCGATCGCGGCGACAGCAATAAGCGCATAGGTGGTACTTTTCATACTGGACTCCTTCTGTTCGTAACTGACCCTTCACTCAGTGTTATTTCCCGAGCCTGACACTTTTCAGACGCAACGCATTCACAATGACGCTGACGGAGGAAAGAGCCATGGCCGCCGCCGCAATAACTGGCGACAGCAGTATTCCATACACAGGATAAAGCAGACCTGCAGCCACAGGCACGCCAAGTGCGTTGTAGATAAATGCAAAAAACAGATTCTGACGGATATTTTTCATGGTGATCTCTGACAGATGACGGGCCCTGTTCAGTATCATCAAGTCGCCTTTGAGAAGGGTGACTCCGGCACTTTCAATTGCCACATCTGTACCCGTTCCCATGGCTATACCCACGTCAGCCGCTGCCAGCGCCGGGGCATCATTCACACCGTCTCCGGCCATCGCAACCACATGGCCAGACTCTTTCAGTCGGGTTATCACTGCTTTTTTGCCATCCGGCAGAATTCCGGCTTCAACCTCATCTATTCCCAGTTTCCGTGCGACTGCTTCAGCAGTAAGCTGGTTATCCCCGGTGAGCATAACGATGCGGATCCCCGCCTGACGCAAAGCTTTAAGCGCATCCGGCGTGGTTGTTTTCACGGGATCCGAGATAGCTATCAGGCCTGCAAGGTCCCCGTCTGTGGCCACATAGATAACGGTAGCGCCTTCCATCCGCAACGTATCCGCAACGGCCTTTTGATTATCAATAACTATACTGTTTTCCTGCATAGCCAGTTCATTACCAATAACAACCCGTTGACCTTCGACATCGCCTGAGACACCTTTACCCGACGGTGCATCGAAATGAGTGACTGCGGGTATTGCGATCCCCTTTTCCTGTGCTGCTTTAACTACTGCCATACCCAGCGGATGCTGCGAGCCTTTTTCCACTGCGGCTGTTACACGCAAAAGAGATGTTTCCCCACCCGGATTGAGACTGATAATCCCTGTCACCGTAGGCGAACCTTCCGTGAGCGTGCCTGTTTTGTCGACAACCAGCGTGTCCACTTTTTCAAGACGCTCAAGGGCTTCGGCATTCCTGATTAACACCCCGGCCTGGGCTCCTTTGCCCACCCCCACCATTATCGACATCGGCGTGGCCAGCCCCAGCGCGCAGGGACAGGCAATAATCAGGACCGACACAGCCGCAATGAGACCGTGCGCCATCCTGGGCTCGGGCCCCCAGACAGACCAGATCACGAAAGCAACAACCGCGATAAGTATCACCAGAGGAACAAACCAGCCTGAAACGCTGTCAGCCATTCTCTGGATGGGGGCACGCGAACGCTGTGCATCAGCGACCATCTGAACAATTCGTGAGAGCATTGTTTCATCACCGACTTTCTCTGCACGGATGATGAGACTCCCTGTCTGATTAATGGTCCCCCCGATGACAGGGTCACCCTCCGTTTTGGTAACCGGCATAGATTCCCCGGTCACCATCGATTCATCAACGGTTGTTTTGCCTTCGATCACGATACCGTCGACCGGAATACTCTCTCCAGGTCTGATGCGGAGCTTATCGCCAGGCAGGACATCTTCCGCATTAATATCCGTTTCATGACCGTCATGATCCAGCCGTCTGGCGGTTTTGGGGGCAAGGTTCAGAAGCGCAGTAATGGCGCCTGAGGTTTGTTCCCGTGCCCGCAGCTCAAGAACCTGTCCCAGCAGAACAAGCACCGTAATAACTGCTGCGGCTTCAAAATAAACGGCCACCAGGCCATCCATGTTTCTGAACGATGCAGGAAACCAGGAGGGGAAGACGGTTGCAATGACGCTGTAAACCCAGGCTACGCCGGTCCCCATTGCAACAAGGGTAAACATATTCAGGGAGCGGTTACGTAACGACATTCCGGCCCGGGCGAAGAATGGCCAGCCACACCACAACACGACAGGGGAGGCCAGAAGCAGCTGCAGCCATGTGTTGTACTGTGGCGGTACTGTATTCCTCAACTCGGGAAACAGATGAGATCCCATTTCGAGTACCAGAACCGGAAACGCCAGCAACAACCCCAGCCAGAAGCGTCTTGTCATGTCGTGAAGTTCATCACTCGGCCCCGTGGATGCCGTAGCTACGAGCGGCTCCAGTGCCATTCCACAGACAGGACAGCTTCCGGGACCACTGCGGCGTATCTCCGGGTGCATCGGACATGTCCACACACCTTCAGAATTCTCTTTTTCCGCCTGGTGGTGAGGCTGTTTTATCTGATCAGGGCTGACTTCGTGATGATCGTGGTGATGGTGATGGGAATGTTCACTGGCATCTTCGGTAAGATAACGATCGGGATGGGCTTTAAATTTACTCTCACAGCTGGCGGAGCAGAAATAAAGTTGATGGTCCTGGTATCGAATGCTGCTGTGCGCCCTGTCGGGCAGGATGGCCATCCCGCACACGGGATCTCTCACCTTATGCAATACGTGGCCCTCGTCCGGGGATAATGTCTGCTCAGAAGCAGTCTGGTTGTTGTGTTGCACTGCATTGTCATTTTTCACAGTAACTCTCCTTATGCATACCGAAGCATCTTCTGTCTTCAGGGTATGTCATGGATGCGATTACCACGAATATCGCCGGCACAGGAGTGCCTGCTACCGGCGTCCCGTTATCAGCCGTTCCGCTGACTATTCGATTCGCTGGAAGACTTTTTTACTTCCATCCGGTGAGAATGCGATAACATCGTAAGCCTCTTTTCGGGCTCCCATCTCCATTCCAGGACTTCCTGCTGGCATACCGGGGGTGGCGAGACCGTATATACCTGAACCAGACTGCATTGCCTTATGTATCGTTGTCGCAGGCACATGGCCTTCAATGATCAAATTACCGGCAACCGCGGTATGACAACTTCGCAGTCCTGCAGGAATAGCATGCTTTTCTTTCAGGGCTGACAGCGCCTGATCATTCATGACGTGAGTTCGTACTTCAAACCCGTCTTTTTCCATCGCCTTGCCCCACAGGGAACAACAGCCACAGTTGTCAGATTTGTACATATCAATCACTTTTTCACTCGCCATCGCGGGCAGTGAAAGGCCGAGAGCCAGCGCCATCAGAACCACTTTTTTCATACTCACCTCTGTATATTATCGATTTAAACCCTGACGTCAGGGTGAATCAGTAAAGAAGGACACCCACAGGGGGTGCCCTTTCAGGTTCAGGACACGCTTTTTTTATGTCTGCGCAGCCAGATTAATTTGTAGGCGGCAGGAATAATGAACAGGGACAGCAGCGGAGCCGTGATCATCCCACCAATCATGGGTGCCGCGATACGGCTCATGACTTCTGAACCTGCACCGGTTCCCCAGAGTATTGGCAGCAGACCCGCAATGATCACCGCCACGGTCATGGCTTTCGGCCGGACACGCAGTACGGCACCATGATAGAGGGCTTCATCAAGGCCTTCCGGTGTGAACGTCTCTTTACGGGACAATTCCGGGTGCGCTTCAATGGCATGACGCAGATACATCAGCATGACCACGCCAAACTCTGCTGCCACCCCGGCTAGAGCGATAAACCCCGTTCCGGTTGCGACAGACATATGGAAGCCCTGCCAGTACAGGAACCATATCCCGCCAACCAGGGCGAACGGCAGGCTCATCAGGATCAGCAGGGCTTCATCAACCCGGCGGAATGCCAGATACAACAGGATGAAGATGATCATCACCGTCATCGGCACCATCAGCTTCAGTTTCTTGTTGGCATGCTCAAGCAGTTCAAACTGTCCGGAGAATGACACGCTGGTACCCGGTCTCAGTTTCACTTTCTGACTGATCGCCGTTTTAATGTCATTAACCACCGACACCATATCCCTGCCGCGCGCGTCAATGTAAATCCAGCTGGCTGGACGGGCATTTTCCGTTTTCAGCATAGTCGGCCCGGAAACGACCTTAATATCCGCAACATCGCCCAGCGTGATCTGCTGCTTCATCGGGGTCAGGATCGGCATCTGTTTCAGGGCCTGCGGGCTGTTCCGGTAATCCTGCGGATAGCGGATATTAATCGGGTACCGGGCCACGCCTTCAACCGTTTCCCCTACCGTCGCGCCGCCGATGGCTGATGAGATGAACAGCTGCACATCGCCCACCGTCATTCCGTAGCGGGAGGCTTTTTCCCGGTTGATATCCACATCAATGTAGCGCCCGCCTTCCAGTCGCTCTGCGAGAGCAGACACTACGCCGGGTACGGTTTTGGCGACCGCTTCGATACTCTGCGCCGTTGCATCGATATCGGACAGAACCGTTCCGGACACCTTGATACCTATCGGGCTTTTGATCCCGGTTGAGAGCATATCAATACGGTTACGGATTGGCGGCACCCAGAGGTTTGCCAGCCCCGGTAAACGGACGGTCCTGTCGAGTTCTTCAATAATCTTGTCAATCGTCATGCCTGGACGCCACTGATCCTCAGGTTTGAGCTGGATCGTGGTTTCAACCATTTCGAGCGGTGCGGAATCCGTGGCGGTCTCTGCTTTACCGGTCTTGCCAAATACAGAGGCCACTTCAGGAACGCTTTTGATTAACTTGTCCGTCGTCTGCAGGAGCGCTGCAGCTTCAGCCGGAGAAACACCCGGCAGGGTCGACGGCATATACAACAGGTCGCCCTCGTTAATCTTCGGCAGAAACTCACCGCCCACCTGGCTCAGCGGCCAGATAACGGTGAAAATGGACAAGGCCGCAACCAGCAGGGTTGTTTTTGGCCAGTGGAGAACCCGCAACAGCAATGGATGATACGCTTTGATCAGTACCCGGTTCAGGGGGTTACTGGTCTCTGCAGGAATTTTCCCCCGGATCCAGAATCCCATCAGAATCGGAATGACGATGATGGCCAGCGCGGCCGCGCCCGCCATGGAGTACGTTTTCGTGAATGCCAGCGGGCCAAACAGACGTCCTTCCTGACCTTCCAGGGTAAAGATAGGAATAAAGGACAGGGTGATGATCAGCAGGCTGATAAACAGTGCGGGTCCCACTTCAACGGAGGCATCGGTAATCACCTTCCAGCGGGTGGCGTTGTCAATCTGCTCACCCGGATGCTGATGATCCCACTCCTCAAGCCGCTTATGCGCATTCTCAATCATCACAATGGCGGCATCCACCATCGCACCGACGGCAATCGCTATCCCTCCCAGCGACATGATATTGGCGTTCAGTCCCTGGAAGTGCATGACGATAAAGGCGATACACAGACCAAGCGGCAGAGAGATAATCGCCACCAGGGCAGAACGTACGTGCCACAGGAACAGGGCACAGACGATGGCCACCACGATAAACTCTTCCAGAAGTTTGGAACTGAGGTTATCAATCGCCCGGTCGATGAGCTGGCTGCGATCGTAGGTGGTCACGATTTCAACGCCTTCCGGCAGGCTGGCCTTCAGCGTCTCAAGTTTATCCCTCACTGCCGTGATAACGTCGCGTGCATTTTTACCCGACCGCAGGATCACCACGCCGCCAGCGACTTCGCCCTGGCCGTTCAGCTCGGCAATACCACGCCGCATTTCAGGCCCGGTCTGCACGCGGGCAACATCCCGCAGATAAACCGGCACGCCGTTCTCGCCTGTTTTCAGGACGATGTTATTAAAATCATCAATGCTCTGAAGATAACCGCTGGCACGGACCATATACTCAGCTTCGGCCATTTCAACGGATGAGCCACCGGCCTCCTGGTTAGACGATTCAAGGGCCTGTTTCACTTCGGGCAGGCTGATACCATACTGAGACAATTTTACCGGATTGACCTGAATCTGGTACTGTTTCACCACGCCGCCAACCGAAGCGACCTCAGCCACGTTCGGGATGGTTTTCAGCTCAAATTTCAGGAACCAGTCCTGCAGAGAACGCAGTTCTGAAAGGTCGTGTTTTCCGCTGCGATCGACAAGGGCATATTCAAATATCCAGCCCACCCCCGTGGCGTCCGGACCGATTTCAGAACTCACACCGGCGGGCAGTTTTCCCTGTACCTGGTTCAGGTACTCCAGCACGCGGGAACGGGCCCAGTACAGATCGGTGCCGTCTTCAAAAATGACATACACATACGAATCACCGAACTGTGAAAAACCACGCACGGTTTTTGCGCCAGGCACGGACAGCATGGTGGTGGTAAGTGGATAGGTGACCTGGTTTTCTACAATCTGCGGGGCCTGGCCGGGATAGCTGGTTTTGATAATGACCTGCACATCTGACAGGTCAGGCAAGGCATCGACAGGCGTGTTAATAATCGTCCATGTGCCCCAGATGCTGAGAAACAGGGCCCCCATCATGACCAGGAAACGGTTGGCGACAGAGCGCCGGATAATCCATTCAATCATCGTCGTCTCCTCAGTGCCCTGAATGCATATTTACAGGCTGGTCAGACATTGCTGGCATACTGCTTTCTGTTTTTTCAGGGTGGCGCATACGTTCCAGTGCGCCCGTAATATTGGCTTCAGAGTCAATGAGGAACAGGCCACTGACCACCACGGTATCGCCTTCATTCAGGCCGGAGCCGATGCCGGACTGTTGCTGTGACTCATGCAGAACGTGGATCTGTTTCGGCACAAACTTGCCTTCATCATCAACAGTAATCACGCGCTGTTCTTTGCCGGTATCGATAACGGCCTGGCTTGGTATCAGCAGCATCTCCTGGCTTCTGGTATTCAGTTTCAGATAGGCATTCATGCCCGGCTTGAGAAACTCATCCTTATTAGAAACCTGGAGACGGACCTGAAGCGTACGGGTTGTCTGATCCACGCTGGGAAGAATATTCCATTTTTCGACATGGAATGTTTTATCCGGATAAGCCGGTACCGAAATTTCAAACTGCGACGTATCTTTCAGCAGATAGGCGATAGATTCTGGCACTGCAGCGCTGATCCAGACCGGGTCCATTCCCTGAATCTGAGCCACCACCTTATCTTTCGAAATATTCATGCCGGTGCGCAGGTCAAATGCAGTAATGACACCATCAATAGGTGCTTTAATGGTAAAACGGGTCTGAATGCTCCGGGTAGAACGCAGTCTCTGAATATCCTCTTCCGGCATACCTGCCAGGCGAAGCCGTTCCAGAACGCCTTTAATTTGCGTGGAAGTACCACCGGTGCTGGATAACAGAAGGAATTCACTCTGTGCTTCCACCCAGTCCGGAATGGTAATATCGATAAGTGGCGTCCCCTTCTTCACATGATCGCCAATCGTCATGGGGTAGACTTTTTCGACAAACCCGTCAGAACGCGCCTGCACAATAACAAACTGATACTCGTTATAGCTGACATTAGCCGGGATTGTCTGAGAATAATTCAGCATTCCTCGCGTGACTTTTTGCGTTTTTAATCCCAGATTCTGAACCTGGGTTGGGTCGATACGGATCCCGCCACTGCTTTTATCGCCACTGTCATCAGCATATTTTGGCACCAGGTCCATATCCATAAAGGGCGATTTTCCGGGTTTATCAAATTTGGTATCCGGTTTCATTGGGTCATACCAGAAAAGCACCTTTCGTTCCGGTGCCTTTTGTTCTGTTTTTTCTGTCTTTTGTGCTGAGTTTACATACTGCCAGGCAGTAACCGATATCAGCCCCCCTGCTATGAGGCTGCTGATAATTATTGCAGCATATTTTATCTTTAAAGAAGCCATACAATTTTCCGCTAAAAAATCAAAACACCTGGCATATGCGCCTGACGGTTAACTCACACATATACCTATGTGAATGTACAGGCGCACAGGATGTAATCGCTCCGGACAGCCAATCAGGACTGCGTCACGTTAATGCTTTTGAGTAAGGAGATATTGCCCTGCTGAATAAACGAGAAATCGACATGGTTGCCTGTTTTCAGGGCATTAATAGCATCGTCTGCATTAACAAAAGTAAAGCGCATGGTCATTGCAGGCCAGCCCACCGCTGGAATTGCTTCATGCGAAATGGTGATTTTCTTAGTATTCATATCAATGTCTTTAACGACACCGGTGCCCTTGATAACTTGCTGTACCGAAGCATCACTGGCAGTATTCATATCGCCATGCTGATGTGTTTCAGCATGAAGACCGGCAGAAAACATGACAGAGAAGGCACCAAATAAAACGGCTTTAAGTGAATTACGCATTTTAATTTCCTGATTAATTAAATAAATTTACTCTACCCAACCGCCACCCAGCGCGGTAAACAGATTAATTTCGTTAACCTGCCGGGAATAGGTAAGATCGAGAATGGTTTGCTGGGTAGCGAAGAGGGAACGTTCTGCATCCAGCACTTCGATGTAACTGACAGCACCACTTGCATACAATCCTCTGGCACGCTGGAGAGTTATCTGAAGTGAATCAAGATAACGCTGCTGTGACTCAAGTTGCTGGCTAAGGCTGTCGCGCAGCGCAAGCGTGTCGGAAACATCCTTAAAGGCTGACTGAATTTTTTGTTCGTAATTAACCACCGACTGTTGCTGGCGAATTTCAGCCAGCTTCAGATTGGCTTTATTCCTGCCAGCATTAAATATAGGAATTTCAATTTTAGGGATAAAATTCCACATTCCACTTCCTGACGTAAACAGGCTGGACAGCTCCGTACTGCTTGCGGAAAGACCACTGGTCAGGGTAATTGAGGGGAAAAAGGCCGCTCGCGCTGCGCCAATATTGGCATCAGCCGCTTTCAGCTGATATTCCGCTTCCATAATATCCGGTCGCTGCAGCAAAATTTGTGAAGACAGATTTGGTGGCAATTTTACTGGGGCTATCTCCCCGCCTTTCATCCCTTTTTCTGACGGAAGTGCGCGGTACGTTCCCAGCACCAGTTGCAGGGCATTGTTTGCCTGAGCCAGATCGCCTTCTCGTTTGGCTATTTCGGCGCGGGTACTTTCGATTTGTCCTCGCGCCTGTTCAAGTGCCAGAACGTTCGTACTCCCGGTCACGAGCTGCTGCTCAACGAAAGCATAGGACTGTTGATAATTTTTCAGCGTTTCCCGCGCAATACGAAGTTGTTCGTACGCCAGTTGCTGGCTGAAATAGCTTTGTGAAACGTTGGATACCAGCAGGATGTGTACGGCCCGACGGGCTTCTTCGCTGGCAAAGTAGTTCTGGCGATCAGCATCACTCATGTTCTTAAGTTTGCCGAAAAAATCGAGCTCATAGCTGAGCTCCAGTCTCGCGTCGTACTCCTGTGTGGTCGGCTTGTCACCTTTCAGACCACCGCTGTATGTTATCCCGGATGAGGCATTCAGCTGGGGATAACGATCTGCATCCGTGACGTTGAACTGGGCTCGGGCCTCTTCAACCTTCAGGGCAGCCATTCTCAAATCACGGTTATTAGTCAGAGCTTCACCGATCAACCGGGTAACCTGGGGATCGACAAAAAAGTTACGCCAGCCCGTATCCTGATAGCCATTTACCGCTGGCGTCAGGCTGTTATGGGACAGTGAAAACTGCTGGGGTACCGGTGCTGCGGGCCGCTGATATTCAGGCGCAAGCGACACGCAGCCTGCCAGGATGAATATCGTGCTAATGCTGAGTAATTTTAATTTGAACATAACGCTTCTCGTCCAGGCAGACCTGGTAAATGGTTCAAATGAAGTCCAGAGTATTGATAGGGGTACTTTACCTAACGCTCTCTGTTTGCCGGGTGACAGGATAATGACAATGTTGTCATTTTTGCTGTAATCCGTTGATAACGATCGTGGGCGCAATAGAATGACATTAGCAGCCAGCCGGGGAGCAAGATGAAAATATTGATCGTCGAAGACGAAATTAAAACAGGTGAATATCTCAGCAAAGGGCTTACAGAGGCAGGGTTCGTAGTGGATCACGCTGATAATGGTCTTACCGGATATCATCTCGCCATGACAGCCGAGTATGATTTAGTCATTCTGGATATCATGCTACCTGATGTGAACGGCTGGGATATCATCCGCATGCTGCGCACTGCCGGAAAGGGTATGCCGGTCTTACTGCTGACAGCCCTCGGCACGATCGAACATAGGGTCAAAGGACTGGAACTGGGTGCGGACGATTATCTGGTTAAACCCTTTGCGTTTGCCGAACTGCTCGCCCGGGTGAGAACCCTTCTGAGGCGGGGAAACACGATGATCACGGAAAGCCAGTTTAAGGTGGCTGACCTCTCGATTGATCTCGTATCCAGAAAAGTCAGTCGCGCCGGAAACCGCATTGTGCTCACCAGTAAAGAGTTCAGCCTGCTGGAATTCTTCATTCGCCATCAGGGAGAGGTTCTTCCCCGCTCCCTGATTGCCTCTCAGGTCTGGGACATGAATTTTGACAGCGACACTAATGCGATCGATGTCGCAGTAAAGCGACTCCGCGCTAAAATAGACAACGATTACGAGACAAAGCTGATCCAGACAGTCCGGGGCGTGGGCTACATGCTGGAGGTCCCGGATGCATAGCAAACCTTCCAGACGCCCTTTCTCACTCGCTCTGCGGCTGACCTTTTTTATCAGCCTGTCCACGATACTGGCTTTTATCGCATTCACCTGGTTTATGCTGCATTCTGTTGAAAATCATTTTGCCGAGCAGGATGTCAGCGATCTTCAACAAATCAGCACCACACTGAACCGTATACTGCAGTCCCCGGTGGATCCGGATGATAAAAAAATAAGCAAAATAAAGGAATCAATTGCCAGCTACCGCAACGTTGCCCTTTTGCTCCTCAATCCCAGGGGGGAAGTGCTCTTTAGCTCAGCTCAGGGGGCGGCACTACGCCCGGCAGTGAATTCAGCAGATTTTAGCGAGCACAGCCGCGCACGGGATGTCTTTCTCTGGACGGTGGAGGATCCTGCGGGACCGATGGATACCGGGTCCGAAATGAAGATGGAAACATACAGGATTATCGCCTCCTCTGGTCAGGCGATATTTCAGGGCAAACAGCAGAACTATGTCATGCTGACTGGCCTATCCATTAATTTCCATCTCCATTACCTCGATGCGCTGAAAAAGAACCTGATTGCGATTGCCGTCGTGATAAGCCTGTTGATTGTTCTGATCATTCGAATCGCTGTCCGTCAGGGGCACCTGCCCCTTCGTAATGTCAGCAATGCCATTAAAAACATCACCTCCGAGAATCTTGATGCGCGACTGGAACCGACACGCGTTCCCATTGAGCTGGAGCAACTGGTTATCTCGTTCAATCATATGATTGGAAAGATTGAGGATGTCTTTACCCGCCAGGCCAATTTCTCTGCCGATATCGCGCATGAGATCAGAACGCCCATCACCAATCTGGTGACGCAGACTGAAATCGCACTGAGTCAGGATCGAACACAGAGGGAACTTGAGGATGTCCTCTATTCCAGTCTTGAAGAGTATAACCGGATGACCAAAATGGTCAGCGATATGCTGTTCCTGGCACAGGCAGATAATAATCAGCTGATACCTGACAGGGTCATGTTTGACCTCAGAGCGGAAGTCATGAAAGTCTTCGAGTTTTTCGAAGCCTGGGCCGAAGAACGCAATATCACGCTCAAATTTAACGGGATGCCCTGCCTGGTTGAGGGAGATCCACAAATGTTCAGAAGGGCGATCAATAATCTGTTATCCAATGCCCTGCGTTATACCCCGGAGGGACAGGCAATCACCGTCTCAATAAGAGAGCAGGAGAGCTTTTTTGACCTTGTGATTGAAAATCCGGGGAAACCAATCCCTGAAGAGCATTTATCAAGGTTGTTTGACCGTTTTTATCGGGTGGATCCGTCCAGACAACGAAAAGGAGAAGGCAGCGGCATCGGCCTTGCGATTGTGAAGTCAATCGTGGAAGCACATCACGGAAGAGTGCAGGTGGAATCGGACGTACACTCAACGCGTTTTATCTTATCCGTGCCCAGACTGGAGAAAATGATTCCGGACACCCAGTGCTGGGAATAAAGATTTAAATGACAAAGATGTCATTAGCCTGTCATGCAGCAAACAGAAGCCATTCGATATAATTAGTGCAACTTATCAGGAAGGCTGGATTGCTTTATCAATATCCGGCGTCAGTGGACGCCAGGAAATGAATATCCAGTCCCCTCCCGGAGAAATAAACACTTCCGAACCTGTTTCAGTTATGGAACTGAAAACACCGGTTGTACTCCCCCGGACATCACTAATTAAGAAATGGAGAGTTATCATGAAAAATATCGTATTAGCATCCTTGCTGGGCTTTGGCTTAATTTCTTCGGCCTGGGCCACTGAAACCGTGAATATCCATGAGCGGGTCAACAATGCACAGGCACCTGCTCACCAGATGCAGTCTGCTGCGGCTCCTGTCGGGATCCAGGGGACTGCACCTCGTATGGCCGGTATGGACCAGCATGAACAGGCCATTATTGCTCATGAAACCATGACGAACGGGTCGGCGGATGCGCACCAGAAAATGGTGGAAAGTCATCAGAGGATGATGGGAAGTCAGACCGTTTCCCCTACCGGGCCGTCGAAGTCATTAGCGGCAATGAATGAGCATGAAAGAGCTGCAGTTGCCCATGAATTTATGAATAACGGTCAGTCTGGCCCACATCAGGCCATGGCCGAAGCGCATCGTCGCATGCTCAGTGCAGGCTGACGGCGAGGGAAGTATCTGTGCTGTCCTTATTTCCTTGATAGATTTTTCCGTAACCGGATATATGGCAACATCTTTGCCCCCTACAGGGGGCATTTTTATCAGATTCTGCTACAGTTAACGGGCATCAACGCTAAAAGGATATTTTTTATGAAAGCCAGAAACACTTTATTTGCAGTATTAATGTTATCCCTGCCAGCGATTTCAGCAGAACATTCAGAAATGAAAATGACTGATATGTCTACCTCGGCTTCGTCACAGGAATATATGGCTGGCATGAAAGACATGCATGACAAAATGATGGCTGCCGTAAATGAGTCCGATCCCGACAAGGCTTTTGCGAAAGGCATGGTAGCGCACCATGAAGGGGCAATAGCAATGGCTGAGACCGAGCTCAAATACGGAAAAGATCCGAAAATGAGAAAGCTCGCGCAGGACATCATTAAAGCTCAAAAAGGTGAAATTGAGCAGATGAATAAATGGCTTGATAGTCAAAAGTAAACATTGTAGAAATGTCACGACAAGCGTGATTTTACATCGTTCCTGGGCGCGGGAGTCGGTTAATCTTTATATAATTCAAACCCGATTAATTTCGGGTTTTTACTACTCTGTACTCCGGTCCTTTGTTGAGGACCGGAATATATGCACCTGAGATGCTTATTTAATACATTATCTCGTCATGGATACAATGTCGCTCAGGATCTCAACCAGCTCGCTTCTCTCCTGCGTTCCGTCATGATAGGTTGATCTTGAGATGATTCTTTCTGATGTCATCTGAGGCCAGAATTTATCTAGTACATTATCGGGTTTCATTCCCACAGCCCGGCCGATTATTTTTTTAGCGTCACAGGTGTCCGTAAACGTGACGGCTACACCAGTAATTTCCTCGATAAGATCCGGGCACAGATAGTTTTCTATCTCACGTTTGCGCGTAGCGAAAAATACCTTACCGGCCTCCTCTACTTCTTTTTTACGCTTCTGGATGGACAGAACCTGTGCAGGGTCTCCCCCAATATCGGAGTCCAGAAATACGCACCAGGGAAGCCCCAGATCTTTGGCCAGATTCAATGTAACCCAGTGTTTGACGCTACCACACCCTCCTATGAGGACTGGCACTATTTTCACGTCCTCCAGAGAGGCTGGCAGCGCACCTGACTGTTTTAATGAACTGGCCGCATGCCTCAGGAAAGTAACATCCGACTTTCCCTCTACCAGAACAATCCCCTGCGCCCTTTCCATACCGGTCTCTGGCAGCACCCCCAGGCTTTCAGTGGCTTCCTTCAGCACTGCGTCATCCGGCATTTTTACTACGGGTTCACCCGCCTCATTTCGGGTAACATAACGTACGCCTTCGACAGGGATTAATCCGGCCAGCGCCGGGACATGGGTGGTGACGATAATCTGACGGTGCGGCTGGCCTGCCAGTGCCAGTAACGCTTTCATCAGCATCATCTGATAGTTCGGATGCTGTGACGTTTCAGGCTCCTCTATGGCATAAATCACATTTCTGGGCGTCCCCGCGACATTCTTTTCAGCCTCAGCCCGAAAAAAATTCAACAGGATAAGCCTCCTTATCCCGCTGCCGCGCTTATTGATGGGGATGCCATTTTCCCCGTCCAGGGTGAAATTGAAGGTCCACTTGGGTTTCTCCTTAAATCGTGGAGTCAGTTCACTGGCGAGTTCGGGGGCCATTTCACGTAATTTATCCAGCGTTCTCTGTGCGACATCCAGGACGCTGTCCTGAATCTCATTTTCCAGCGCTGTAATTTTGTCCTGCAGCGCAGCCTGAGCGTCTTTTACGGCCTGCTGTAAGGGGTTTTTAGCTTCGGAATCCCCGTCGCTGCTTTCCCTGTCGGCTTTGAAAATCGCATACGTGGGCAGCAAATCGAGGATCTTACCCCATAATGATTTTGTGTCGGTTCCGAACTCTTTATCGACATCCAGCATAATTTCCGAACAGGTATAGGGGGCTGCGGCTTCCCTGATGGCCTGACGCCATAACGATGCAGTGCGTTTATCCGCCACATTTTTTTCAACTTCTTTTCCCACCGCCTTGAGCTCAGAAATTTTCATGCCCAGTAAATTTCTCAGGGGCTCCTCATCCGGGTGGATGCAGCGGATGCAGGTCTGCTCCGGTTTTCCTGAGGTCGTTGCTTTAAACGTTTTGACGATTTCAAAATTGCCGTCCTCATTCAGCAGATGTTCTGAGGCGAGCGTGGTCTGCACCCTGTCGTCGATCATGATAAAATCGGGCAGGTCATCAAATTCACAGGCTATTTCAAAACGGCCGTCCCCTTCTCTTAGGCTGAAACAGTTCATGTCATTCTTGTCAGCCTTCATTCCTTCTGTTTCAAAAAAAATAGCCAGCGCTTCCAGAAGCGTTGATTTCCCAAAGTCATTACGACCGACAATACCCGTCATGCTTTCATCAATAATGATTTCAGTAGAGTTTCTGTAGCCTCTGAAGTTTTTCAGTTTTAATTTTCTGAGCCGCATATGAAGTCCTGTGTGTAAGAAAGCGTTTTGCTGCAACCTGAATACAAAATATATTTTCAAATGCCTGCCAACAAGCAGGGATAACCGTTATTCAGAATATCTTAACGACATTTCGGGATTATGATCTGGTCGCGCTTTCAGAACTTTACTGCCCCTCAAAACACCGGAAACTAACTTGTGGTTGGTTACATGGCAAAGTTAAAACTCCAGAATCACGGGTAATGATTTCAATGCTTATTATATTTTTTGGAATTGACTCATGAGCTTTATAATTTAAATGATAATAATAACCATTCTTTTATGCGTAATATTTGCTACTGACACTGATGAATTTAAAAGAAGATAGATTTTCATTTACGGATTATTTCCTAAATTCATCGATAATGTGATCGACATAAAATTTTCACTGAAGAATGAAGAGATAATTTAAGGCCGAGCGAAATAGCTCAAAATGGTGTATTTAACATAACAGAAGAAATGAAAGGCTCTATCGCAACCTGATACTTCAGGCCGCTAAGGGGTTAATCTTGTTGAAGAAAAATTAGACCGGGAAGCGCCAGGCGTCACCATTTCTCCCGCCTGGCTGGAAGTGAAGAATAATTGTGCATAGCTCCGTATTCGGGCTTTGCATCTGACAATGGTTCCCTGGATGAAAGTACGATCTCCACTCCAAGGACGCTGAACACCCTAAACAAACGCTCAAAACCCGCACTTGCAGGGTTGGCCTCTAGTCGGGCATAAGTTTGCTGTGTTATACCCAAACGTTCAGAAACATCTTTTTGCGTCAGTCCATTGGCTTTGCGAAAGCCGATTAAAACAGGACGTAACTGATTCAAAGTCTTCAAAGCGTATTGAGTGTTCATAAGTGACCTTCCGTATCGACGAGTTAACAAGCATAACGCAGGGATTTACAGCATATAGGCTGTAATGCTCATTAACAGACTATAGGCTGTAATACGAATCCTGCCAAGATGCGGCATCTTTCAAATACAAGGCCGTATTGGGTAAGCAGTACACCGTTATATAGCACCCCTTGCCCCTTTGCTGGAGAGGGACCCACGTGATCGCAGGTCTTTTAGACGTTGTTGCTAACCGGCATCATACACAGGTGGTAACCCCCAGGGAAACTCTATGAGTGATAATTTATTCCTGCCCCAGTCAAAATATAAAACCTTATCTAACTAGCTTTCTTAGTATTTTATAAATGAAGTGAAATTAGCGAAGAAGTTTTACATTGTAAAGTGAGCAAAAATATTTACCATTCAACTGGCAAAATTTACAATCTGCAGCCCTTAGCCTGAGAAAATGCACATTAACAGAATAATCATCAAGTCCGATAGAGGCATAACTTACGTCCTCAAAAATATCAGAAATAAATGAGTTGAAATTACAAAAATTAACTTCACTTAACATCTTGAACACCGCAGAAATATATCTATCATGCATTATCTTGACTTCGATAACCTTAGATAAACTTGAATGCGACTTACATTTGAAGAGATCAAAGAGAAAGTAAATCAGCATATTTTTATTGTCCGAAATCCATTTTAAAATTTTATTACGTGCACATGGTAATATATACACTGGATTTTTGAAAGGGTTTGAAACGTCAACCACAAGGGAACAATAACCATGAGGATTTATTCCACTTATAATTAAGTCACTAAGTCCTTTCACTGCATTCAAATAGTTATCAAAACAAACCTCATATAAACTGGTACTATGAACTGCACATTTAGATTCAAACAACCATCTATGACGCAGATAACCAATGCCTTTAGAGTGTATATCTTCAACAATACATTTGTGACAGTAACGAATGTTTGAGATGTTTACCAATGGATATGAATTAGTTATGTGAAAATTTTTCCGACAGGCATCTTCAATAGCGTTAAAATACCCGTAAACACCAGAAGATAACGACACTATATTGGAAGTTAGTATATAACCATTTCTAGTGGCAAGAATGTCATATATATCCTGCAAGCTATGCAATTTGTACATATCAATCAGTTCGAAACGAGGAAAGGCATCGTACCTTAGTGCGCCATGCTTTGATATTATGTTCCTGCAATTGGATAAGTTATACATTATCTGTGAACGCAGAAGAAAACTGTGCCACAATTCATTTTCGTAAACCATATAACTCCCTCTTATTTAATTAGTTCCATTTTTCTGAGAAGTATCATTGTCATTGGTAGTTTATCTCTGTATTTCAAAAGCCAGCCATGCCCTCCCAGTAAAGCATCTAGACTTGTAAGTGACATCGAGTACTGCCCCTGAGATAAAACATCATTTATTAATGATGATGAGATAATATCTCTCTCGCTCCAGTCTACTCTTTTATTTTTATAGCATCGTATTGTTTTAGGAAGACAGGAATTAAGCCAGTCACATTCATGTTTATTTAGCCAATAGAAACTTGCATAACAACTTTCTTTGACTAACTTTCGTGTTATAGAAACGGATTGATTATGTATAAATCTTAATATTTTCTGCTTATGACGCCGTCTTAAAGAATCTTTTTTACATTTTTTACGCCATGAGCATAAACCGTAACAAGATGAAATTACAGAGGATACAGCTCCTTCCGATAATGAGTTTTTCTCAGCTATGGATGCCAGACTAAACCCCCTTACAGCCATAGACTTGATAAGCAATTCAGTGAATATATTAATTTTTGTGTTTCGCTTAAACGCCCTCAGGTATTTTTTATAAATAAGTGTTTTAATGTAACATCTGCTGCGACTAAATTCCTTCCCAAGGTTGCTAACACTAGTATTATTTTCAACTATATGAAAACTGTATTTCTTATGACTTTTAAAGATTTCTTTCTTTTTATTAGTACGACTTCCTGCATACGTTGGCCAGCAAGTATTTAACAAACAATAACAAAGCAAAAGATGCTTTGTGGGATGCTGACAACATTTGTCTTTGAGTATAGGCTCCCAGTAATGATAATCAGTTAGGGATGTTGGTATAAGTCCCGATGAACCATCCCCAAATAACTGGCACTTAGCATAAACATGTGCGTAGAATACATTTTTCTTTAAATTTCCATCCAATGATAATAAATTCAACTTTTTAAGTACATCCATGTAATTGGGGTGTGTAATATCTTTTCTTCTGATTATATTTAGGGACTCATAACAAAACTTAGCAAAATCGAAGTCTATCTCATTGCTAAGTTGTTCTGTATACGAAACAGGAGGCATCAGTCCAATACGTATGTGCGGTGAAGAAGGGACATGGATGCTTTCAAGCGCTACCGGATGCCGATGGCAGGTTGTAACCCCATGAAGCTGATGCGCCAGATGCCAATAAGTAACACCATAATGAAAAGTATCTTCACGAGCGCAAACCGGGCAAAACTTCAATAGTGTGCGCTGCCCTAGTGAAAAATTACTAAGGCGGCACAATCGATTAAGCCTGGCAGGGGTCGTGTTGAAATCCATAATTTCATTACGACTGATTGGTAGTGCCCAGGCAAAAAGAGGGAGTAAAGTCTGTTCATGCCAGAGCTGATCTGCACTTTCGGATGTATGAAGAGAAATAGCCTTTAATCCTGAATTGAGAATTGGATGGACGTTCATATCAGGTTTGTTGAAAATGATCGTTAACAGAGAAGATGGGGACATACCGTACACGGTAGTTGTCCGACAAAACCGGCTGAACAAGGATTCATCAGGCAAAACAGGCAACATTCTCATTTCCCACACCTCTCTTTGACCGTTACGAACTGTTACCTCATTACAATTTATTAAGTGGATCTATATTTATAAGCCCGCAACGCTGAAGAGCATCGTAGGTATTTTTCTTTTCAGCTGTTCTGTTGATAACAAGATCGTGGTCAAGAGACAGTATTTTCTCGTCGAAATTGCGCAAAACCTCGTCTATTTTTCCTACGAATTCCTTGTGCTGTGGCCTGTCTATATCCCCAGGGATCAAAGACTTTAGGGACTTCTCTGCCATGATTTTAGCCGAAGCATCACCCTCATTAGATGCAGAGAGCCATTTAGCTTCCTCATCTTCAGTCGCGGCCCCCGGGAGTGGAGTATCCTTATATTCCTCCGTATGACTCACGAGTACCGGTACAGAGGCCGATAAGACTGCGCCAGTGATGATTTCATTGCCGCTACCGATAACCTTTAATTGTGCCCCCCGATAAATCATCTGAGCCAATCCAATATTGCCTTTAGATAAAATGAATAATTTTTCGTTTAACTCATCATTTAATGGAGTTTCAACATTTGTCCATTGTAATGGCCATAAATAATGAATAAACGATTGCCAGTCTTGTGAATCGTATCTAACATTCTTAATTTTCATGTAACCACCAGACTCTGCCCGCCTGGCAATTCTCATTTTCTTTGTCAGCGTCTCGTCAAAAGGATGATTTCCACAAAAAACCATAGATACCCCCATGGAATCTACAATTTCATGTAAAAAATCAATCAACTTACTCTCACCCCCGGTTCTTGAAAATTTAAGCCTCTGCATTTCATCAATAACAAGGATACCCAAAAATGATGATTTAATTCTTTGTGCAATCTAGCGAGCCAGAGCACCATTTCTAATCTCAGGTGTAGTTCGTTCAATACCAATTGCATCATCTAATTTTTGTAAAATCTCTTCACAAAGGTCTCTCACACTTGAATTGTATGGACAATTAATCTTTACCCATACAATTTGCTTACTGAAGCCGGGAAAAACTCCTTTATAGCTGCTGTGTTCTATAATCTGAGGGAAATGATCCATGACTTGCTCAATCATGGTAGTTTTTCCAGAACCACTCATTCCAACTATCGTAATAGTTTCAGCCTGGGATTTAAAATATCCACTTTCTGGCTCAATATCAGGACGCTCATTTCCATAGTAATGAAGATATTGAATTGTTCCGCTTTTTAAAGGATTACGAGCTGCATAGCTTTCCCTAAGTGCCCGTAAGATCATCTTATAAGCCTGGATAAGATTGGTTTGAGGGCAACGGAATTTCTTTATACGTTCGACATACTGCTCTCTAACATTCGCCGGGGCAGTCCAGCGGATTTTTTCGTCAATTTCGGGGAAATAACTCATTTCCAGAAGTACTTCATCTTCCGTAAGCGCTTCAGGAAGTGCTTCAATTAAGGGATTGCCACGATACTCAGGTAACTCCTGTTCTTTATATATCGCTGAAACGCACCGTATAAGATTCATTATTCTGCGTCCTCAGTCTTCTTCTTACCTTTTAACCATCTTTGTTTCTCCTCCCGGCCAGGCAAAAGCAGAACATTACTGGATGAAGGAAGTAGGGGTTCAGATCTTCCATTAGCAACATGAGTTCGTCCTAATGAATCAAGTTCATTTTTCCTGTTCTTTTTAATATCTTTACCATGTACCCGGCGAGATTCGTATATTTCATTTAATCTTTCGTTACCTTTCCTGTTAAATTCATCTTTATTATTGATATTGCTGAGCGAATCCAGAGTAAATAAATTAATTTCTTTTTGAGTATCTACCCAATCAGCCATTACATCTGTATCAAGATGAGCTTTCCCTTTAAATACATCTCTTTTCTTAAGTAGGTAATGTTTTTTGAAAATGCTATTTTTGTCAAATCTTACATATATATAATCTACGCAATTGTCATCTATTCTTGCTTCACAAGTGGTTCTTCCAAATACTCTGACACCTGATGCAATTTCAGGATCACATTCATAAAAAAGATTATTGTACTGAATCCCACCGGCGGTAATGTTAGCGTTCACAGGGATTAACAATCGTGCGATCACTTCGTCGGCCCCAACGGCTCTTGCGCTGAATCTCCCGTGCTTTAAGCTTATCATCCAACTATTTTTTGGTGATATTACGAGATCATTTTCAATCAGTAAGGGATTGATATAAGCCAGTTCCTCATACGTTCTCTGATTATGTGCAAGTATCTCCCGAATCAGTAAAGACGTGACCTCCTGAATCGTTAAACAAGCCCTGGATTGCGGTGTTGGCTCTCCTTTAACAATCTTTCCCCTTCGTGTTGTTCCAATAAGCCTATGAATAACCTCATCATTCAGAATGCCGAAACAGCGTTCAACAATGCTTTTTCTGTCGCCTCTACCGACTGGCGCAAACTCAAGTTTTGTCAGGGGGGTCATCTCTTCCTGAGGTTTAAGACCAATCATCTCCCCGTTGTCACACATCAATGTTAATGGAATGTGAGAACAAGGCCAATCATCATCAGTAATAGAGATTCCAAATAATCTACAATATTCTTTTTTTGGCATAAAGCAATTTGCTAACGCTTGTCGGGCGGCTCGCCATGAAGCATGGTATAAAGAAACATGAAGGCCAACAATCATTCTTGTTGCACGATCCACCACTGTATAAATAGTAGGACGCCCAATGACTTTTCGTCTGTTTAAACTCGAAATAAGATGTACATCAGCGACAGTTGAGTCTATTTCGAAAACATCACCCGGCAAAACAGTTGTATTAGCCACACTACCTAAAAGCGCCCGCATTTTGAGGTCTATTTCTTTTTTCGTGTTCTTCTTATTTATCGAGAAATCTTTAGTGAAGAGTTTTTTATTCCAGTATGAAAATTGTTTTAAAGAAGGAACATATGGAGCTCTATTTTCTAGGTTTGCTGTTTTAATTTCATCCCTAAAATACAAATCAATATGTCTCTCTAATGTTTTCTTTATCGTATCTCCGTTAACTTTATAATGATACGTAATGAGAGATTTTCTAATATTATTTATATCTCTTTCATTAAGAATGAAAACACGTGATCGTTCATTAGGTAATGCTCTGTTTTTTTTGGAATTCCCAAGTTTAATTTCATGTTTGATTCTACTTTTCCCAGCGGCGCCACAGTTCGAGAATGCGGGTAGCAATGCATAAATATCCTGCCCATGTCGCCAATACAACGCCAGAAGCGTTCTGATAGTATATTGTGATATTTTTTTATTTCTTGAGTAATCCATTAAAAGGTGCGACTTTTTATGTAATGCATAGTCGAACAGAAACATTCTGTCATCTACAAGATCTTTAATGATATTGTAATTTTCATCTCGCCTTCCTCTGTCTTTATCTGTTAATTCTTTCTCATCTACTAACATATATGAAGGATATATATAATCTTTACAAGTTATGCTATTTGATTCAATATAATATTTAAACATTGAAAATGAGAAAGGGATTGGCTTACCCGTTCTTTCTGATTTTATTTTAAACAAAATTAACAAATCGACCTTTCTGTCAAAATCCAAAACACGGTAAAGTCCCTCTGCAAGCAAATCAGTGCCTTGAGAGAGCCAGACTGAATTCCTAATAATATCCATTTGCGTTCAGTCCTATATAGTGGTCATTGGAAATTATCTTTATCAGACCGGTTTCGAGTATTGGATATGATAAATCAACATTTATCATTTTTAATCCAATCATTGCCTGCAATAACATCATCGCTTCTTGTGCATCTACCCCAAAGATTGATGAAATCATTGCACGTAGTCCTACTATGGGATAAACATCTGGTTTAAGCTTCCATAGGATTTTATCAAGAGGATATTTATCATAAAATTCAGAACCATCTCTTAATACAGAAGTAGCCCAGCAAATGTTTTTACCGACGACGTTATTGAGTTCCGAGCCAACATAAATTTGAAACTCAACATCAATCAACTGCCAAAACATCCTCTCTATTTCAAGTTTTTGGGCTTCGCGTTCAGGTATGCTCTCGTTATGTTTTACTGCTATAGCTTTGTATCGAAGTCCGCCTTCAGGAGTTCTCAAGGTCAGTAAAAAATCGGTTGTCATAACATTCAGAACTTCGACAGGTACTCCTCTTACTCCCCTCACCATAGGATGTTGAAAATGTAGATGATTTGCTATTTGTTGGGTAAGCCGGAGAGGAAAGAGTGGGAATTGTTCCCGGATATCAATCACCGAGTCATTAAACTCAGCCAGATAGAAAAAGTTACTTTCGACAGAAGAAAGGAGATGATGGTTTCGAAACGTCTTAAGGCCAAAGACTATCGAACGGTTTCCACGGGATTTAACGTCCTGAGCTCTAAGCCAGGGCTGATAACTTTGGCCATAGCCCACTCCTATGCCGTCACCTAGCGCATTTTCATAATCCAAATAGGATTTGAGACGCCTACCCCTAGCCATGATCGTACCCTAAAAACGACATTGATACGTACCTATATGTGTATTTTATAGTCTCCAACCCTATAACCACACATTCAGTAAGTATACAACATTAGCGTCGTTTTTTGAGAATGGTTACAACTTTAGTGCTTTGTGTACAACTTTATTGTCCTCGGACAGAAACCAAATCCTGCGCGCACGCCCAGGCGCTCGACCATGCCCACTGGAAGTTGTATCCACCCAGCCAGCCGGTGACGTCCATCACTTCACCAATAAAATAGAGACCTGGTACTTTACGGGCTTCCATCGTGCGCGATGACAGCTCGTTGGTATCCACGCCGCCCAACGTGACTTCCGCGGTGCGATACCCTTCCGTACCGTTCGGCTGCACCCGCCATTCGGTCAGGGTCTCCACCAGCGTTTGCTGATCGCGCACGTTCAGTTGTTTCAGCGAGACATCCGGGATTTGCCCTAACTGCTGTAAACATTCCACCAGGCGTTTTGGCAACTGCATAGCAAGCGTATTCTTTAAGCTCTGATTAGGGTGGGCGCTGCGCTGTTCATCAAGGAAGCTCGCAAGGTCAACATCCGGCAACAAATTAATGCTGACAAATTCACCTGGCTGCCAAAAACTGGAAATCTGCAGCACGGCCGGACCAGAAAGCCCGCGATGCGTAAAGAGCAGGTTTTCACGAAAGACCGTACCGTCCTCGGCGGTGATAACGGAGGAAACGGATACGCCAGAGAGCACCTGAAGCTGCTCCAGCAGCGGCTTGTGTAAAGTAAAAGGCACCAGACCTGCGCGCGTCGGCAACACGTTCAGACCGAATTGTTCGGCAATTTTATAGCCAAAAGGCGTCGCGCCCAGACCCGGCATCGAAAGACCACCAGAGGCGATAACCAGTTTTTTCGTGCCGACAGTCATCCCGTTCAGCGCCAGGATGAAATCTTCACCCTCCCGCTCAACGCTGAGGACTTCGCTCCGTAACCGCATAGTTACGTTACCTTTTTCACACTCGTCCACCAGCATATCGACAATTTGCTGGGCAGAATCGTCGCAGAACAGCTGACCCAACGTTTTTTCGTGCCAGGCGATACCGTGCTTGCCCACCAGATCGATAAAATCCCACTGCGTGTAACGCGCCAGCGCCGATTTGCAAAAATGCGGGTTTTGACTCAAATACGCGGCAGGTTCGACATAAAGGTTGGTAAAGTTGCAGCGGCCCCCGCCAGACATGAGGATCTTGCGTCCCGGCTTTTTACCATTATCAATCAGCAGCACACGACTACCTGCTTGTCCTGCCTGCGCGGCACAAAACATACCCGCTGCGCCAGCGCCTATAATAACGGTATCAAACCTTTCCACGTTGCGATCCTCTCTAAAAAGCGGAGGTGAATTGTAAAGATTCCTCAGTGGTCGCACCAGCGCCAAACTACCGATAAAGGGTATTTATCTGAAATATATAGGATAATTCTTTAGTGGTGTAAAACAAAGCAGGAGACAAATCAAAAAAACTCTATATTTCACTTTGCCCGCGCCGCCAAAGTCACTGATAATGCGCCGCGTTCATGTCCTCAAAATGGCGTAACGTCCTATGCTACATTTGTTTGCTGGCCTGGATTTACATACCGGGCTTTTACTATTGCTTGCTCTGGCTTTCGTGCTGTTCTATGAAGCAATTAACGGCTTCCATGACACAGCCAATGCTGTCGCAACCGTGATCTATACCCGTGCAATGCGTTCGCAATTGGCGGTGGTCATGGCTGCGTTGTTCAACTTCTTTGGTGTTTTGCTGGGTGGTCTCAGTGTGGCGTATGCCATCGTGCATATGCTGCCAACGGATCTGCTGCTAAATATGGGATCATCACATGGCCTCGCCATGGTGTTCTCCATGCTACTGGCGGCAATTATCTGGAACCTGGGTACCTGGTACTTTGGTTTACCTGCATCCAGCTCCCACACGCTGATTGGCGCGATTATCGGTATTGGTTTAACCAATGCGTTGATGAACGGCACCTCAGTGGTGGACGCACTTAACATCCCGAAAGTGATGGGGATTTTTGCCTCGCTTATCATCTCGCCGATTGTCGGCCTGGTGGTTGCTGGCGGTCTTATTTTCATTCTGCGTCGCTACTGGAGTGGTACGAAAAAACGTGCCCGTATCCACCTGACCCCGGCAGAACGTGAAAAGAAAGACGGCAAGAAAAAGCCGCCGTTCTGGACGCGTATTGCCCTGATCCTCTCCGCTATCGGCGTGGCGTTTTCTCACGGCGCGAACGATGGTCAGAAAGGCATTGGTCTGGTGATGCTGGTGCTGATTGGCGTAGCGCCTGCGGGCTTCGTAGTGAATATGAATGCTTCCGGTTACGAAATTACCCGTACCCGCGATGCTATCAATAACGTCGAAGTCTTCTTCCAGCAACGCCCGGACCTGCTCAAGCAGGCGACTGGCGTTGACCAGCTGATTCCGTCCCCGACGGAAACGGTCACAACGGCATCGACAGAGTTCCATTGCCACCCGGCGAATACCATCAACGCGCTTGAGCGTGCGAAAGGTATGCTGGCGAATCTGGAAACCTACGACAAGTTAAGCGTTGAACAGCGTGGTCAGCTGCGCCGTATTATGCTGTGTATCTCTGATACTACAGATAAAGTGGTGAAATTGCCTGGCGTAAGCGCCGACGATCAACGTCTGCTGAAAAAACTGAAAGCTGACATGCTGAGCACCATTGAGTACGCGCCTATCTGGATCATTATGGCCGTCGCACTGGCGCTGGGTATTGGTACGATGATTGGTTGGCGTCGCGTAGCCACCACCATTGGTGAGAAAATCGGTAAGAAAGGCATGACCTATGCTCAGGGGATGTCGGCGCAGATGACCGCCGCCGTTTCTATCGGTCTCGCCAGCTACACCGGTATGCCCGTTTCCACCACCCACGTTCTCTCCTCTTCCGTTGCGGGAACGATGGTTGTTGATGGCGGCGGTTTACAGCGTAAAACGGTAACCAGCATTCTGATGGCCTGGGTCTTCACCCTGCCGGCGGCGATTATTCTTTCCGGGGTGCTGTACTGGCTCTCCCTGAAGCTTATCTAAGCGGATGCACGGTAAAAAGCGGGTCAGTTTCCTGACCCACTTTTTTTGTATCTGTTGTTGGTAATCAGTGCCAGATAATCAGCGCAACCATGCTGATAAGCACCAGTCCGCATAACGCGCTGGTAAGAATGAACTGACCGCGAACCCGCTCACAGCGGCGTATAAATTCATCATCATGATGATCGCGGTAACGCTGAGCGTAGATATACCACACCAGACGCATTTGCTTGTTGGGTTGCCCATGCGAGGTAAAAAATCCCCCACCATCGACATACTGGTAAAGTAATGGATCGCAACCACGAAGTACCACTAACAGTGCGCGTAACGAAGAAAAATAGCGCGCCATATTAACAATGCAAACGACACACAAAGCCCAGAACAACGCAATGGTGCTTATCATATCTCCTCCCCGGCGACCCGCCCACGGAACTCCTTTCCGGGACTACCGCTCCCCGATACCCTACCAATCATTCAGTGAAGAGTGCTACCGAAACCGCTCGTGTTAGTATCACGCATCCGAGCGCCTCTCTAAATAGTGTAGGAGATTAGTTAATTTTTTTGCCAGAAGGTTAATCGCTATCAATGCAATTAACTAAAAAATTTGTTTAACTGCTTGGCAAGCAAGGCGGATTGACGGATTATCCTGGTCGCTATAATGTAAGGATAGTCCTTATATGATACGTTTTTACGACTGGGCTAGCCCCGCGCATAAGGTTCGCAGGACGCGAATGACGCGGCGGCAGATAAACGCCAGCAGGCTAGTCATCGACAACTTATGGAAGGAGTAACACTATGGCTTATAAACACATTCTTATCGCGGTTGATCTTTCTCCGGAAAGCAAAGTTCTGGTTGAAAAAGCGGTCTCCATGGCGCGGCCTTACAATGCTAAAGTCTCCCTTATCCACGTTGACGTAAACTATTCCGACCTGTACACCGGGCTAATCGACGTGAATCTGGGCGACATGCAGAAACGTATTTCTGAAGAAACCCACCACGCGTTAACCGAGCTGTCCACCAACGCAGGCTACCCTATCACCGAAACCCTGAGCGGTAGCGGCGACCTGGGCCAGGTTCTGGTTGATGCCATCAAAAAATACGACATGGATCTGGTCGTTTGTGGTCACCACCAGGATTTCTGGAGCAAACTGATGTCCTCCGCACGTCAACTGATCAACACCGTCCACGTCGACATGCTGATTGTTCCGTTACGTGACGACGAAGAAGCATAAAATGCTTGCCGCTGGGAGATAACCCGGCCCGCTGCAAACAGTAAAGCCTGTAAACGCCCGCTCGCGCGGGCGTTTTTGTTTTTATCATCCGGACACAATTAGTACATCAAGCCAACAAATAAATCATAATTAGTGTGATCAACTAATTGGATCGAAAACTATCTGTATAATACTCTACCCGCACGGCTAATCGCCGCAGTCTATAACAAAACAAGACTTTTTCGGCGCGTTTAAGCATACGCGTTCATACTTTTCGGGATGGCTTTGAAAGGCGATGGAATATGAATAAAACTGCACCTACGGGCTTGCTGCAGCAACCTCGTCCGTTCTTCATGATCTTCTTTGTGGAATTATGGGAACGATTTGGCTATTACGGCGTTCAGGGCATCCTGGCGGTATTTTTTGTTAAGCAACTCGGTTTTTCTCAGGAACAGGCATTCGTCACCTTTGGTGCTTTTGCCGCACTGGTCTACGGCCTAATATCGATCGGCGGCTACGTCGGCGACCACCTGTTAGGGACCAAGCGCACGCTGGTACTCGGTGCGATTGTGCTGGCGATCGGCTACTTCATGACCGGGATGTCGCTACTCAAGCCCGATCTGATCTTTATTGCTTTGGGTACCATTGCCGTGGGTAACGGGCTGTTTAAAGCCAACCCGGCAAGCCTGCTGTCAAAATGCTATCCACCGAAAGACGCCCGACTGGATGGCGCTTTCACCCTGTTTTATATGTCGATTAACATCGGTTCGCTGCTGTCGCTGTCGCTGGCGCCGGTGATTGCCGATAAGTTTGGCTACGCGGTGACCTACAACCTGTGCGGGGCCGGGCTTATCGTCGCACTGCTGGTCTACTTTGCCTGCCGTGGGATGGTGAAGAATATCGGTTCTGAGCCAGATCATAAGCCGCTGAATTTCCGTAATCTATTCTGCGTGCTGGCCGGTACGGTAGTGACGGTATTTATCTGCGCCTGGCTGATGCACAACGTGAAGATTGCCAACCTGGTGCTGATCGTCCTGTCGATTGCCGTGACGATCATCTTCTTCCGTCAGGCCTTCAAACTGGATAAAACCGGGCGTAACAAAATGTTCGTGGCTTTTATCCTGATGCTGGAAGCGGTAGTGTTCTATGTGCTGTACGCACAGATGCCAACGTCACTTAACTTCTTTGCTATCAACAACGTGCACCATGAAATTCTTGGTTTCGCCATCAACCCGGTAAGCTTCCAGGCGCTGAACCCGTTCTGGGTGGTAGTGGCAAGTCCGGTGCTGGCCGCAATTTATACCCGTCTGGGAAACAAAGGCAAAGATCTGACCATGCCGATGAAGTTTACGCTCGGTATGTTCCTGTGCTCGCTGGGTTTCCTGACCGCTGCTGCTGCCGGAATGTGGTTTGCCGATGCGCAGGGACTGACGTCGCCGTGGTTTATCGTGCTGGTGTATCTGTTCCAGAGTCTGGGTGAACTGCTGATAAGCGCCCTGGGACTGGCGATGGTCGCCGCGTTGGTACCGCAGCACCTGATGGGCTTCATTCTTGGGATGTGGTTCCTGACCCAGGCCGCTGCTTTCCTGATGGGAGGTTATGTCGCGACGTTCACCGCAGTACCGGAAAACATCACCGACCCACTGCAAACGCTGCCTATCTATACCAATGTCTTCAGTAAGATAGGCCTGGTGACGCTGGCGGTAACGGTAGTGATGGCGATTATGGTGCCATGGCTGAACCGCATGATTAATACGCCAGATAGCAGCAAGTAAGCTTATTTTTTAACATTAACCGCGAGTCATATCGCGGTTTTTTTGCCTTTCAAGTCCCACCCTGTAAGAGTATAGTTTGTACAACCAGGTCATCATGGACGGACATGACCATGAACTATATTGAGTTTATTGAGACTTCAGTCTTCTCACGCCAACGGAAGGCACTACTCACCGAGGATGAGTACCGAGTATTTCAGGAAATGCTCATTATAAATCCCTTGGAGGGAGATTTAATTCAGGGTACAGGCGGTTGCAGGAAGGTCCGCTTCGCACCTGAAAGTACCAACAAAGGCAAAAGTGGTGGGATTCGCAGTATTTACTATTTTCAAAATGGCGAAGGGCGTATCTGGCTTTTCATGGCTTATCCTAAAAGCAGGAAAGACAGCCTGAGCGGCGAGGAAAAAAACGCACTCAAGGCCATCATTCACCAATTGAAAGAGAGCTCGTTATGAATGATTTCTTTAAAGAACTGATGGAATCGGCAAGCGAGGCCGTTGAAATTAGCCAGGGCCGTAAAGCTGCCGCCCAGGTCACCCGGTATGAACTTCCGGACGTCAAAGCCATTCGTAAACAAGCTAAAATGAAGCAGGATGAATTTGCACAGGCGATAGGTGTTTCATCCTCTTTGATCCAGGCATGGGAACAAAAAAGGCGTATTCCTACGGGAACCTATTTAAAGGTTCTCCGCGTTATAGAGCGCAACCCGGAGATGGTCAATCTTTTCAAAATAGCCTGAGATACCGCCCGATTGCCTTGCGCTATCGGGCATTTTCACTCACTACCCTTTGCGCGCGTCTATCCACTCCTGCACTTCCACCACAAAGGTGTCCGGTGCTTTTCGGTACATTTTGCGCGCCAGGTCCAGAATCGTATGCTGGCCGAGCGCTTCTTCCATTCGCTGCTGGGCCATGTCCATTACCGAACGCACACCGCAAATGCCTTCACAGGCCCACTCTGGTGGATGCTCCTCAAATACCGCCAGCCGCTGACGGATCTCGCGGCACTCAAATATGCGTTTATCGCCGTCAATGGCGTTGGCAACGTCCAGCACGGTGATCTCCTCCGCCGGTTTCGCCAGCTGGAAACCGCCGCCCTTCCCTTCGCTGCTCCGTACCAGCCCGGCCTTCGACAGGCGGGTAAAGATTTTGGCCAGATAGTCATAGGGCACGCGCTGCAGCTCGGCGATTTCGCGCACGCTCATATCGCGTGCGTCGCCTTTGCTGTCCACCATACACATCAGGCTATGGATGCCGTACTCAACCCCGGAACTGTAAAATGCCATGCTCTTATCTCAGCCAAAATGAATCTGAGTATATTGTAGCTTTTTCGCATCACGCATTCCAGATACCGGATAACACCTGCAAATAGATTAAAATTTAAAACTATATTTATCATAGAGATAATAACAAATCACCGGACTCGATCCGCGACAGGATCCAAATCTCATTGCAATCTTTAACTACGACAAATAAAATCCGAGTAAATAAATCGGAGTCACCAGTGAGATAAGCATCATGCAAAAACAAATTCTGATCGTGGGCGCCGGCTTTGCCGGGATGTGGGCAGCGCTGAGCGCCGCGCGTTTAGCGGATAAAAACCAGCAAAATATTGATATTACTGTGATTGCACCTCAGCCCGAGCTGCGCGTGCGTCCACGCTTTTATGAAAATGCCGTTCAAACGTTGGTCGCTCCGCTACAGCCGCTGTTCGACGTCACCGGCATACGCTTTTTACAAGGGCATGTAGAACAGATTCTACCCGGATCCCACGAAGTTAGCTGGCAAGACACCAACGGCGAAAACCATCTGCATCGCTATGATCGCCTGGTACTAGCCAGCGGCAGCCACGTTAACCGCGACGCCGTTTCCGGTGCCGCCGAACACGCCTTTGATCTCGACCAACTGGAGAGCGCGGCAGTGCTTGAGCAGCACATTAAAGATCTGGCCTTACAGCCGGAAAGCGAGGCGCGCAATACCGTGGTGGTTTGCGGCGGCGGCTTTACCGGAATTGAAATGGCGCTGGAATTACCCAGCCGTCTGCGCAACATTTTAGGGGCTGATGCTAAGACCAGAGTAGTCGTAGTTGAACGCAGTGCACAACCGGGCGGACGCTGGAGTCAGGCGCTGCGCGATGTGATTATCGACGCTTCCGCCGAGCTGGGAGTGGAGTGGCTGGTCAACGCGGAAGTAGAGAGCGTCGACGCGGCTGGCGTAACGCTGAAAGATGGGCAGGTTATCGCTTCACAAACGGTGATCTGGACCGTCGGCGTCCAGGCGAGCGACCTGACCGCACAGATTAACGCCCCACGCGATCGTCAGGGACGCCTGCATGTGAACAAGAACCTCCAGGTGCTGGGTCATGAGGATATCTACGCCACCGGCGACGTCGCCTATGCGGCTACCGATGACAAAGGCAATCATGCGCTGATGACCTGCCAGCACGCCATTCTGCTGGGGAAATTTGCCGGTAATAATGCGGCGGCGAGTCTGCTGAACGTCGCGCCGCTGCCGTATCGTCAGGAGATGTATGTCACCTGTCTGGATCTCGGCGCGTGGGGGGCGGTATACACCGAAGGATGGGAGCAGCAGGTGAAGCTGACGCGTGAAGAGGCGAAAAAGCTGAAGTTATCGATTGTCAGCGAGCTGATTTACCCGCCGAAGGCGGAGCGCGAAGCGGCGTTTGAGATTGCGGACCCGCTGGCGCCGTTTGTTTAAGCCGTAATGCCGGATGCGGCTACCGCCTTATCCGGCCTACAAATAATTGAGAATAGTAGGCCCGATAAGCTAGTGTAGCGCCATCGGGCAATCCGTTACTCCGTCAGAGGGGTTCCGGCATAAATATCAAACCGATGCCCTTTGGTCACCACCGCGTTAGGCGTGGCCACGTCAGCCAGCGGCGGCGCGTAGTCCGGGCGCTTCACCACCACACGTTTGGTTGCCAACTGACGCGCCGGTTCCAGCAAACCGTCAGCATCCAGATCCGGCCCCACCAGCGACTGAAACACGCGCATCTCTTTTTTCACCAGCGCGCTTTTCTGCTTGTGCGGGAACATCGGGTCGAGATAGACCACCTGTGGGCGTGGGGTAATATCGGTTAACGCCGTCAGGCTTGAGGCGTGAATCAGCTGTAAACGTTCCTGCAACCACGGGCCAATTTCCGCATCGGCATAGCCGCGCGCCAGGCCGTCATCGAGTAACGCGGCGACCACCGGATTGCGTTCCAGCATCCGCACACGGCAGCCGACGGAGGCCAGCACAAACGCATCGCGCCCCAGCCCGGCGGTGGCATCAACCACGTCCGGCAGATAATCGCCTTTGATGCCGACGGCTTTCGCCACCGCTTCACCACGACCGCCGCCGAATTTACGTCGGTGCGCCATGGCACCGCCGACAAAATCGACGAAGATGCCGCCGAGTTTCGGTTCGTCTCGCTTGCGCAATTCCAGATGTTCCGGCGTCATCACCAGCGCCATCAGGTTGTCTTCATCATGCTCCAGCCCCCAGCGGGCGGCCAGAACAGATAAGGCGCCGTCTCCGGCGCCCGTTTCATCCAATAAACAAATTTTCACGCGAACAATCAGCCCTTGATGCCGTAATGCGCCAGCATGGCATCGAGCTGAGGTTCACGGCCGCGGAAGCGTTTGAACAGCGTCATCGGCTCTTCCGAACCACCACGGGTCAGGATGCTATCGAGGAATGACTGACCGGTTTCGCGGTTGAAGATGCCTTCTTCTTCGAAGCGGGAGAATGCGTCTGCCGCCAGCACGTCGGCCCACAGGTAGCTGTAGTATCCCGCCGCATAGCCACCGGCAAAAATGTGGCTGAAGGCGTGCGGGAAGCGGCCCCAGGTTGGGCCAGGCACCACGGCGACCTGTTTCTTAATTTCGGCCAGCGTCTCAAGGACCTTCGCCCCCTGCTCCGGGTTGTACTGCGCGTGCAGGCGGAAGTCGAACAGGCCGAACTCCAGCTGACGCAGAATAAACAGCGCGGCCTGGTAGTTTTTCGCCGCCAGCATTTTATCCAGCAGTTCCTTCGGCAGCGGTTCGCCGGTCTCATAGTGACCGGAGATAAACGCCAGCGCTTCCGGCTCCCAGCACCAGTTTTCCATAAACTGACTTGGCAGTTCGACCGCATCCCACGGCACGCCGTTAATACCGGACACCCCGGCGGTTTCGATGCGGGTCAGCATATGGTGCAGGCCGTGACCGAACTCGTGGAACAGGGTGATCACTTCGTCGTGGGTAAACAGCGCCGGTTTGCCGTTCACCGGACGGTTAAAGTTACAGGTCAGATAGGCGACCGGTTTTTGCAGCGTGCCGTCGGTTTTACGCATCTGGCCAACGCAGTCGTCCATCCACGCCCCGCCGCGTTTGTGTTCACGGGCGTACAGGTCAAGGTAGAAGCTGCCGCGCAGTTCGTTGCTTTCATCATACAGTTCGAAGAAGCGCACTTCCGGGTTCCAGACGTCAACGTCGGTACGCTCTTTGGCGGTAATGCCGTAAATACGTTTCACCACTTCAAACAGGCCGTTAACGGCTTTGTTTTCCGGGAAGTACGGGCGCAGCTGTTCGTCACTGATGCTGTACAGATGCTGTTTTTGTTTCTCGCTGTAGTAAGCGATATCCCACGGCTGCAGCTCATCAACGCCAAATTCTGCTTTGGCAAAGGCACGCAGCTGGGCCAGCTCTTTTTCACCCTGCGGACGGGCGCGTTTGGCCAGATCGGTCAGGAAGTCGAGCACCTGCTGCGGGTTTTCCGCCATTTTGGTGGCCAGAGATTTAAAGGCGTAGCTTTCGAAGCCCAGCAGTTGTGCCAGTTCGTGACGCAGCGCGAGGATCTCTTCCATTACCGGGGTGTTGTCCCACTTGCCCGCGTTCGGCCCCTGATCGGAGGCGCGGGTGGAGTAGGCGCGATACAGCTCTTCACGCAGAGCCTGGTTGTCGCAGTAGGTCATTACCGGCAGGTAGCTTGGGATATCCAGGGTCAGCAGGTAGCCTTCCTGCTCTTTGGCTTCAGCCTGGGCTTTCGCCGCCGCCAGGGCGCTTTCCGGCATTCCGGCAAGCTCCGCTTCGTCGGTCACCAGCCTGGTCCAGCCCATGGTGGCATCGAGCACGTTGTTGCTGTACTGGTTACCCAGCTCAGACAAACGGGTGGCGATTTCGCCGTAGCGCTGTTGTTTCTCTTTCGGCAGGCCGATACCGGACAGTTCAAAATCGCGCAGCGCGTTATCGACCGCTTTTTTCTGTGCAGTGTTCAGGGTGGCGTAATGGTCGCCATCACGCAGGTCGCGGTACGCTTTGTACAGACCTTCATGTTGCCCAACCCAGGTGCTGTACTCGGAGAGCAGCGGCAGCGTCTGCTCGTAGGCTTCACGCAGTTCCGGGCTGTTTTTCACCGAGTTCAGGTGGCTGACCGGAGAGAAAATACGCCCCAGCACATCGTCTACTTCCGCAAGCGGCTGGCAGAGATTTTCCCAAGTGTACGGCGCGCCCTGCGCAACGACTCGCCCAACGTTTTCGCGACAATCGTTCAGCGCCTTAGTAACGGCTGGCACAACATGTTCGGGCTGAATTTTAGAAAACGGCGGCAGTTCGAAGGGAGTCAGCAATGGATTGGTCATTAGCGCGGTCCTGTTGAAAAGAGTGAATGAAGCGCGTATCCGGCGCTGTGCATATTAATTTGTACAATGGGGTTAAGTGTAGAGGATTTCAATGCTCACCGTGACGGAAAGACGCCCGGTGGTGCTACGCTTACCGGGCCTACGGGTAATCTGTGCCGATCTGCTGTAAACTGTCGAAAATCGTCATTTCAGCGGAATTTCATTACCCATGCTCAGCTATCGCCACAGTTATCACGCAGGCAACCACGCCGACGTCCTTAAACACACCGTTCAGAGCCTGATCATTGAATCGCTCAAAGAGAAAGAAAAACCGTTTCTCTATCTGGACACCCATGCTGGCGCAGGCCGTTATCAGCTGAGCAGTGAGCATGCCGAACGTACCGGTGAATACCTGGAAGGTATTGCCCGTATCTGGCAGCAGGACGATTTGCCTGCTGAACTTGAACCCTATATTTCCGTGGTGCAGCATTTCAACCGTAGCGGCCAGTTGCGCTACTACCCAGGCTCCCCGTTAATTGCACGTCAGCTGCTGCGCGAACAGGACAGCCTGCAATTAACCGAGCTGCACCCGAGTGACTTTCCTTTGCTGCGCGGCGAATTTCAAAAAGATGAACGCGCACGCGTAGCCAAAGCCGACGGTTATCAGCAGCTAAAAGCAAAATTACCGCCGGTTTCCCGCCGCGGTCTGATCCTTATCGATCCGCCATACGAAATCAAAACCGACTACCAGGCGGTAGTGTCCGGCATTAACGAAGGCTACAAGCGCTTCGCAACGGGCACCTATGCGCTGTGGTATCCGGTGGTCCTGCGCCAGCAAATCAAGCGCATGATCCACGATCTGGAAGACACTGGTATCCGCAAAATTCTGCAAATTGAGCTGGCGGTGCGCCCGGACAGCGATCAGCGCGGCATGACGGCGTCCGGCATGATTGTGATTAACCCGCCGTGGAAGCTGGAGCAGCAGATGAACAACGTCCTGCCGTGGCTACATAGCAAGCTGGTTCCCGCTGGAACCGGACACACTTCCGTAAGCTGGATCGTGCCGGAGTAATCGCAGCCATCGGTGGAACCTTTTAATTTCAGGTATACAATCGCGAATATTTTGGCGGATGGCGTAACGCTTCTCCGCCCTACAATGAACATGAAGGAGCGGTCATGACCAAGCACTATGATTACATCGCTATTGGCGGCGGCAGCGGCGGTATTGCCTCCATTAACCGTGCGGCAATGTACGGCCAGAAATGCGCACTGATTGAAGCCAAAGAGTTAGGTGGCACCTGCGTTAACGTTGGCTGCGTACCGAAAAAAGTGATGTGGCATGCCGCACAAATCCGTGAAGCGATTCATATGTACGGCCCGGATTACGGTTTCGATACCACCATTAATAAGTTCGACTGGGATAAACTGATCGCCAGCCGTACCGCCTATATCGATCGCATTCATACTTCGTACGACAACGTGCTGGGTAAAAATAACGTTGATGTGATTAAAGGCTTTGCCCGCTTCGTTGATGCCAAAACCATTGAAGTGAACGGTGAAACCATTACTGCCGATCATATTTTGATCGCCACCGGCGGACGCCCGAGCCATCCGAATATTCCAGGCGTGGAATACGGTATCGACTCCGATGGTTTCTTTGAGCTGCCAGCGCTGCCAAAACGTGTAGCCGTTGTTGGCGCAGGCTACATCGCCGTTGAACTGGCAGGCGTAATTAACGGCCTGGGCGCAGAAACTCACCTGTTCGTGCGTAAACACGCGCCGCTGCGCAGCTTTGATCCGATGATCGTCGAGACGCTGGTCGAGGTGATGAACACCGAAGGTCCAACCCTGCATACTCATGCGATTCCGCAAGCGGTCATTAAAAACGCCGACGGCAGTCTGACTCTGCAACTGGAAGATGGCCGTAGCGAAACGGTGGATTGCCTGATTTGGGCGATCGGTCGTGAACCAGCCACCGATAACTTTAACCTAGCCGTTACTGGCGTGAAAACCAACGAAAAAGGCTACATCGTCGTTGATAAATACCAAAACACCAGCGTACCGGAGATTTATGCCGTTGGCGATAACACCGGTGCCGTTGAGCTGACGCCGGTTGCCGTTGCCGCGGGCCGTCGTCTGTCCGAGCGTCTGTTTAACAACAAGCCGGACGAGCATCTGGACTACAACAACATCCCGACCGTGGTCTTCAGCCACCCGCCGATTGGCACCGTGGGCTTGACCGAGCAGCAGGCTCGCGAACAGCACGGCGATGACCAGGTGAAAGTGTATAAATCCTCGTTTACCGCGATGTACACTGCCGTGACTTCACACCGCCAGCCGTGCCGCATGAAGCTGGTTTGCGTGGGTCCGGAAGAGAAGATTGTTGGTATTCATGGTATCGGTTTTGGCATGGACGAAATGCTGCAAGGCTTCGCGGTGGCGCTGAAAATGGGCGCGACTAAGAAAGACTTCGATAACACCGTTGCGATTCACCCGACGGCGGCCGAAGAATTCGTCACCATGAGGGGTTAATGTCAAAAACCCACCTACACGCGTTCGTACTGTAGAAGAGCTGAGAGGCCAGAGCATCGTTCCCTGGCCTTTATTTAACTCATCGATATACTGCCTCTTCTAACGCGTTTATGCCGCAAATCTCACTAGCGCAAGCTCATCGATAACGAGATTCAGTAGTGCTAGTAGCCAGGAAGATATCTTTCTCTTTGGCAAATTTAAGCTCTGATTTCGTCATATTGCTTAAACCAGCTTTGGTTGGTATCTTCGTGTGCCTGAACACCTTATCTACCCTTGTCACCAGTCATAATGGCGGTGATCACAAGAAAGAAAACATTCACTAAATCATAATGTTAGATAATATCAAAGCGAGTTTCTAGCACTCCAAAGAAGTGATCAATTTTAGTTGACCATTACAGGGAAAGATTAGAAAATCATTGAAAAACTGGGAGTTAGTGAAAATGGAAAATAGAGTATATTACGGAGAATACTCACTACGTCACTGGATTGACTTAGTGTTAAAGAAAAATATTGTTTTACCTGACTATCAACGTTATTTCGTTTGGAATGAGAAGAAGGTCGAAACGCTCATTGAAACATTTACAAAAAAGCAGTTTGTTCCTCCTGTAACTATTGGCGCCTTCAAATTTAGAGACAGTAATAAAAACTTACTATTAGATGGCCAACAGAGGGTAACAAGTATTTTACTGGCATATTTAGGTCTCTACCCTGATGCCGCAAATTATAAATTAAAAGTTGATTCTTTTGCCAACGATAACGATGATGACAATAACGACGAACTTTATGACAACATTCTAGAGTGGAACTTCAAAAGTTTAGTTGAAAAGGGAACAACCAAAGTAGAGATTTTACGTAACATTCAGCCAGGAAACTATAAACACACTAATCTGAACATAACTGATGAGTTCTTAGATAGTAATTTCCTTGGGTTTTCATACTTAGTTCCTCAAACATCGGATGAAAAGACACAACAAAGTTATTACTCATCAGTATTTAGAAACATAAATATTCAAGGTGAACCGTTATTACCACAAGAAAGTAGAGCTTCTTTATACTTTCTAGACCAAGAATTGGTTGGGTTATTTGATCCTGATTTTTCTAAAAAAATTATAATCAAGCTTATTAGTAGTGAATCAAAAGCCGATTTCATTCGATATCTAGCACTTTTATCACAATATTATATTGATGGAGATAGTTGGAAGATAGCTCGTGGCTACAAGCAGAAAATGGAGAAGCTATACGAAGAATATATTTTCTTTGCAATAAACGGGAAGGATTCCGATATATTTGGAAGTTTCTTGAGTGTTTTTCCAGATAAAAAATATAAAGTTCACTTAGATAATCTAGAAAAAACGTTGACTGAGATGGATTTACTGAAAAAATACACATCCATTATTGAACTGGATACTTACCTTTTTGGTATTATTTATCACATTCTTTTCGAAAAGAAACAGATTGATACATCAAAAAAGGAGAGTATACTTGAAAAGTTGGAAAATAAAATAGCCGAATATAAGTTGGACAGTTCTCATTTAAAAAGCCCTAACAACTTAGGCCATCTTAGAAAGAGAATATCAGATTCTATTGCTATCTATGGGGTATATACAACCAATGAATCATAATAAATTTATATTATCCCCTATAGAAGATATACTCGTAGATGTAACCTCTGCATGTATTGGTATAGGTTCAGGTGTAGAGACCTATCCGTTATGTGATTATGTAATGCAGTCAACTTTACTTAAGATGACAGGCGCTCAAGAACAAAAAATGAAATGCATCTGCTGGGAACTTGCCACGAATGATTATGAATATAGATATCAAAGATTCAGTTTGAATCCTTTTGGCGAATGTTCAAACTATCAAGAAAAAAAAGAGATTTACAAAGATTTAGTTAAACAAATAGAAAAAAACAGTGAATTAAGATTCGAAGACGGCTTGATAGAGAATAGTCTAATATTACAAAACACGAATCATGCAATAATAAGTTCTTTTGAAAACACAAATTTATTAATTTGGGCTAAAAAGCATTACCTTGAGTACGAGTCTCTTTGGTCTAATATTACCGAAAAATATTTCGCTAACAAAGAAAATCTTTTTATCAATAAAAAGAACATCGGGAAGGGTAGTGAGAAAGATCTTGTCGATATGTACGACTATTTATATAAACACCGAAACAGAGTCGCTCATAACACTCTTTCATATCAACAAAACCTTCCAACTTTAAAGACTTTATTAAACGAAAATTATCAATATGAAAATTATTTCATTTACTTTTCTATGTTAGTACTGATTGATAACATCTTTATTTCATTATATGAGCACTATCTTAAAGCTATGAATCAGCCCGGCCAGAATATATAATTGAAATCATATCAAAGAACACTGCTCGCTAAACGCATGCCTCATCATCGCTGAAACGAGCGCTGTGATTAAATTGGTTCTTAAATAGCCCCATGTTAATGATGCATACCATTAAAATGGACAGACTATTACAGTACTATGCGCTAATTGCCCACGTGTAGACGCTATTCACTTAACACGCGCCCCTCCGGCAACCAGAGGGGCGTTATCTCACCGCCGCCAGCGCTATTCGGCCAACGCGCGCATCTCTTTAATCAGGTCAGATTTACCTTCAAACCCTATGCCCGGCAGTTCTGGCATGACGATATGACCCTCTTCCACCTTAACTGAATCCGGGAAACCGCCGTACGGCTGGAACAGATCCGGATAACTTTCATTCCCACCGAGACCAAGACCCGCCGCAATGTTCAGCGACATCTGATGACCGCCATGCGGTATGCAGCGTGATGGGGACCAACCAAACTGCGCCAGTACGTCGAGGGTACGCAGATATTCGACCAGACCGTAGGAAAGCGCACAGTCAAATTGCAGGTAGTCGCGATCCGGGCGCATGCCGCCGTAGCGCAGCAGGTTGCGCGCATCCTGATGAGAAAAGAGATTTTCACCTGTCGCCATCGCGCCTGGGTAAAATTCTGACAGCGCGGCCTGGAGAGAATAATCCAGCGGGTCGCCGGCTTCTTCGTACCAAAACAATGGATAATCCCGTAGCATTTTGGCATAGGCAATACTGGTTTCCAGATCAAAGCGGCCATTGGCATCGACGGCAAGACGCGCTTCGTCGCCAATTTCAGTCAATACCGCTTCGATACGGCGACGGTCTTCTTCCAACGATGCACCGCCGATTTTCATTTTAACCACGTTGTACCCGCGGTTCAGGTAGCCCCGCATTTCCTGACGCAGCGCGCTCAGGTCTTTACCCGGATAATAGTATCCCCCCGCTGCGTAGACAAAGACGCGTGGATTCGCCTCAACGCCCTTCATCTCAGCCAGCAGACGGAACAACGGCTTATTGGCAATTTTGGCAACGGCATCCCAGATAGCCATATCCAGCGTACCCACAGCCACCGAGCGCTCACCATGCCCCCCCGGCTTTTCATTACTCATCATGACGTCCCAGATTTTATGCGGATCCAGGTTATCGCCTTCGGCATTCAGCAGACTTTCCGGGTCAGCGTCCAGAATGCGGTTACGAAAGCGTTCGCGGATCAATCCCCCCTGGCCGTAACGGCCATTAGAGTTAAATCCGTATCCCACCACGCGGCGGCCCTCTATCTCAACATCAGTCACAACGGCCACCAGGCTGGTCGTCATCTTGCTGAAATCGATATAGGCGTTACGAATAGGGGAAGCGATGGGTTTGGTAATTTCTACAACATCGAGGATACGCATGTTTTCTCCGGCGGGTTGTTAGTCAGTTATGCTCGCACTTACGCGCCTGTAAAAAGTGATAACTCATGCCGGTTTATTATTGGCATAATGCATCCAGGCAGCATTTAAGGACGCCATCGTCCTGTATTTCTCCATCTTAAGCAGTGTTCATTTACTGATCTAATGCCAAAGAGGCTGGCTGTAATGCAAAATCGGCATCACCTGGAACTCACCTGGCTTGAAGACTGCGTTGCACTGGCGCAGTCACTCAATTTCTCCCGTGCAGCCGCTTCCCGATATGTGACGCAGCCCGCATTCAGTCGGCGCATTGTTTCGCTGGAAGAGTGGCTTGGAACGCCGATTTTTGAACGTAACCGCCGTGGCGTCAGCCTGACTCGTGCGGGGGAAGTTTTCGTCGCTCAGGTGCCCGAACTGATCCGGGCGCTATACACCCTGAGAAATGAAACCATCGAAGCGGCGGGAAATACCCGACCGGATGTTATTTTCTCCGCAACGCATTCCCTGTCGTTCTCATTTTTTCCGGCGCTGATGCGTAATAACGAAAAAATCGCCCGTTTCGGCTCATTTCGCCTGCTGTCAGACACGCTCAGCGCCTGTGAACGGATGATTGAAAAAGGGGATGCGCAGTTCCTGCTGTGTTATTACCACCCTCACATGCACATCAACCTTGATCAGACGAAATATCTCAGCGTCCGCCTTGGGCGAGAAACGTTAATACCTTACGCCAAATGCGATCCCCGCTCTCATCAGCCGCTCTGGCAGGCTACGGGGGGCAAAAAGTTTCCGTTTCTCTCCTTCTCTGCAGAATCCGGTCTGGGGAGGATCCTCTCGAATACGTCACCGGTGAATCATGCCCGACGCGGTATGGACATCGCCTTCACCGCCGATCTGGCCGCCACGCTGCTGGCGATGGTTAAAGCCGGGGACGGCATTGCCTGGCTGCCGGAAAATCTGGCGGCTCCGGACGTTCAGGCCGGGACGATCGCCGCAGCGGCTCCACAGAAGTGCGGGTTATGGGTACCCATTGATATCCGACTGTTTCGACCTGCAGGCAGAATGTCCAGAGCGGTAGAAGAATTATGGGAAATATTCGTGGGCGAGCAGAGGTAAACACCCGCCAGGTAAAGGAGAATTATCCAGCCTGCAAAATGCGCCAGGCTGGATAGGGGCAATAATTATTTACCCTGCATGTACGGCGTATAAACCCCATTCAAACTTTCGAGGAACGCCACGATATCGTCGATATCTTCCTGCGGCAGTTCTTTACCCACCTGATAACGCAGCATCAATTTAACCGCGCCATCAAGCGTTGGCACATCACCGCGATGGAAATAAGGCGCAGTCAGCGCAACGTTACGTAATCCTGGAACTTTCTGACGAAGTTTGTCACGTAGTTCATTGGTCACGTTCATCCTGCCAATATCTGCGGCAGTAACTTCGCCGAAATTAAAGTCCTTTTTCAAACCTAATGGTTCAAATGAGCGTCCGCCTAAAATAATACCTCCGTGACAGGTCGCACACTTATTTTCTTTAAATAATTGATAGCCATGTTTTTGCTGGGCCGTTAACGCCTCCTCATCACCACGTAACCACTTATCAAACGGCGAATTTGGCGTAATCAGCGTTTTCTCAAACTCAGCAATCGCATCAGTAATATTATCTCCGCTGAACCCCTGTGGATAAACCGCAATAAATTCTTGCTTCAATAGCGGATCTTTATCCAGCTTCTGGATAATTTCATCCCAGGATTTAGACGCCATTTCAATTGGGTTCAACGGCGGACCACCTGCCTGCGCCTGCAATGTCGGCGCACGACCATCCCAGAACTGTTCCACGTTGAAGACTGAGTTAAACACCGTTGGCGCGTTGATCGGCCCAACCGCTCCGCCTACGCCAATTGACGTTTTCCGGCCATCCACACCACCCGCATTCAGGGCATGACAGTGCGCGCAAGAGATCGTGCTGTCGCCGGAAATACGTGGATCGTGATAAAGCGTAAAGCCCAGCGCCACCTTCCGGGCATCGGTCGGGATGCTTTCTGGTATTGGCTGTACGGGTTCATTACGATGCTGCGCGGCGGTATCATTACTGGCGTAGTACTGTTCACGCTGTTTCGCAATCCAGCCCAGAATTTCTTCGCGCTCCGCATCGCTCACTTTACCGGCCCAGTGCAGCGCGGTATAACGCGTCGGTGGCATGGTGTCGTACTGCATCACCCATTCAATTTTATTCAGGTCGCTTTGCGAAACGGGTTTATCCGCGACCAGCGCCGCACGAACGGCCTCAAGATTGAAGGATTTGTATCCCAGTTGAATGTCGTAATTCATCAACTGCTTAGCGACAGGAAAAGAAGAATAGAAAGGTAATTCAGCCGAAGGCGTGTGACAATAATCGCATCCTTTTTCGCGTAAGAATCCTAAAACTTTATTATTTGCTTCCAGCGAAGAGGCCTGAACATCAGCCTGTTTGCTCCGTTGATTATCGTGATACCACACATAACCGGATAATCCAAAATAACAAATCACGACGCCAGCTATGGCAATCGCGGTAAGACGGGTAATGATTTTCATTATTTTACCCTCACCGTTGTGAGTTATTGTGACCCAGAAAAATTAGAATAATTAATGCACAGTCTTTGTCAGACTTGACCATCATAGGAAATGAGGGGATTACTATTTTGATAAGTATCAAGCAATTACATGGAAGAGAACTATCAATAGAATAGCCTGTGCCTATTATAGCGTTAAGCCATTAGCAGGTTTCGTTCACACCTCGTTGCAATCGAATGTTCTGAAAATGGAATATCTTAAGGTCGCGTACGATTCTGAATTATTCATTATTATCATTGAGATAGTTTAATTTTTTAAATAACGCGTGACTCTAAAACGTGATCAACCGCACGCTTTACTCAGCCAATACCGAAGCGAATGTCTACGCTTAACTGACGACCGGGCAACAGCCTTACTATTTCAACGTCCATCGGAGGTCTTTCTCATTATGCTCAACCAGAAACTACCCCACGCCCCTTCTGAAGAACTGACGATCGACATCGATCTGCTTTATGAAATGGATCCGTGCGAGTTAAAGCTGGATGAAATGATTGAGGCAGAGCCTGAGCCGGAGATGATTGAAGGGCTGCCCGCCTCAGATGCCTTAACCCCGGCCGATCGTTACCTTGAGCTGTTCGAACACGTTCAGTCGTCGAAACTGTTTGCCGATAGCAAAACCTTCCCCGACTGTGCGCCCAAAATGGACCCGCTGGACATTTTGATCCGCTATCGCAAGGTCAAACGCCATCGGGACTTTGACCTGAAGCGCTTTGTTGATAACCATTTCTGGCTCCCGGAAACGCCCTCCAGCGAATACGTTTCTGACCCGGCAAATTCGCTGAAAGAGCATATCGATCAACTATGGCCAGTGCTGACGCGCGAACCGCAGGACCACATTCCCTGGTCCTCTCTGCTGCCGTTACCGCAGTCATATATTGTGCCCGGCGGACGTTTTAGCGAAACCTACTACTGGGATTCCTATTTCACCATGCTGGGTCTGGCAGAGAGCGGTCGCGAAGATCTGCTGAAATGTATGGCGGATAACTTTGCCTGGATGATCGAAAACTATGGTCACATCCCAAATGGTAATCGAACGTACTACCTGAGCCGCTCGCAGCCGCCAGTCTTTGCGCTGATGGTGGAACTGTTTGAAGAGGATGGCGTACGTGGTGCGCGCCGTTATCTTGATCATCTAAAAATGGAGTACGCGTTCTGGATGGATGGCGCCGATTCGCTGGTGCTCAACCAGGCCTACCGCCACGTAATCAGAATGTCGGACGGATCCTTGCTCAACCGCTATTGGGACGATCGTGATACGCCGCGCGATGAATCGTGGCTTGAAGACGTCGAGACCGCCAAGCATTCGGGGCGACCGCCCAATGAGGTGTATCGCGATTTGCGTGCAGGCGCGGCCTCCGGATGGGATTACTCCTCGCGCTGGCTACGCGATGCAGGTCGCCTTGCCAGCATACGCACGACACAATTCATCCCAATTGACCTGAACGCATTCCTCTACAAGCTGGAGAGCACCATCGCCAATATTTCGGCGCTGAAAGGTGATAAAGAAGCTGAATCGCTGTTTCGCCAGAAAGCCAATGACCGGCGCGATGCGGTGAATCGCTACTTATGGGATGATGAAAACGGCTGCTATCGCGATTATGACTGGCGACGTGAACAAATGGCCCTCTTCTCTGCCGCCAGTATCGTACCGCTGTATGTCGGCATGGCAACGCATGAACAAGCCGACCGGCTGGCCAATGCGGTACGCAGCCGCCTGCTAACGCCAGGGGGCATTTTAGCCACAGAACATGAAACCGGTGAGCAGTGGGATAAACCCAACGGCTGGGCACCGCTGCAATGGATGGCTATTCAAGGTTTCAAACTGTATGGCGACGACCATCTTGGCGATGAAATAGCCCGTAACTGGTTGAAAACGGTGAATCTCTTTTACCAGGAACACCACAAACTTATCGAAAAATACCATATTGCCGACGGCATGCCGCGCGAAGGCGGCGGCGGAGAATATCCGTTGCAGGACGGCTTTGGCTGGACAAACGGCGTGGTGCGCCGACTCATCGGTCTGTATGGCGAACCTTAGCCACTAACGGCCTGACTCCTCAGGCCGTTAGTTAATCGCATCGTAGAGTTCAGTATGAATTTTTTGCCACTTCTTATTCTCCGGGCTGGGTTCTGCACGAGCGCGCAACTGAGCCTGTTCCAGATCATACTGCTGACGCGCGATAACCGCCGGAACCGAACAAAAACTTTGCAGGTAGCTTTTGTGCAAGGAAGTTAGTGACGCCCCATTCGACATGGCATGACTAAGCGTACTCATAAACTGTCTGCAAGGTTTGCTCTCGTTCATCTGTGAAGGATAACGCAGCAGCAGTCGCAACACCTCGGTATTGCCCGCAGCGAATGCTTGTTCCGTCCACGCCAGCTTCCAGTCCATCCCGCCTTGCAGGAACAGTGACGTCACCCGAGTATCGTTGCGATCGATAGCCGCGCGCATGTTAAAAGCATCCCAGGTGATACCCATTCGGGTCACAGATTCCCGTGCGGAAGGTGCATCACGCCGTGGCTCCTCCTGCACGATTTCAACGGCTTGTCCGGATGACGCCTGTGGCGCTGGCGAAGTGAATAACCAGAACGCACCCAGCGAAATTACCAGCACCATCACGCCGACCGCGACCCACAACATGCCGGAAATCAGCTGTTCACGCTCCTCCGCGGTGCGCTTTGCCCGCTTCTCCGGCGGATCAATGCTGTCTGCGATTTCCTGTTTATCGCCCCCCGCCTGCTCATCCTTTTGCTTTGCCATTTCCCAGAACTGACGGACAGTCGACTCATCAGACTCAAGATACGACGCGGGATTAACACGCGTGCGCCGTTCTGCAAATGCCCGTTGTACAGGGTGAGTAATCTGTCGGTACTGACACTCCAGCAGCATCAGTTGTACCGAGGTCAGCGGCTGCTGTGCAATAACGCCGTTACGGGCCAGCCGACAATCATCGAGGAACATACGCAACGTAAGACGGGGTTCGACAAACAGCGTCAGCACCGAGGTGTCGTTAAAAATCTGGGTAAAGTGGCGTACAAACAATTTCTTATCCACGACCATCAGCGCCAGCTCGCTGAACATCATGCCGTCCAGCGCATCCCGACTTTCACCCAGCTTTAACCAGCGACGCAGGCGTTCACCCCCGAAGTGCTGCTTCAGGAAGCTGTTGAGCGGATGTTGATCCGGCCATACTCGTGCGATAAGCGATTTGAGCGTTAACTCTATTGCACGAAGCTGACGCTGCGCGTGGACCTGCGCATCCGGCTCCACACGTTCAATTTCGGTTTGATACTTCAGGATGGGCTGTTGCTGGCGCAACTGTTCCAGAGACGCCACGAAGCGCAGCGCAGAAATCAGCTGGTTTTCACTGACGTCCTGGCCATTTTCATACTGCGGCACGCTCTGCTGCAGATGACGCAGCCTCAATGTGAACTGACTCAACTGTGCGTCATTCATCTGCAACCGTCTGGCGACAGCTCCCCAACCGCCCAGATTCAGCCTGGCCTGGTCAAGCTGCTCGAGGAACCATCGCGGCTCTTTGCCTTCTGCTACATGCACGCCTAACAGCAGCAATATTTCTACCGATGCCTGACGAATGATAGTCAGACAACGTTCAAAGGGGGTACATGTCGCTTGTAACGCGCTATTGGTCATCATCTTCCCTAAAAGGACCCGGAACGTGCGGCCTCACAATGGTATGTCGTTATTTTTTATAAAAGCAGATATGTATCGACGTAGACTAAAATACATTCATATAACAAATAAATCTGTTTTACAGTGACTTCCGCACAATCATTGAAAATTATTCAGGAGGTATGCCCGCGCCTGTATTGAAAACATCGCGCCCGATCTGTCGTCCACTGAGGATGAACGAATACATTCACAAAGATACGCTGCGGGAAGCGGCTGCATCACATATGGCGCGATGACTGAATTTTCGGCCTGTTAAAACGTGAATATCGGCCGCCAATGCCATAAGGCGTTTTGCTGTAAAAACTGGCCACATGGCAACTGGCGTAACAGAGTGGATTTCTTAAAATATATCTCTTTGTTCAGAGAGTATTATGCCGCTCCGTTCGACGCATTTCACACCCGCCTGTGTCGCATTTATTAAGCAATGGCAAGGCCTGTCGCTGGAAAAGTATCAGGATAAAAATGGGGTTTGGGTTATAGGTTACGGGCATGAAATTGCCGCAGACGAAACCTTTGATACCCCCATTACGCTAATGCAGGCAGAATCACTGTTGCTCGCCGATTTGCATCTCTGTGAGGCATTCATACATGAGAAAAAACCGCAAATAAAAGATCGGTTTCAACTGGAAGCATTAATTACGTGGATATTCAGCGTGGGAATAACTCAATTTAGCGCTACAGAAATTTGGCCTGTGGCTATTTCACAGCCAGAAGTGTTCTGACTGTGAAATTTGCGGCCATTAAATGGCGTCGTTTAACATCATTGCCGCCTGCGTACGGTTTTTTACCTCCAGACGCTGATAAAGCGACTCAAGATGGGCTTTTACCGTTCCGGTACTGATATTTAACAGTCGACCAATTTGTTTATTCGATTCGCCCGCGGCCAGCATCGTCAGAATCTCCCGCTGACGCGCACTGAGCGATTTTATATTTTGTCTGCTACTCTCAGTCGCTGTAATACAGTCTCTGGGGATAAACATCATGCCCATCGCGACACTATTGAGCGCCAGTGTGAAGGTTTCCGCGTCAGAGTCACGTGGAACAATGGCCAGCACGTTTAATTGCGTGACCTCCTGTAGCCATCTTTTACGGCAATCCGTTACTGTTACCAGCACTTTTGCCGCCGCATAGCGCTGCGCGATCTGTTGTAGCAAGCTGCGGCAGAACTCAGCATCAAGATCGCCATCCAGCATTACCAGCGCATCAGGGTTGTCTTCCAGCTTCTGCCACAGGTCATCTGCCTGACTGACACCCTGAACATCCACTCCTGGAATACGTTGCTGTAAACTTACATTCATTCCATGAATAAATATTGACTGCCTGTCAAACATTATTAACTGCATTATTTATCTCCGTCTGAATAAGATATTAGCCTTAACGCGCGGAAGGGTATAACCCATAGGGTAAAATAAGAAGTCACCATTTGGCGGAGGGCCATTCTACCGATAACCGCAGAAGAAAGAAGCAGAAATTATGATTAGTTACAGCTCAATCAACAGAATCACACAAAGGAACAAAAATAGCGACACATATTAAGTGAATTCTTATATTCTGACGTTTATATCCATCAAATTAAAATTAATTAAACACAGTCTATATTTGTGGCGAAAAATAAGGAATCCATACTATCAGCCAAATGTGTTACAAAATAAAACATCGCATTAAATGCTTATTCAGCCAATATCTGGCTGAATAAGACACTATGGATTACAGGAACATCCCGCCGGAGACCTCAATACGCTGCGCCGTCATCCAGGCCAGCTCATCGCTGAGCAATGCGGCAATCGCGTCACCGATATCATCCGGCAAACCAACGCGCCCCAACGCCGTTTGCGATGCAATGTACGCATTCAGTTGCGCGTTATCCCGCACATTTCCACCACTAAAATCCGTTTCTATCGCGCCGGGGGCAATAATATTGGCCGTAATTCCGCGCTCTCCCAGCTCTTTTGCCTGATAACGGGTTAACACTTCCATCGCCCCTTTCATGGCCGCGTATGCGCTGTAACCCGGCAATGCAAAGCGCGCGAGCCCGGTTGAAACATTCAGGATCCTGCCGCCTTGATTCATCAGCGGTAAAAGGTTCTGCGTCAGGAAGAATGGACCTTTAAAGTGAATATTCAAAAGTTGATCAAATTGCGCTTCGGTGAACGCCGGATACGGCGCATTAATACCAACCCCGGCATTGTTCAATAAATAATCAAAGGTGTCGCTTTGCCACTGGGCCTGTAAGGTTTCCTGCATCTGTTTTATAAACTGAGGGAATGTTGAAATATCCCCGACATTCAACGGCAATGCCGCGGCTTTACCGCCTGATTGGCGAATTTCATCCACAACCTGCTGCGCTTCTTTTTCATTGCTGTTCCACGTCAGGATGATACCAATTCCTTTGCCCGCCAGCTTAAGCGCCGTGTTTTTACCGAGTCCACGACCGCCGCCGGTCACCAATGCGATACGTTGCGTCATAAGAAACCTCATTTCTTGTGTAGTGAAGATTGAGACAAAGCTTATTAGGTGGTAAAAAAACAATAAATACCGCTAACTACGCATTACTGTTTCGTAAAGAACAACAATAGGGCATGGGAATGGATAAAATTCACGCAATGCAGTTGTTCATCCGCGTCGCAGAACTGGAGAGTTTTTCGCGTGCGGCGGACACCCTTGGACTACCTAAAGGTAGCGTATCGCGACAAATCCAGGCCCTGGAAAATCATCTTGGCACGCAGCTGTTGCACCGCACCACCCGACGCGTCCAGCTCACACAAGACGGCATGATCTATTATGAACGCGCGAAAGATCTGTTAAGTAATCTGGATGAACTGGATGGGCTATTTCATCACGATCCGGCCAGCATCAGCGGCAAGCTGCGCGTGGATATGCCGGTGGGCGTTGCGAGAAATCTGGTGATGCCCCGCCTGACAGCCTTCTTGCATCAATATCCGGGACTTGAACTCGAACTCAGCAGCAGTGACCGTCTGGTGGACTTGATCCGCGAAGGTTTCGACTGCGTGGTACGCGTCGGTACGCTGAAAGATTCAGGGCTGATTGCCCGTCCGCTGGGGAAACTCACGCAGATTAACTGCGCCAGCCCAAAATATCTGGCCCGCTTTGGCTACCCGGAAAGCCTGGAAGATTTAGCCTCGCATGCGGTGGTGCATTACTCAGTGAACCTGGGAACCCGTGCACAAGGTTTCGAAGTGGCGACAGACAACGGTACTCAATGGGTTAAAACCGGCGGCATGCTGACGGTGAACAGCACGGAAACCTATCATGCAGCGTGCCTTGCCGGCCTGGGCATTATTCAGGTGCCACGCGTCGGCGTACGCGACGCCCTGCGCAGCGGTACGCTGGTCGAGGTATTACCGCAGTATCGTGCCGCGCCAATGCCGGTTTCTCTGTTGTATCCGCATCGCCGCAACCTCTCCCGCCGGGTTCATCTGTTTATGGAATGGCTGACCGGCGTAATGAAAGACTATGTTGACTGACAAGCTATACTGTCCTGAGAATGAACAGAACAAGGAATACTGGCCTGATGACGCAGGAAAAAGAGATAAAACGCCCCATTCAGGAACTTGAGCACGCACCGATCCCAAAAATTGAGACCCAGGAGCGTGAAAAAACAGAAACCAACGGTACAACCAACCAGGCATTGCAAACAGCCCTGACCCTCGCCGATAAAATTCAACGTCAGCCCGTCATCGCCCATATGATTCGAGCCGCAGAGCGTTTTAATGACCGCATGGGAAACCAGTTTGGCGCCGCTATCACCTACTTCTCGTTCCTGTCGATGATCCCTATCCTGATGGTGTCATTTGCCGCCGCCGGTTTTATTCTCGCCTCGCACCCTACGCTGTTACAGGATATCTTCGGCAAAATTCTGCTTAATGTCAGCGACCCGACGCTCGCCTCCACGCTGAAAAACACCATTAACACCGCCGTTCAGCAGCGAACCACCGTGGGTCTGGTCGGGCTTGGGATCGCCCTTTATTCCGGGATTAACTGGATGGGCAATCTGAGAGAAGCGATTCGTGCCCAGTCGCGAGATGTCTGGGAGCGTACGCCGCAGGATCAGGAAAAAATTTGGGTAAAATACCTGCGTGATTTTGTCTCATTGATTGGTTTGCTGATTGCGCTGATTGTCACCCTGTCCATTACTTCTATCGCCGGTTCCGCCCAGCAGATGATTATCTCTGCGCTGTATCTCGACGGCATCGAATGGCTGAAGCCCGCCTGGCGCCTGATCGGCCTGACCATCTCTATTTTCGCCAACTATTTACTTTTCTTCTGGATTTTCTGGCGACTGCCACGTCACCGACCACGTAAGAAAGCACTTATTCGCGGTACGTTTATCGCGGCGCTGGGGTTTGAAGTTATCAAAATGATCATGACCTACACGCTGCCATCACTGGTGCAATCGCCGTCAGGCGCGGCGTTTGGTTCCGTACTTGGACTGATGGCGTTCTTCTACTTCTTCGCTCGTCTGACGCTGTTTTGCGCCGCCTGGATAGCCACGGCGGAATACAAAGATGACCCGCGAATGCCGGGAAAAACGCAATAGCCACCGCCGGGTTAGTTGTTAATTGCCGGATGGCGACGCCCCCGTCTTATCCGGCCTACGGGTGAATTTTATATCCCGGATAAGCGCAGCGCCATCCGGCAATTATAATGCCGCCCGCTCTTACTGATTTAGTGAATAAATCCAACCCGTAACTTTTATTTAACCAAAAACCAGTTTTATCATCTAAGTTTTAAATTATGTGAAGCATTTCATGGAAGTGAAATCTCCAGCATAAATATTATTCCCTTTTTGCTCGCTTTTTGATCAATTACAGGGTTTGTTACAGATTGAAATATCGCTTTTGCTGTGCGTAATATGGCCTTTCGTTCGGCCAAAAATAAGAAAATATTATGCAAGCAACAGCCACAACACTCGACAACGAACAGGAACACACCCCGGTCAACTCGCGCAATAAAGTCGTCGTCGCCTCACTCATTGGTACCGCCATTGAGTTCTTCGACTTCTATATCTACGCGACCGCCGCGGTGATCGTGTTCCCCCATATTTTCTTCCCGCAGGGAGATCCGACCGCGGCTACGCTGCAGTCCCTCGCCACCTTCGCTATCGCTTTTGTGGCCCGGCCAATCGGCTCCGCAGTGTTCGGCCATTTCGGCGATCGCGTAGGCCGTAAAGTCACACTGGTTGCTTCACTGCTTACCATGGGGATTTCAACGGTTGTCATTGGCCTGCTGCCGGGCTATGAAACTATCGGCATTTTCGCCCCGTTGCTGCTGGCGCTCGCTCGTTTTGGTCAGGGCTTAGGTCTGGGCGGTGAGTGGGGCGGCGCGGCGTTGCTGGCAACGGAAAACGCGCCGCCGCGTAAACGCGCACTGTACGGGTCATTCCCGCAACTGGGCGCACCTATCGGCTTTTTCTTCGCCAACGGCACCTTCCTGATGCTTTCCTGGCTGCTGACCGATGAACAGTTTATGAGCTGGGGCTGGCGCGTACCGTTCATCTTCTCTGCGGTACTGGTGATCATCGGCCTGTACGTTCGCGTTTCATTGCATGAGTCCCCGGTCTTCGCCAAAGTGGCTGCGGCGAAAAAACAGGTGAAAATCCCGCTGGGTACCTTACTGACAAAACATGTTCGCGTAACGATCCTCGGTACGTTCATCATGCTGGCGACCTATACGCTGTTCTATATCATGACCGTCTATTCAATGACGTTCAGTACAGCCGCTGCGCCTGTAGGGCTTGGCCTGCCGCGTAATGAAGTGTTGTGGATGCTGATGATGGCGGTAATTGGCTTTGGCGTTATGGTGCCTGTAGCGGGGCTGCTGGCCGACGCATTTGGTCGCCGCAAAAGCATGCTCATCATCACCACGCTTATCATTCTGTTTGCGCTGTTTGCCTTTAAACCGCTGCTCGGCTCTGGCAATCCGGCACTGGTGTTCGCTTTCCTGCTGCTGGGTTTAAGTCTGATGGGACTGACATTTGGTCCAATGGGCGCATTGCTGCCGGAGCTGTTCCCAACCGAGGTTCGCTACACGGGCGCCTCATTCTCGTATAACGTTTCGTCGATTCTTGGCGCTTCCGTTGCCCCTTATATTGCCGCATGGCTGCAGGCGAACTACGGTCTGGCAGCGGTAGGTACGTATCTGGCGTCGATGGCGGCGTTAACATTGATCGCGCTGCTGTTAACCCATGAGACCCGTCATCAGTCATTGTGATTCTTTTGCCGGATGCGGTGTAAACACCGCATCCGGCCTGACATCACTTCTTCATTTGCGACAGTATCGTCCGGCACTGATTGGTTTCACCTTCGGAAGGGGAAATTAGCGCCAACAGTGCCGCCGCTGGGGTGACTAACGTGGCTAATGCGGCGGCAACCGCACCACGCGCAATCAATGGCCCAGCTTTTACGCCTGCCTGCGGGTTCTTGAAGGTCCCGCGAACATACAGCGGCGAACGCAGCGTAATAATACGAATACCTTTGCTCTCCGGATCGATGGTTAAATCCAGTTGCTCAGACGCAAAACTCGCGGTCCCGGTCACATTGATCACCGCATTTTCCGTATCAAAAGCAAAGATCTGCGGACGCGCCACGCCGTTAACGATATCCAGATTCGCCGCCGCGCAGTTTACGCGAACCTCGTCGTCACCAAATATCTGACCAACAAGATAGTTACCCAGATTTAACCCCACAATTTCCATCAGATTCCGGCTGATTAAGCCATCGTTCATCAGCAGCTTCAGGTTGCCATTGCTGTTCCCCAACAGCGCGGCCACCGAGTTTCCACTGCCGCTAAATTTAGCGTCACCGTTCATTTCACCGAGCGTTTTCTGCATCAGTTCTACATCCGGCATGAGCTCTTTTAGTTTCAGGCGGCGAGCCTGAAGGTCCGCCTGCCCGCGCATCGGCTTTTTATCCCCTTCCAGATGGATTCTGGAAACAATGCTGCCTCCCGCCAGGCCAAATTTCAGCGGCTGCAGGCGCAGGTCGGCATTTTTCAGGATGATATGGGTGGAGAGATCGCTAATCGGTAGGCTGCTGCCGTGCTCAATGCGTCGACCTTTGAAACGTACGTCAGCATCCATAACATTCCATTTGTCAGTTTCGAAGCGGTCATACGGTAAGACTTTATCGGCAGGCTGGACGCTCTTCTCACCTTTGCGCTGTTCAGATTGTTTGGCCTTTTCCGCGCCTTTACCCGAATCCACACCAATCAGCGGTCCCAAATCAGCCAGTCTCAGCTGGCGTGATTCGACGTCCCCTTCCAGTTTCGGACGCGGCTTACCGGTCGTATAAGTTAGCGTTCCATGAATATCGCTGTCGCCAATGCGACCATTAAAATCGCGGTAATCAAAAACGGAGGATTTTTCCGGATCGATTTTCGCCACCAGATGCCCGTCGGTTTCAAATGGCGGCGTATCCGGGAGCAGCACCCCCGTCAAATCGTACAAATCCCCTAGCGAATCACCTGAGAATTTAAGCCGCAGATCCACGCCGCCCATATTCATCGGGTCATTTACCGTACCGGTAAATGCTACCCGCGTATTGCCCGAACGGAAATCAGCCTGCACCGGGAAAGGGGTTCCTTCACCCCTCAGCGCCAGCATCCCGCCTATTTTTCCGCTACCGCTTAGCGGTTCGTCGTTATAGCGTCCTTTGGCCTGCAAACCAAATACGTAATCCTCAACGCGGGTTTGACTCTCTTTACTTTTTGCGCCCGTCACTTCGCTAAAGGGCAATGGCTTACCCAGCGGATCGACCAGGATCTCAAGCTCCGAGCGGGTCACCTTATCGTTAATAGCGATGCGTCCTTGATCGAAGAGAATATTATCCAGCCGGAAAGACCACGCGGATGGTGGCGCATTCGGATCACGGTTTTCGTCTTCTGCGAGGGTAAAGGTCCAGTTATTGTTTTTCTCCGACAGACGGATAAGGCGCGCATCAGGCTTTACCAGCTTGACCCACGGTAGCCAGACGGTTTTTGTCAGTAATGCCAGTGGCGCGAGCGTGGCTTCCACGCGGGGAAGATGCACCATGGTGACGTCGGGAATCTCTGGCGGGTTGCCAAGGATAATATCCTCGGCATGAACGTGCGGCCACGGAACCCAGCTACGCCAGCCGGTTTCCTGCTTCTGGCGCTCCCAAACCACCCCCAGATCGCCCCGTATGGCGAAGGGCCGGTTGAGTTCTGTAGAGACTTTCTGGTTGATGGTCGGTTTGAGCCGGTTCCAGTCAAATGTCGCAATCACAATGATGAGTACGACGATCAACAACAAGAAAACCCCTATTACTGATGCGGTTATTTTGCCTGCTTTTGTCATAGTTAGCGTCCTCACTTCCTTCCTTGCCTGTCCTAAAGATAGTCCAGCAGGGCAAAATGAGGGACGTTACATCCGAATCAAAGCGACAGAATCACCTCTTCGAGGGTGTCCAGAGGTACTGGACGAGAAAGAAAATAGCCTTGCGCCGCGAAAGCCGGTGAGTTTTGCACATCACGCCACTCTTCAAGTGTTTCAACACCTTCAACAATCACCCCGCGGCAATAGCGGTTCATCAGCTGTAACAGCAGCGTGAAGAGATTGCGGCCTTCCGGCGTCTGGCGCAGCATGACAAACAGATCCCGCGCCACTTTAATATAGTCGTAACTCACTTCGCTCAGGGCCGAGAAGTTCGCCATTCCGGTACCAAAATCATCCAGCCAGAGGGGACCAAACTCGCACATCGAGGCGAAAGACGATCCCTTCGGCAGGCGGATATGCTCCACCAGTTCAAAGCGCAGCCAGGGCAGGCATTCGATGATTTTCAGGATTTCAGGATCCTGGCGCATTGCAATCAGCGTTGGGCCATCGACATTCACTGATGCCAGCAGGTTATTGGCTCTGAAAAAGTCACCTTTCAGCTCAAGCTGCAGAAGCTGCTCTTTTACCACCTCTATACGGTGTCGGACGGCCACTTCAGCAAAATAGCGATCTGGCGCAATACGTTGGGCAGGGTTATCAGGATGGCTCACGACGGTCAACAGTTCAACGGCCATCAGCCGTCCATCGGTCTGGTAAATCGGCTGATAGGTGTAAGCACGCTCGCACTGCAGCCAATAGCGTCTCGCCTGCAAGCTTTCGATACTCGCATCGGGCGTAATGAGCTGCTGGGTAACCTGCTTTATCATCAAAGATGTCCTGTAAATAAGAGTGTGACTGACCGGACTCGTCAAAGGTTATCGGCGCTCGGGCGCAGAACTTTACGTTCCGCCGCAGGCAAAATAAAAACTAAGCGGCAAAAACAGCGCAGAACACGTGCTGGCTCAAAAAAATAATGGAACGTTGTTTTAATATAGTTGACCACTTAACACCCACAGCGCACACTAACGCTAATTTTTTTCAGAGCAGGTTACGACTATGTCCAGAAAGATTGCCGTGATTGGCGAATGCATGATTGAGCTGTCACAGAAAGGCGCTGACGTTCAGCGCGGATTCGGTGGCGACACGTTGAATACATCCGTTTATATCGCCCGCCAGGTCGATGCGGCGGCACTTTCCGTACACTATGTGACTGCACTGGGTACTGACAGTTTCAGCCAACAAATGCTGGACTCCTGGCAGAGTGAAAATGTTGATACCTCATTAACCCAGCGTATGGAAAACCGCCTTCCGGGACTCTACTACATTGAGACCGATAGCACCGGCGAGCGTACCTTCTATTACTGGCGTAATGAAGCCGCAGCAAAATTCTGGCTGGAGAGCGAACAGTCCGCCGCTATTTGCGAAGAGCTGGCGACGTTTGACTATTTGTATCTGAGCGGAATCAGCCTGGCGATTTTAAGCCCGGCCAGCCGTGACAAACTGCTGTCGTTACTGCGTGAATGCCGCGCTAACGGTGGAAAAGTTATTTTTGACAATAACTACCGCCCACGCCTGTGGAGCAGCAAAGAAGAAACGCAGCAGGTTTATCAGCAGATGCTGGAATGCACCAATATCGCGTTCCTGACGCTGGATGATGAGGACGCGTTGTGGGGTGAAAGACCTGTAGCCGAGGTAATTGCCCGTACGCACGCGGCTGGCGTCCAGGAAGTGGTAGTGAAGCGCGGCGCAGACTCTTGCCTGGTTTCTATCGAGGGCGAAGCGCTAATCGACGTCCCGGCCGTTAAATTGCCGAAAGAGAAAGTGATCGATACCACCGCTGCGGGAGATTCCTTCAGCGCCGGGTATCTGGCGGTACGTCTGACTGGTGGCGATGCCGCCGATGCCGCAAAACGCGGTCACCTGACGGCAAGCACGGTGATTCAGCATCGCGGGGCGATTATCCCACGCGACGCTATGCCGCAATAACGTGTTGTTCTTGTAGGCCGGGCAAGCGAAGCGCCCCCGGCATACCCACCCAAGGCCGGATGGCGGCGTAACCGCCTTATCCGGCCTGGAGGTTACTGTACCGGCGGGATATCCGTCACTTCAGAATGTGACTCATCCGTTTCTACCGGCGTTGCCGCTGCGGTAATGGGTGCCATAATGCTATCCCACGTCGCCTGCAGTTCCTTCATATTGAATTCAGGCTCCCCCTTCGGCTGCAGCAGAATTAACGCCATATCTTGCGACAGTTGCTGTCGCAGATCCTGATTCAGCATCTCAACGTTCAGACTGTTGAGGAAGCTCTGACGTAAACGCTGATACTGTTCAGGCGCGATATCCACCACCTGATTTTGCAGCGAGCGCAAACGCTGGCTGATCAAAATGTCGGTATCGGTGCGGCCGTAGGTGGCAAACAGTTTCTGCAGTTCCAGATTCTTTTGCGCTACCAGCGCATTGAACTCTTCTTCCGGCAGTCCCTTGTCACGCACTTTCGCCAACTCACGCGCAACCGTACCGAGGTTCGCGTTCAGCTTATCGTTCGGCGACTCCACGTTGATAGCGCACTGGGCACGCAGGAACAGCACCCGACAATCAAATCCAAGGCCGATGTCTTTGGCATTGTTTTTGGTCAGTTCCTGCTGAATATGCCAGAACAACGCTTCACGGGCTAAATCAGCGCGCCAGTAGCGTAACAGCGCGGCAGATTCACGGATTGGCTGCCACGGCGTGTCCCACATGATGGAAAGGCGATCCTGACGTACCGCATCGGTCATAATGCTCACGGCTTCCGCACGCAGCGGCGAAAGCGTCGGCACCGGCGCAGGTGTTTCGCGTTTTCCTTTTAACTCGCCAAAGGTTTTGTTGATTTGCTCAGCTACGCTGCGCGCATCTACATTACCAACGATAATCAGCGTCATCGCGTCCGGGGTATACCATTTCTGGTAGAAGGACTGGATTTTCGTGGCGTCGACAGGCGTTTTCAGCGGATCGGCTGGATCGTGCCCCAACAGGGTTGAGCCCTTCAGACGGTATCGCCACCACCCCTCTTTGGTATCGGACGGCCAGGTTGCGACCATATCTTCGCTACTCAGCGCGTGGTTGATCGTTTCAGGGGTGATGCTCAGATTGCCGGAAATATTCGCCAGGTAAGAAAGTGACTCTTTCAGCAGATCGTTACGGCTGTTAGGCAGACTGAGGTTATATAGCGTGGAATCATAGGAAACGATAACGGGCGGCATGGGACGTTTGGGATCGAACCCCTGCTGCCATAATGAACGGGCTTGCGTGGCATCGAGGCCACCGCTTTGCGTCAGCGCGATACGTGGGATCGCATGGCTGAAACCACTCTGTTGCGTACTTTCGGTGAGTGAACCGGTATTGACCAGCAGGCGAACCTCAATACGGTCGCTGGGGCGCTGGGGAGTGGCTAACACTTGCCACTGTAAACCATTTGCCAGCGTGCCCTGTTGCCACGCCGGGTCAGGCTGGAGCGCATCTGCCTGCACATAGCCGGCAGCGGCCATCATCAGCAAGCCGCCCGCTAAAAGTCGAATTTTTGTGCCCTGCATGTGAACCCCTGATCAACTATCCTGGTAATAAAAAGACAGCCCGCGAAAGGGCTCTCTGAATATGACGTTAAAAACACTTCGTGTTAGACCGCAAGAACATGAAAATGTCACGGAGGAAGTGAAAAAATCCCGACGCCGCCGAATCGACGGTTTCAGGCACAGGGGGTAATTATGCGCAAACACCCGCAGTCCTGGAAGGGACTACGGGCATAAGTGACGAGATTAAGAGGATAAATCGTGCGTTTTGCCATCCGGCGCACGATTATTCAGCGTGTCATCAAGCTTTTTGGTATCCAGTTCTTTCACCCATTTAGCCACAACGACGGTTGCAACACCGTTACCAATCAGGTTGGTAAGCGCACGGGCTTCTGACATAAAGCGGTCAATACCGAGAATCAGCGCCAGGCCAGCGACCGGTAAATGCCCCACCGCAGAGATAGTCGCGGCCAGAACAATGAAGCCACTCCCGGTCACACCCGCAGCACCTTTTGAGGAGAGCAGGAGCACCACCAGCAGGGTTATCTGATGGAAGATATCCATGTGACTGTTGGTGGCCTGAGCGATAAACACCGCCGCCATCGTCAGATAGATTGATGTTCCATCAAGGTTAAACGAGTACCCCGTGGGTATAACCAACCCGACAACCGACTTCCGACAGCCCAGTTTCTCCATTTTATCGAGCATACGCGGCAGTGCGGATTCAGAAGAAGATGTACCCAGTACGATCAGCAACTCTTCACGGATATAGCGGATGAATTTGAAGATGCTAAAGCCAGTCGCGCGAGCAATGGAGCCCAGTACAAGAACCACAAACAGAATACAGGTGATATAGAAGCAGATTATCAGCTGACCCAGTTGCACCAGCGTTCCGACGCCATATTTACCGATGGTAAAGGCCATGGCACCGAAAGCACCGATCGGCGCCAGGCGCATGATCATATTGATGATGCCGAAAATAACCTGCGAGAAGCTTTCAATTACGTTGAAGATCATCTGGCCTTTGCTGCCCAGACGATGCAGAGCAAAACCAAACATTACCGCAAACAGCAATACCTGCAGGATGTTACCGCTGGCAAACGCGCCAATGACGCTCGCAGGGATAATGTCCATCAGGAAACCTACGATCCCCTGGTCTTTTGCCTGTTCGGCGTAAATCGCTACCGCTTTGGCATCCAGCGTTGCCGGATCGACGTTCATCCCGGCACCGGGTTGCACCACGTTGACGATGATAAGGCCGATGATCAGCGCAATCGTACTGACAATTTCAAAATAGAGCAGTGCAACCGCACCGGTGCGGCCTACTGCTTTCATACTTTCCATACCTGCAATGCCGGTCACGACAGTACAGAAGATGACAGGTGCGATGACCATCTTGATGAGCTTAACGAAAGCATCACCAAGCGGCTTCATTTGGGCGCCTAATTCAGGGTAGTAATGGCCAAGGAGAATACCAATGGCAATTGCTGTCAGGACCTGAAAGTAAAGGCTTTTGAATATAGAGGTCTTCATAGGGTGTCCTTAAAGTAAAAACCACAGGTCTTGTAAGGTTTTGTTTAACCTGCGGCCTTAAAGTAACACCCACTCAACATGACAGAAATGCACCTGGATCATAATTGATACAAAAATGTTAAAAATTTTGAGCTGGCTCGCACAAGCGAGACCTTTTTTAACTTTTGTAATCAGCGCTTTCCGGTGCCAGGTAACGTTCTTCAAAGATATTTGCCGGAACGGGTCGGGCAAACAGGAAGCCTTGCGCCACTTCCACCCCGGCTTGTGATAACCATTCGCGTTGCGCTTCCGTTTCAACGCCTTCGGCGATCATCTGCAAGTTGAGGCTGTGTGCCAGCTGAATGATAGCGGAGATCATGCTGCAATCTTCGGGCACACCATCGACAAACATCTTATCGATTTTGAGTACATCCACTGGTAGCGACTTCATATGCTGTAGCTGTCGCAGACCCGCATACCCCATGCCAAAGTCGTCCAGCGCGATGCGCACGCCCGCGTTGCGCAGCGGTCGCAAAATGGTCACTGCGGCGTGGGGATCGTCAATATGCCGACTTTCAGTCACTTCCAGAATCAATGTGCCAGGCTTAATGCGATAGCGCGTCAACAACTCCAGCAGATCAGACACCATACTTGGGTGCATCAACTGGAGAGCGGATAAATTCACCGAGAGCGGCAGCATCAGACCGCGTTCTTGCCAGGCTGACAGCTGGCGGCATGTTTCTTCCAGCACCCAATAACCGACTGTCACCATCAGACCACAAGACTCAATTCTGTCGATTAACCCTTCCGGAAGCTCCCAGCTACCGTCCGGCTGCTGCATCCGCAATAATGCTTCTGCGCTCAATACCTTGCCGCTGGACATCTCTACCTGGGGCTGCATCCAGAGCGCAAATTGCTGGTTATCCATAGCAGTTAAAATATCGTTCTCTTGGGTTAAACGCTGCTGCGCCTCTTCCATTTGCAACGGATCAAAGAACTGAATTTGGTTTTTACCTTTATGACGCGACGTTAACACGGCGGACAGGGCGCGGCGGTAGAGCTGCTCTGCGGTTAAATCACCATAAAACATCGCCACCCCAATGTTGCAGTTCGGACGTAGTTGAATGCCCTGAATCGGTAACCGCTCATTAACGATAGTGAGTACTTGCTGACCTAGTGTAATAGCATGCCATGGCTCTTTTACACCATGCGCGATGATGGCAAAGTCATAGCCGCTCACCTGGGTAAGCACCATTCTGGGAGCCAATACGGATTTCAGTTTTTCGACCAGCGTGAGCAGCAGGATTTCTCGCTGAGTTTCGGTTAACACGCCCGCGGTATCACGCAAGGTTTCACAGGTGACAATCATCAGCGCCGTCGTTTGCTGACGCGTCACTACCTGCTCCAGCAATCCCATTAAAAACGATTTGTTGGGCAATTCTGAAACCGGGAAGCGCATCGAATGGTCGCTTTGCTCTTCGCTATGGCGTTTGATGAGCTGCTGATTGAGGTTGTAGCTACGTACCAGCATACCAATCTCATCATCCTGATGCAGACGTGGTAATGCCAGTTGATAGCCAATCAGGTCCTGCTGTTGAATGTCGTTCAACTCACGAGCGATTTTGCGTAATGGATGCACAATCAAACGGTTAATACACCATGAGATGGCTACCGTGAGTATTAACGACAAAAGTAAGTAAATGGTCACTAACGTTGAGAGAGTACTCATCACAAACTTGTACATGCGGTACGAATCCGCCTGCAGCACCAGATACGCCAGCGGTTGTGGGTTCGCTGAACGCTCAAGTGAATAGACCGGCAGCGAAATTTGCACCGGCAGCTCAAACAGGCGGGTCACCGTAACGGGAACCGGGCGTTCGGGAATAAAGCTCATCCGCAGCGCCTGAAACTGATTGGGGAGCACCACATCAGCGCGGCTGACCACGCCTGCTGGCCGAATACTGCGTAGAACGGCTTCCGCTTCGGGAATATCCCCTTTCAGGATAGTGTCGGAAAGAGGTTCACGGATGGAGCGAGCGATACTTTCCAGTTGTGTAGCCGTGTTATAGCGGTTCTGCTGTACCAGATGGAACAACAAAACGGTGCAAAAAATGAAAACAAACACCATGACAACGGCCGCGACCATTGCCATCTGCTTAATTGTTAACGAGCGACTGACACGCAAACTGACTCTCCACGGATAGACGAAACTGCCGTCAGAGTATACCCGATCGTAGCGGTATTAAGAGAGACGGTATCTGAAAACTTCCCAGCGTGCATTATCGCGACAGGATAGGCACCTGACGACGAGATTTATCTGCATTTAAGCCGAAAAAGGCCGCAAGGTCACCCCTGCGGCCTGGTTCGGGCGCATGTTGCCATCACGGCAGGCAGACGCCCACTAAGAGCATTACTTCCTGTTACGCAGCCAGCTCATAATCAGACTGGCAATAATACCAGCGATGATCGGAGCCGCTAAATCGTGCCAGAAGGCCACGCCTAACTGTGCGAGCGTCATATAGCCGCCTGTGTTGCAATGGCAACTGTTCGCGGCTATTCTTGAGTTGTTCAGGTTCAAGTCAGCCCCCGTTTTGTTGCCAGGTTTATACCGAACAACGTGCGGGGGTTTTCTCTTTCCAGCAACCGATGCCGCCGGGGATCAAGCCCCCGCAACATTGCGCCTCACCGGGAATTCCCGGCTTGCCGCTGATTCTACGGTAGCCCATTCGCCATATCACCGCGCAATATTCCGCTCTGCGTAGCGCCTCGCATTTCACCCGTTTCTCGCCAGTACGCTGGAAAGATTCTTGCCAGTTGGCAACATTCCTGCCGACCATCAATCCAGGAAAATACATAACTCATTGATATCTATTAATTCAATTTCTGGCACAGCGATTGCTATTTGAGTGTGAGCTGTTCTGTTCCGAATTAAAGGAGATATCATGTCTGACTGTCGTACTTACGGATTCAACACCCAGATCGTTCACGCGGGGCAACAACCCGACCCTTCAACTGGCGCGCTCAGTACGCCTATTTTCCAGACTTCAACGTTTGTGTTTGACAGCGCCGAACAAGGTGCCGCCCGCTTTGCGCTGGAGGAGTCCGGGTACATTTATACTCGTTTGGGTAACCCCACCACCGATGCGCTGGAGAAAAAGCTGGCGGTGCTGGAAAGAGGTGAAGCCGGACTGGCAACCGCGTCCGGTATTTCTGCCATCACCACAACGCTACTCACTTTGTGCCAGCAGGGTGACCATATCGTTTCCGCCAGCGCAATTTACGGCTGCACCCACGCGTTTCTGTCACACAGCATGCCGAAGTTCGGGATTAACGTCAGCTTTGTCGATGCGGCGAATCCTGAAGAAATTCGCGCCGCCATGCGCCCGGAAACCAAAGTGGTGTATATCGAAACGCCCGCCAACCCGACGCTCTCATTGGTTGATATTGAAACGGTGGCTGGCATTGCCCATCAGCAAGGCGCATTGCTGGTGGTGGATAACACTTTTATGTCGCCGTACTGTCAGCAGCCTTTGCAACTGGGCGCAGACATCGTGGTGCACAGCGTCACCAAATATATCAACGGTCACGGGGATGTGATTGGCGGCATTATCGTCGGCAAGCAGGAGTTTATCGACCAGGCGCGGTTTGTTGGGTTGAAAGATATCACCGGCGGCTGCATGAGTCCGTTCAACGCCTGGTTGACGCTGCGCGGCGTTAAAACACTGGGCATTCGAATGGAACGTCACTGCGAAAATGCGATGAAAATCGCCCGCTTCCTGGAAGGACATCCGTCCATCACCCACGTTTATTATCCCGGCCTCTCTTCACATCCGCAGTATGAGCTGGGCCAACGGCAGATGAGTCTGCCAGGAGGAATTATTAGCTTCGAAATCGCCGGCGGCCTCGAGGCTGGCAGACGGATGATCAATTCTGTAGAATTGTGCCTCCTCGCGGTCAGTCTCGGTGATACCGAAACCCTCATTCAGCACCCAGCGTCTATGACACATTCGCCCGTTGCGCCAGAGGAACGGCTTAAAGCAGGTATTACCGACGGGCTTATCCGTCTTTCTGTGGGTCTTGAAGATCCAGAAGATATTATTAACGACCTTGAACACGCCATCAGAAAGGCAACATTCTGACCACTACAGCCTGAGCCGACGCAGATCGGTTCAGGCTGTTGGGAATCAAGGCACAACAGTCTGGCTATACGCGCAATCCTTTTCCGGGGAGAGCGTGTATTTTGGGCAGGGGGTTCTATGCAGGACAACACATTACAATTAAGCAACAATACAGCAACCGCCGTACCAATCTCAAAAAAAATACCGTTCACGAAATACGATTTTGGCTGGGTATTACTCTGTATCGGCATGGCAATTGGCGCCGGAACGGTACTGATGCCGGTACAAATTGGCTTAACTGGTATTTGGGTATTTATTGTCGCCTTTATTATTGCTTATCCCGCAACCTATATTGTGCAGGACATTTATTTAAAAACATTATCAGAAAGTGAAACCTGCAATGACTATACCGATATTATAAGTCATTATTTGGGGAAAAACTGGGGCGTATTTCTTGGCGTCATTTACTTCCTGATGATTATTCACGGTATATTTATTTATTCCTTATCCGTAGTATTTGACAGTGCCTCTTATATCAAAACCTTTGGCCTGACCGAGGCCGACCTTTCGCAGTCAATAATCTACAAAGTTGCCATTTTTGCCGTGCTGGTCGCCATTGCTTCCGGGGGAGAAAAGCTGCTGTTCAAAATCTCCGGTCCGATGGTAGTAGTAAAAGTGGGGATCATCATCGTGTTTGGTTTTGCGATGGTCCCGCACTGGAACTTTAGCAATATCAGCGCATTTCCTGAAGCCTCGGTTTTCTTTCGCAACGTGCTGTTGACCATCCCGTTCTGCTTCTTCTCTGCGGTGTTTATACAGGTATTAAACCCAATGAACATCGCTTATCGCAAACGGGTGGCTGACCGGGTACTGGCGACGCGTATGGCGATACGCACGCATCGCATCAGTTACATTACGCTGATTGCAGTTATTCTGTTTTTCTCCTTCTCTTTTACCTTTTCGATTAGCCATGAAGAGGCCGTTTCGGCCTTTGAACAAAATATTTCCGCCCTGGCGCTGGCAGCGCAGGTTATTCCAGGACAAATTATTCATATCACCTCAACGGTACTGAATATCTTCGCCGTATTAACTGCGTTTTTTGGTATTTACCTGGGATTCCATGAGGCGATTAAGGGTATTATTCTTAACGTCCTGAGTCGTGTCATTGACGTTGAGAAAATTAATCCGCTGGTGCTTACGCTGGGTATTTGCACATTTATTGTGATCACCCTGGTTATTTGGGTGTCGTTCCGCGTATCGGTACTGGTTTTCTTCCAGCTGGGTAGCCCACTGTACGGGATTGTGTCGTGTATTATTCCTTTTTTCCTGATCTATAAAGTAACGCAACTGGAGAAATTGCGCGGCGTTAAAACCTGGCTGATCCTGCTGTACGGAATTCTGCTATGCCTGTCGCCATTATTGAAGCTGATTGAATAACCCGTCTAACGCGCCGTCAGCCACTGACGGCGCTTAACTCACACTCTCCAACTGATAGCTGCGAATTTTATTCAACACCGTCGTATGCGACACCCCCAACGCTTTAGCGATATGCCGCGACGACACATTATCTTCGACCATTTGTTCGATGAGCTGACGCTCAGCACTAAGAACCTGTTCTTTAAAAGGGCGTTCCGTTGGGGCTTGCTCAACCGCGGGTAAATTCACCATTCCCAGTTCGTCCAGGGTAATGACATCCGATTCCGCCATCAGCATCAGACGAATAATGGTATTTTCCAGTTCACGGACGTTTCCCGGCCAGGCGTGATGGTGCAAGGCCGCAAAACAGGCTTTATCCAGGATTATCCGGCGCTGAAATTCCTTCGCGTACTTCTGCACAAAGTGGCGAATGAGTAGAGTGATATCCTGCGGACGCTCCCTTAAAGGAGGAATGGTGAGTGAAAGTACGTTGATGCGATAATAGAGATCGGCACGCAGCAGACGTTGTTCCACCATCTCTTCCAGATTGGCGTTGGTCGCCACAATAATACGTACATTAACCGGTATAATTTGTGCCCCGCCAACGCGACGGATCCCACCATCCTGAAGCACACGCAGTAATTTTGCCTGCAAGCTCAGCGACATTTCACCAAACTCATCGAGAAATAGGGTGCCTTTATCAGCCATTTCAAACAGCCCTTTTTTGCCTTTACAATCTGCGCCGCTAAAGGCCCCTTTCTCATAGCCAAAGAATTCACTCTCCATCAACGACTCAGGTAATGCAGAGCAGTTGACCGGAATAAACGGATAAAACCGCCGCTGCCCGGAATTATGGATAGCCCGGGCCAGTAACTCCTTGCCGGTTCCCGTGTCACCGCGGATCAGAACGGTATATTTGCTGTCGGCAATTCTGATCGCCTTTTCGATAAGTAAGCGCATGCTCTGGCTGCTGCAAATAATGTCAGAGAAATAGCGCGGGCGTTCCGGCTCGGACGTTGACAGTTCGCTTATCTCTTCACACAGGTAAGCGACGTTAATAATATCGGCGCGCTGGCTTAAACAGGATTGCACGCAGGAAATATCCTGTAACTGGCGGCACCAGGATTTAATCAGGATCCGTCCCGGCGTGACTTTCATGGAGATGATATTGATATCACAGCAGGAAAACTCCTTCAGGACATCCTCAACCATCGACAGACGATCAATTGTTTTAATATCCCAGCGTATCGTGACCACATTTGCTCCTGATCGTTAGCAACTGCGAAATCGCTATTTCTGTGACAAAAGGGAATCTGACTACATTTTAGACGCTGTGGAATAATGTTCTGCCAGAGGACTCACATTGTGGACGTAAAAACAAAATATAAAAAAACCGGAGCACAAGGCTCCGGTTATTAGGTCATAACCCACGTTTATCGCTGTTGGTTTTCATCCTGGTCAACGGCGAAACAGGCCACCAGCTGACCGCCATAGTCTTTCAACTGCGGCTGAAGCTGGGTACACGGACCAAAGCGGCGGCGGCAACGAGCATTGAACGCACAGCCCGGCGGCGGATTCAGCGGGCTCGGCAGCTCGCCGGTCAGTTTGATACGCTCGCGGCGGTCGTCCGGGTTCAGACGTGGCGTGGCAGAGAGTAGCGCCTGGGTATACGGATGACGCGGATTATTGAAGATCTGATCCTTGGTCCCTTTTTCCACGCAGCGGCCTAAATACATCACCATCACTTCATCGGCAATGTGCTCCACCACCGACAGGTCGTGCGAGATAAAAACGTAGGACAGTCCAAGATCCTGTTGTAAATCCATCATCAGATTCAGTACCTGCGCACGAACCGAAACGTCGAGCGCCGAGACCGGTTCGTCGGCAATCACCACGTCCGGGTCCAGCATCAGACCACGGGCAATCGCGATACGCTGACGCTGGCCGCCGGAGAACATATGCGGGTAACGATCGTAGTGCTCCGTTTTCAGCCCGACTTTCGCCATCATCGCCAGGGCTTTTTCACGCCGCTGCTCTTTGCTAAGCGTGGAGTTGATCAGCAACGGCTCTTCCAGAATCTGCCCCACTTTCTTACGCGGATTCAGAGAACCGTACGGGTTCTGGAACACAATCTGGATTTTCTGCCGACGCAACTTCTGCGCCTGCGGGTCGTGCTTGAGCAGATCCTGCCCCTGGTAATACAGCTCACCGCCGGTCGGCACTTCAATCATCGTCAACAGGCGGCCAAGCGTGGATTTTCCACAGCCGGACTCACCTACCACCGCCAGCGTTTTACCGCGCTCGAGGGTAAAGGAGACACCGTCCAGCGCTTTTACCAGGCGTTCCGGGGCGAACATGCCCTTTTTCACCGGGTAGTGCTTTTTCAGATCGATAGCCTGCAACAGCGGCTGTTGCAAGGTGGCCTCATGCGTACTCATAGTGTGGGCCTCCCGGCATCATCAAGTGGGTAGTGGCATTTCGACTGACGACCGCCTTCCAGCAGATTCAGTTCAGGTTCTTCAGCGCGGCATTTGTCGGTTGCATACGGACAGCGCGGGTTCAGCAAACAGCCCGTCGGTCGGTCATATTTACCTGGGACCACACCCGGTAACGAGGCCAGACGCGCTTTATCCTGCGCAAACTCCGGCAACGCGCGTAGCAATGCCTGGGTATACGGATGACGCGGCGCGCGGAAAATATCCTGTGCAGCGCCGGTTTCCACGACTTGCCCGGCGTACATCACGATGATTTTGTGCGCCGCTTCCGCCACCAGCGCCAGGTCGTGGGTAATCAAAACCAGCGCCATATTCTCTTTTTGCTGCAACTCCAGCAGCAGCTCGATGATCTGCGCCTGAATGGTCACGTCCAGCGCCGTCGTCGGTTCGTCGGCAATCAGCAACTTCGGACGACAGGCAATCGCCATCGCGATCATCACGCGCTGGCTCATCCCACCAGACAACTGGTGCGGATACACGTCCAGACGCGAAGCCGGATCGGGGATCCCCACCTGCGTCAGCAGGTCAATCGCCCGCTGAACGCGCGTTTTTTTATTGCCGCCCTGATGCACCTTGATGGCTTCCATAATCTGATAGCCGACGGTGTAGCACGGGTTAAGACTGGTCATCGGATCCTGGAAAATCATCGCCACTTCCGCGCCCACAAGCTGGCGACGCTCTTTCTCAGAGATGCGCTTCAGGTCACGACCGTTAAACTCCAGATTTTCGGCCATCACACGGCCAGGGTAGTCAATCAACCCCATAATCGCCAGCGAACTGACAGACTTACCAGAGCCGGACTCTCCCACAATGCCAACCACTTCACCCTGGTTCACACTGTAGCTAATGCGGTCTACGGCGCGGAATTCGGAGCCTACGTCGCCGAAGTGCACCGATAATTTATCTACATTTAATAACGCCATCTCGAACCTCTTACTGCTTCAGTTTGGGATCGAGCGCGTCACGCAGACCGTCACCCATCAGGTTAAATGCCAGCACCGTCAGCAGGATCGCCAGCCCCGGGAAGGTCACCACCCACCAGGCGCTTTGGGCAAACTGCAGAACGTCAGAGAGCATGGTGCCCCATTCCGGCGTAGGCGGCTGTGCGCCCATCCCCAGGAAGCCGAGGGCAGCCATATCGAGAATGGCGTTAGAGAAACCGAGCGATGCCTGAACGATCAGCGGCGCAAGACAGTTAGGCAGAATATTGACGAACATTTGGCGCATCGCACCGGCTCCCGCCACGCGCGAAGCGGTAACGTAGTCGCGGTTGACTTCCACCAGTACGGCGGCGCGTGTCAGGCGCACATAGTGCGGTAACGCCACGAACGTCAGCGCCAACGCGGCGTTGCCAATCGAAGGACCAAATACCGCCACCAGCACCAGCGCCAGTAACAGGCTCGGCAGCGCCAGCATAATATCGACCACGCGCATGATAACGTTATCGATAATCCCGCCAAAGTAGCCGGCGATCAGCCCGAGAATGACCCCCATCAGCAGGGAGAGAACCACGACCAGACAGCCGACCAGCAGCGACAGACGCGCGCCGTACATCAGACGAGAGAGCACATCGCGGCCCACATCGTCAGTACCAAACAGGTGCGCCATCGTGCCACCTTCCTGCCACGCAGGCGGTGCCAGCAGCGCATCACGGAACTGCTCAGCCGGATTATACGGGGCGAGAACATTCGCAAAGACCGCAATCAGAATCATGATGACAACATAAACCAGCCCGACAACCGCGCCTTTATTGCGCTTGAAATAGTGCCAGAACTCCTGCATCGGGGTCATCGGCACCGGTGCGGCAATAACTTTATTTTCAGTAACCTGTGACATGATGGCCCCTTACTTCTTATGACGAATACGCGGGTTCACCACGCCGTACAGCAGGTCTACCAGCAGGTTGACGAGAATAATCATCGTCGCGACCAGTAGCACCCCGCCCTGTACCACCGGATAATCGCGGCGCTGTAACGCATCGATCAACCAGCGTCCCAGCCCAGGCCATGAGAAAATAGTCTCGGTCAGGATCGCCCCGGCCAGCAACGTACCAACCTGTAGGCCGATAACGGTGACAACGGGCAGCATGGCGTTACGCAAAGCGTGAATGATGATGACGCGCATACGGGTCAGGCCTTTGGCACGGGCGGTACGAATGTAATCTTCACCCAGTACTTCCAGCATTGATGAACGAGTCATACGCACAATTACCGCCAGAGGAATGGTACCCAGCACCATCGCGGGCAGGATCATATGCGCCAGCGCATCTATAAAGTTACCCTCTTCACCCCAGATAGCGGTGTCAATCAGCATAAAACCGGTCAGCGGGTTGGAATCATCAAGGAATACCATGTCGCTCACCCGGCCGGAAACCGGCGTCAGGTTCAACTGCACGGAAACCAGCATGATCAGCATCATGCCCCACCAGAAAATCGGCATCGAGTAACCGGTCAGCGCCAGGCCAACGGCGGTGTGATCGAAAATGGAACCGCGCTTAACGGCGGCAAGCACACCCACCGGAATACCCACTGCGACGGCGAAAATCATCGCGCAGACACCAAGTTCCAGCGTGGCTTTAAAACGAGGCACGAACTCATCCCACACAGGTAAACGACTTTTCAGCGAGATACCTAAATCACCATGCATAACCCCCCAGATATAATGGAGGTACTGCTGCCACATCGGTTTATCCAAACCAAGTTCGGCCAGCAGTTGAGCATGACGCTCAGGGGAGATCCCACGCTCACCCGCCATGATCATTACCGGATCGCCGGGGATCATATGGACGAAGGCAAAAGTGAGAAGAGTGATACCGATAAACGTGGGGATGACGAGTCCCAAACGTCGGAGAATGAACTGCAACATAACCCGGATTCTCTCTAATGACGCACGGCCTGGAACCGTGAGTCTGTATTGCTCACAAATCTTATCCCACGCAAACTGCATCGCGGGTAAAGCATTACGCCGGATGGCGCTGCGCTTATCCGGCCTACACAACACCGGGGCGCAGCGCTTCCTTGATTGCTTTTAATTATTCGACAGAGACGTTTTCGAAGTGATGTTTGCCTAATGGATCAACCACATAGCCTTTAACTTCTTTACGCACTGGCTCGTACACGGTGGAGTGAGCAACAATCAGAGCCGGAGCCTGATCGTGCATAACAACCTGAGCTTGTTTGTACAGTTCGATACGCTTGTTGTGATCGTCGGTGGCACGCGCTGGCTGGATCAAGTCTTCAAACGGCTTGTAGCACCAGCGAGAGTAGTTTGAACCGTCTTTCGCTGCCGCACAGCTGAACAGGGTGGCGAAGAAGTTATCCGGATCCCCGTTGTCACCGGTCCAGCCCATCATAACGGCCTGATGCTCACCCGCTTTGGCGCGTTTCAGATACTCGCCCCACTCGTAGGTCACAATCTTGGCCTGAACGCCAATTTTCGCCCAGTCAGCCTGAACCATCTCCGCCATACGGCGCGCGTTCGGGTTGTACGGACGCTGTACCGGCATTGCCCACAGTTCAACGGTAAAGCCCTTGTCCTGACCGGCTTCTTTCAGCAGCGCTTTCGCTTTCTCAGGATCGTAACTGTAGTCTTTAATGTCATCGTTATAGCCCCACATGGTCGGCGGGATCAGGTTCTTCGCAGCTACGCCAGCGCCCTGGTAAACGGCTTTGATGATCGCTTCTTTGTTTACCGCGTAAGTCAGCGCCTGACGAACTTTAACGTCATCAAACGGTTTCTTCTCGGTGTTGTAAGAGAGGTAGCCCACGTTCAGACCAGCCTGCTCCATCAGGTTGATGTTTTTATCCTGCTTCATGCGCGCGATGTCTGCCGGGTTCGGATACGGCATCACCTGGCACTCATTCTTCTGCAGTTTGGCGTAACGCACGGAAGCATCAGGCGTAATAGAGAAGACCAGACGGTCGATCTGCGGCTTAGTACCCCAGTAGCCAGGGAAAGCTTTATACAGAATACGGGAGTCTTTCTGGTATTGCTGCAGCTGGAACGGACCGGTACCAATTGGGTTGAGGTCTACTTTCTCCGGGGAACCAGCTTTCAGCATGTTGTCCGCGTATTCTTTAGAAAGAATAGAAGCGAAGTCCATCGCCAGATCGGCCAGGAACGGTGCTTCCGGACGCGTCAGTACGAACTGAACGGTTTTATCGTCCACTTTTTTCACTTCGGAGATCAGATCTGGCAGACCCATCCCTTCGAAGTATTCATAACTGCCGCCAGAGACTTTGTGGTACGGGTTCTGGGCATTTTTCTGACGATCGAACGAGAACACCACGTCATCGGCGTTAAAATCGCGCGTCGGTTTGAAATCTTTGTTGTCCTGCCACTTCACGCCCTGGCGCAGGTGGAAGGTGTAGGTTTTACCGTCTTCGCTGATTTCCCACTTCTCAGCAAGGCCCGGGATCACTTCGGTGGTACCGATTTTGAATTCAACCAGGCGGTTATAGATCGGTACGGAGCTGGCATCATAGGTGGTGCCAGAGGTGAAAAGCTGTGGGTTAAAGCCTTCAGGAGATCCTTCTGAACAATAAACCAGAGTTTTAGCCTGTACGCTTGCTGCGACGGTCATGGCCACCAGGCTCAGACCAAGCTTCAGCATCCCTGACTTCTTCAAGGAAATACTCATTCTTCTGCTCCAAATGTGATGTTTGTTGTTTTACCCTTTGCAGTGGGTTTGCACCGCCTGGCCTTTTTTGTTTTTTACCCGGCCGGGTCGGCGTTAAGAGGATGGGGATTCCGTTCACATAAGCGACTGAGTTGCAGTGCGGATTCTCCATGAAATGCCCCTCATGCCCTACAATCTGTCAACAGAATGTGAAAACGTCAATACAGGTAACCGTGATTTACACCAACGGTGAGAATTGACAAACAAAGATTAAAAAAAGTGCAGACGGCTATTTTCAGCAGGGAAATTTGTGCTACGCGCTCTGTGCCAGAATAAACTTCTTAATATTTCGCAACATTTGGTGATTAACATTTATGCAAATTCTTAAAACTTTCTAAATTAATGCTGCATATCTGAGCGATTAATACCATGAACGTTAAAACGCACAGCGGAAAATGCCAGGTTCAGCCATAAGTAGCGCAAAAAAAGTTTCATGCAAATATAAAAAAAGGCAATGGAATATGTCACAGAATCGTTAACAGTCAGTGGGAAGTGGCGCACAATTTTTGTAGGCAAAATGAAGGTCAAAGGTGGGGTTGGAATAACGCCTTACACGCCGGGATGAAACTAAGCCTGTAGGCCGGATAAGGCACCTGCGACGCCATCCGGCGATGCCTCCCGAATTGCCTGATGGCGCAGGCCTACAAATGCAAAAAACCCTGCTCGTTGAGCAGGGTTTTGAATTTGGTCGGTGATAGAGGATTCGAACCTCCGACCCCTTCGTCCCGAACGAAGTGCGCTACCAGGCTGCGCCAATCACCGAATGCGGGGCGCATCTTACTGCTCAGCAGCGCGCCCGTCAATCCCTTAGCATCAAAATGCCATTTGATCGGCGAGAAAGTCAGCAGCCTTCGTTACTGGGCTGCAACCTTCTTCGCGTCCGGAATACGGCACCAGTTGTTATTTTCGTTAATACCGCCATTTGGCGAGGTATAACCGAGGCAACCTAAAATAGTGTCGTATAGCTCCACATGACGACGCGGCACCTTCATATCAGCTTCTTGCTTCAGATGCGCGAACGCCTTCGCATGGTCGGGATCTTCCAGATACTTGTCAGACATCCACACCAGCATAGGAACGCGGAACTGTTCTGGCGGCGCCATTTTACGTGGCGTCCCGTGCAGGTGCTCACGCTCGTTAATCGACTCACCGTGATCGGCGGCGTAGAACACTATCGCTTTCTTATCGCGCAGCTGATCAAACACTTGCGTAATAAAGTGATCCACATAGGTTACCGAGTTATCGAATGAGTTGATCATCTCAGCTTTTGAGCAGCCGCTATCAACATTGACGCATTCCGGCTTCCACTGTGCATATTCACGGGTGTAGCGCTGCGTATAGTTAAAATGCGAGCCTTTGGTATGCAGAATAATCAGGTGCTTACTACCGTCATCGTTCTGCTGCAGAGACTGCTGCATCTCGGGAATCAACAGCATGTCATCAACGTTTTTGCCACGGTTACGCGGCTCAGCGCCGATCTGCTCACGGTAGGAGATGTTCTCCGCCATGGTATTACTGTAAAACCACATCTCGCTTTGCATTGCGTAAAGGTCTGTCTTGAACCCTAACTGAGTAAGCACGGCAAAAACGTTTTGTTCTTTGAGGGTTCGCTGCGGATTTTCTTCCGCCCCACCTTCACGGACAAACATGCAGCGCAGAGAAAGTTTGGTCGCCGTATCACAGGAATATCCCCGGAACGCGGCCAGATTTTTCTCCTGGGCGAGCCTTGGCGTGGTATTTCGCTCGTAGCCAAAAATCCCCATATGATCCCAGCGGGTGGTTTCGCCGATGATAAACACCACCCAGGTGTCGTCGAGGTTCTTCGGCGCAACATAGGTAAACTTTTTGGCCGGGTTCATCAGCGATTTGTTATCTGAAGACTCATCCACCTGCGCCCAGGCGTACAGGCCCAACGCCGAGAGCCAGTTTGACGGTAAATAAGAGTTCGCCACAACCCCGCCATAGCTGGGTAGATCGATGCCGGTTTCCCGTTCAACGCTTCTCTGTTGCATACTCAACAGGCGAATCGGCACCCACACCATCAGACCTGCCAGTAACACCACCGCCACGCTACGCCATCTCATGCCCGGCGTACGAATCTGTCTCATCAGGGTATAGCGGCAGCGGTTACTCCAGATCAACACCAATGGGATAATACTGACCGAAACCAGCCACACGATGAAATGCCAGCCAACCACTTCTTTCGATAAATCAATATCCGTGGTCATGACGGAGGCAATAATACCGTAGCCAATAACCACGTTCAGGAAGGTCATATAATAGCTGGCGCCGGCAGAACACAGCACCACAAAGGTGGCCAGCACACGCCAGGCCCGTCGACCGAATAAAGAGAGAAGCCGTAATAAAAAGAAGGTCACCAGCACAGTGCCGGCTAATTCAACAACCGCAGAGAGTCCTTTCCAGACGGTGAATTCGTGCGCATATCCGCTAAAACGACGGAAAAATACAGCACAGTTCATAAACAAACCGATATAGATTGCCAGCAAGAAACTGAGTTTCTGCTGCGTCATCGACTTAATGTATCTCATGCAAACAAACCCTGGGGATCGGGATAAAAACTCCCTGCGCAGCGGCCAAACAGACTTTACAGGGGAAAAATGCGACAACAGCAGAGGTGAAATATCTACGGGCGCGGGTAAGTAGACCACAGGAGGGAAGAAAAGTGCTTATAGAGAATGCAAATGGCGCATATATTTTTGTAAATATATGCGCCAGGTATTAATCAGACCACTAATAGATTTAGGCGTGCGCCTCGGTATATACGCTACGTTGTGGCTGGCGAATAGTGGTAGAAAGTGCCAGCGAGATGATTAACAGCGCAAAGATAACGCAGAAGGTCACATAGAATCCGCCAAACAGCGAGGCGATAATGGAACCACAAATACTGCCGATACCGAAGCCCAGGTAAATAACCCCGTAGTTTTTAGCCAGGTTATTGAGGCCAAAGAACTCACTCACCAGTGACGGGAACACGGTGATGGTGCCGCCAAAGTTAAATGCCACACAAGCAATTGCCGCAAAGAAAGTAACGTCATTGAGCGGGGCGAAGAGCAGCGCCGCCATACCGACCAGCGAAACTACCTGACCAATGGTGATAACACGAATACGAGAGATTTTGTCGGACAGAATACCCAGAACCAGACGGCCTGACAGGTTAGCGATGGAGATGACGGTCACCGCATTTGCCGCCGTGGCAACATCCATATGCGCCAGGCTCTGCGCAATATCTTTCGCCACGCCAATTACATACAGCCCGCTCATACACGCAGTGAGGAACATCACGGCCAGCATCCAGTACTGTGGTTTACGCATGGACTGCGCCAGGCTGTAGTCGTTCTCGACCACACCATTTTTCGCCTTCACTTCCTGATTCGGCGCATCTTTCATCAGCATGGAGCCAAAGACGATCATCACCAGCACAATTGCGCCCCAGATCATAAAGGTTTTTTCCAGACCCACGGTGCTAAGCAGTTGGCTGTCGATAAATTTAAAACCGAGGCTACCCAGGCCATAAGAGCCGATAGCAAAGGCGGAAATCAGCCCCTTACGCTCAGGGAACCATTTTACGCAGTTGGAAAGGGTTAACAGGTATCCGGCACCATCCGCCAGACCGACCAGTACACCGGCACTCAACCACAGCATAATCAGGCTGTCAGAGTGGGCGGTTAAGAAGAAGCCGACGCCCAGTAAGATACCGGAGGCCATGGTGACGCGCTTCACGCCAAAACGTTCTTGCAGCTTCCCGGCGACGGAAGAAGAAATCGCCAGCCCCAGGCTCAGTAAACCAAAGGAAAACGCAACCTGGCTCACCGGTGCGTCAAGTTTAGAAGAGAGTGCGCCGTTAAACAGGCTCCAGGTATAAACAGAACCTAAGGCAAATTGGGTAATGATGGTGCCGATCAGTGTCAGCCAACGGGTACGCTGATAATCAGTAGTTTTCATGGCAGTCTTCCTGCATAAGCAAAATGGGAAATTCTCTGCCAACAACCATACCGAAGCGCCATTTATACCAGGAAAAAACGGCATGAAATGCCGTCAGAACGGAATGAAATGCCTGGATTGCGGAATGAATGACGAGACAAAAAGTTGGGATACTGAATTTTACCGCATGTGTTAGTACACGCTATCGCTGGAAAGCGTGTGATTGTTGATCTCAATATGTAACTGAGATGTAGAAACGATGATTGCTTTCGTTAAAATTTGGCACTAACACCCATGGTGTACATATAGTCGCTGTTGTTGGTACTGTTTTCTGCCTGAGAAAGTGCGGCGTAAGCCGCCATATGTGGATTCAACAGCATATCTGCGCCGACGGTGACATCCAGCCAGTTACCATCCTGTCCTGCTGTCGTCATGCGGCTGAGACCCGACTGCGCCTTCCAGATATTCTCGCCAAACTGTTGGTTATAGCTGATTTGCGCCCAGGGACGCACATCACCGAACTGCGAATTGACTCGCCAGCCTAACGTGCTGACGCTGGCATGCCACATCGGATCGGTCGGTGTTATTGAGGTCGCGCTATCACCAAACTCGTTGTAGGTAGACGTGGTCGAGCCGTCATAATGTAAGGCGGCGACCGGTCCGGTTGTTACCTGCCTGGAAAGAGGAAAGTTCCAGCCCATACTCATGCCGCTGGTCGTATCCATCAGCGTCTGATCGGCCAGATTCACCACCGGCCCCGCCACGTTCTGCGTAGAACGAATTCGTTCCTCCAGAATGTCGTTATAACGTGGTTGGTGATCGCTGTCCCATGTATAACGTTCAGCCGTATGCCCTGACATCGCATCAACGATATATTCTTGTTGCCAGCCATATGCTGTATTGATGGACAGCGCACAAACTACGACGCTCGCCAGAGTTAACCTTTGGCGACCACTACTGTTTCTTATAATCATCAACGCGACTCCAGAAAAGAGCCGAATTCGGCGATATTATTGTCATTGTGTGTAGGAAATCGGGGCCATCAGGCCCTGTATTAAATATTGTCTTTTTAGCTGGCGCGTCAAGGCGGGCCGAATGAAATTTTTACGCCAGTAAAAACAGCGAGGAAGAATATGCAGCGTTGCGGATGGGTCAGCCAGGACCCACTTTACATTGCCTATCACGACAAGGAATGGGGCGTCCCCGAAACCGATGGCAAGAAGCTGTTCGAAATGATCTGCCTGGAAGGCCAGCAGGCGGGATTATCATGGATCACCGTACTGAAGAAACGAGAAAATTATCGCCACGCCTTCCACCATTTTGATCCGGAAAAAGTGGCAGCCATGACCGAAGAGGATGTGGAAAGGCTGGTACAGGATGCCGGCATTATTCGCCATCGCGGAAAAATTCAGGCCATTATCGGTAACGCTCGCGCATTTCTGGCCATGGCGCAAAACGGTGAATCGTTTAGCGAGTTCGTCTGGTCATTTGTTGATAACCAACCGCAAGTGACCCGCGCCGCCAACCTGAGCGATATCCCCACCTCAACGCCTGCGTCAGATGCGCTGTCTAAGGCGTTAAAAAAACGCGGGTTTAAGTTTGTCGGCACCACCATCTGCTACTCCTTTATGCAGGCCTGTGGTCTGGTCAACGACCATATCACCAGTTGCATCTGTTACCCAGGGGCACAACATGATTCGTGAATCTAAAGCTGACGATCTGCCGTCAATTCTGGCGCTGTGGATGGAAAGCACGATCCATGCCCACCCGTTTATCGACGAACGCTACTGGCGCGAAAGTGAACCCATCGTGCGTGATGTATACCTGCCCGCCGCGCAAACCTGGGTGTGGGAAGAAGAAGGTGTACTCAAAGGCTTTGTCAGCGTGATTGACGAACGCTTCCTTGGCGCGTTGTTTGTCGCGCCAGCGGCCATCAGAAGCGGAATTGGTACAGCGCTGGTGCAGCATGTGCAGCAGCGCTTTTCTCTACTCAGCCTGGAGGTCTACCAGAAGAATCAGTCAGCGGTAAACTTCTACCATGCGCTGGGTTTTCGCATTGAAGACGGCGCATGGCAGGAAGAAACTCACCACCCCACGTGGATTATGGGCTGGCAGGCGGATCAAACGCCGTAAGCGTCAGGGCGGGTCCATTGTATTTTTCGATCCACGCCAGGGCAGTGTTGCCCGCGCAGCCATTCCCCAGCTTCGAACTGGGGAGATCTTTGGTCAGCACGTTGACGGCGCCATTTTTACAAATACCACCGGCAGTGAGATCCAAATCAGGCCAGGCGCCTTCATGAATGCAGATGACGCCAGGTTTAATCCCTGTCGTCACGACTGCACCCGCCAGAACGTGCCCACGCGGGTTCCACACCCTCACCGTGTCGCCATCCTTAATACCACGTGCGTTGGCGTCCTGCGGATGGATCGTAACGGGCTCACGATCCGCCACCGCATACTGCTCACGCAACGCACTGTAATTCAACTGGCTGTGCAAACGGTGCGCCGGATGGGCGGAAAGCAGCTGTAACTGACCCGGCTCGGCGTTACCAAACCACTCATCAGGTTCCAGCCACATCGGGTGTCCAGCACAATCCGCATAGCCGTAACCAGCAATCTTCGCGGAGTAGATTTCAATTTTTCCGCTGTCCGTTTTCAGCGGATGCGCCTGTGGATCGCAGCGAAAATCCGCAAACCGAATAAAGTGCGCGCTGGCGGGGTTTTCCGGCATTTCGATCAGGGCGTTGCGCTGCCAAAACTCGGTGAAGGACGGCAGTGTGACCTGCTGGCTGGCCCCGCGCTGCCCGGCGATATTGTAAAAGGTCTCCAGCCACGCCAGCTCGCTTTTACCTTCGGTGAATCGTTCATAGCCGCCCCTTTCCCAGCGCTCGCTCAGCTCGGCAAAGACATCAAAATCATTGCGCGCCTCATGCTGCGGCGGCACAACCTGCTTCATCGGTACCAGGTGCTGGTTGCTGTAATCACCCGTCATGGTGAGATCGTTGCGCTCAAACGACGTGGTCGCCGGTAATACGATATCGGCATGCTTCGCGGCGGCGGTCCAGAAACACTCCGAGATAACCACCAGCTCCGGTTTTTGCCAGGCACGAATCAGACGGTTGGTGTCCTGGTGATGTGTAAAGTTGGCCCCGCCGGCCCACCACAACATGCGGATGTCCGGGAAATGTCGGTCCATTCCGTTGTGCTGGTAAAAGCCTCCGGGGTTCTCCAGCGCTTCGACAATTCGCGCCACCGGGATTTTATCCACCGCATCGGTACCGCCTTTCACGCTGCCCTGCATCGAAGCCAATACTGCGGCGCGACGCGTTGGATTCCCACCGTTGGCAAAATGATACGACAGCCCAAAGCCTCCGCCTGGCGTGCCGATTTGCCCGAGCATGGCGGCCAGGGTGACAATCATCCAGTGTTTTTGTTCGCCATACTGCTGGCGCTGCATTCCCCATCCGGCCATCAGCATGGTGGTATTTTGGTGGAATATCGCCGCCAGTTCACGTATTTTTGCCGCAGTTATCCCACAAATTTCAGCAGCCCACTCTGCCGTTTTTGCGACATTGTCAGTTTTACCCAGCAGATAGTCGGCAAACCGCTCATAACCAGTGGTACAACGGGCGAGAAAGTCTTCGTCGTGCCAGCCGTTTTCCACCAGCGTATACGCGATGCCCAGCATCAGCGCCACGTCGGTACCCATATGCGGGGCGATCCATTCCATCTTATCGCCAAAGAAATCCACGCTTTCCGATCGCATCGGATCGATACAGATCAAACGTTTGCCGCTATCACGCAATGCCTCAAAGTAAGCAAGACCCTGTTCGTCGGAAGCATTCCAGGCAATCTTCAGGGTATTCAGCGGATTGGCGCTCCATAACACCACCACATCGCTGTGTTCCAACACGACGGGCCAGCTGGTCTGCTGCTGGTAAACTTCGTTGCCGCCCACCACGTACGGCATGATGGCCTGCGCGGCGCCCGTGGAGTAATCCCCCAGATGCCCGGTATAACCGCCCGCCAGTGCCATATAACGTTGTAACAGGGTCGCGGCTTTGTGTAACACGCCGTTGGAGCGCCAGCCGTAGGAACCAGCAAAAATCGAGGCCGGGCCATAGCTGTCACGGATACGTTTATGCTGCGTATGGATAAGCGTCAGCGCGTCATCCCAACTGACGCGAACAAACTCATCCTGCCCGCGCACGCCCTGTGGGCTTTCCGGCGAGGCGAGGAAGCCTTTACGTACCATCGGAAAACGTACCCGCGTTTTACTGTGTACCTGGTCACGCACCACGGTTTGCAAAGAGTTGGGATGAGTGGTGGGCAACGCGCCACGGGAGGAGAAAACGGTCTCGCCATCGGTTTCGACGAGAATAGGTCCCCAGTGGGCAGCGGTTAACACCGAGTAGTGTGCGGGTGAATTAGCCAAGATGGCGCTCCTGAATACGATGTGGCGGCTTATTTATTCTGCCGTTCAATGTTACTTACAAATTTCAGAGTCTTCCCTGGAATTTTCTTCATGTTCACACGTCATAATCAACCGCCACCGTCGCTGTGGCAAAGAAGAATAAGTCATTAAGGAATTGAGATGAAGAAACGTGTTTTTGTTATTGCTGCCATCGTGAGCGGCGCCCTGGCGGTTTCTGGCTGCACAACAAACCCTTACACCGGCGAACGCGAAGCGGGTAAATCCGGCATTGGCGCAGGCATTGGCTCTCTGGTCGGCGCGGGTATTGGCGCACTCTCTTCTTCGAAGAAAGATCGTGGCAAGGGCGCACTGATTGGCGCAGCAGCTGGCGCGGCTGTTGGCGGTGGTATCGGCTATTACATGGACGTGCAGGAAGCAAAACTGCGCGAAAAAATGCAGGGAACCGGCGTCAGCGTGACGCGTAGTGGCGATAACATCATTCTGAACATGCCAAACAACGTCACCTTCGACAGCAGCAGTGCCAACCTGAAACCTGCCGGGGCTAACACACTGACCGGCGTGGCCATGGTTCTGAAAGAGTACAATAAAACCGCGGTTAACGTGCTGGGCTTCACCGACAGCACCGGCAGCCAGGATCTGAATATGCGCCTGTCACAGCAGCGCGCGGACTCCGTCGCCAGCGCCTTGATCACTCAAGGCGTCGCCGCTAACCGTATCCGCACTCAGGGTATGGGTCCGGCAAATCCAATCGCCAGCAACAGCACGGCGGAAGGTAAAGCGCAGAACCGCCGCGTAGAGATTACCTTAAGCCCGATCCAGTAACGTTTTGAGCCGGAGACAGGCTGCGCCCGATCCGGCATGAAGCACTTGCCATCGTTGATTTTCGCGTTAAGGTGTTGTCACCAAATTCAGGGAAATCAGCGATGAGCAAATCAACACGGGCAACCATCAGCGATGTGGCGAAGGCCGCAAAAACCGGCAAGACCAGCATTTCACGTTACCTCAACGGTGAAAAGCACCTGCTATCCGACGCGCTGCTGGCCCGCATTGAACAAGCCATTGCCGATCTCGACTACCGACCCAGCCTGATGGCACGCGGCCTGAAACACGGTCGCACCCGCCTGATTGGCCTGATCATCGCAGATATTACCAATCCCTACTCTGTCAACGTATTAAGCGGAATTGAAGCCGCCTGCCGCGATAAAGGCTTCACCCCGCTGGTATGTAACACCAATAACGAAGTGGATCAGGAGTTGCACTATCTTGACCTGTTGCGCAGTTACCAGGTCGAAGGGATTGTGGTCAACGCCGTTGGGATGCGGGAAGAGGGGCTGAACCGCCTGCAACAGTCTGCGCTGCCGATGGTGCTGATTGATCGTAAAATTCCTGATTTCGCCTGCGATATGGTCGGGCTGGATAACACCCAGGCCGCAACGGTTGCTACGGAACACCTGCTTGAACAAGGCTTTGAAGCCATTCTGTTTCTCAGCGAACCACTCGGCATGGTGAATACCCGCCGCGAACGTCTGAGCGCCTTTCGCGCCACGCTCGCACGCTATCCCGGCGTTATCGCGCAAAATGCCGAAGTTCCGCTAACGGACAATGCGCAACTGGATGACACGCTGCGCCAGTTCCACCAGCAGCATCGAGGCATGCGCAAAGCCGTTATCTCCGCCAACGGTGCCCTTACGCTACAGGTTGCCCGCGCCCTGAAGCGCATTGGCCTCAACTGGGGCAGCGATATCGGGCTACTTGGTTTTGACGAGCTGGAATGGGCCGAGCTGGCGGGTGTCGGTATTACCACGCTGAAACAACCCACATGGCAGATTGGCTACACCGCTGTGGAACAGGTTGTACGCCGGATCGATGGCGGCTCTGACGCCATTCAGGAACAGGTTTTCTCTGGTGAACTGATCGTGCGCGGCTCTACCGCCCGCTAAATTTCCTTCGTGATGGTGATCATAAATTCGACATCCCAGGCTTTTCTTTGGAACCGGTTCCATCTAGCGTTATAGCAAGAACGCTGGTTATGGAGTTTCCATGAAAAGAAAAATTATGGTGGTCACCGCCGCCTACGGCTATGAGCAGGTCCGCGCTGCGGGTGGACAAACCGCCATGCTGCCCATCATTGCTGAAGCCGGTGCTGACGGCGTCGAAATTCGCCGCGAGATGCTAACTGACGCCGAACTCACCACGCTGTCAACGATGGCCTCAGCGATCGAAATCTTCGGCCTGCTGGCCTGTTATTCAGCGCCTGAGCCGCTGTTCCTTGAGGACGGTAACCTCAACCCCCGTCTTCCGGCGCTATTTGCGGAAGCGCAGACCCTGCAAGCGCTGTGGTTAAAAGTCTCCCTTGGTCATTTTTCCCATACCGAACAGTTCGACGTTTTACGTACATGGCTTGATGACAGCGGGATGGAGCTGGTTGTCGAAAACGATCAGACCGCCTGCGGACGCCTGCAGCCAATGCAGCACTTTAACGAAGCCTGCCAAATGCAAAACCTGCCGATCTCGCTGACCTTTGATATGGGCAACTGGCTGTGGGTTGGCGACTCCCCGGAAGAGGCGGCGAAAACCCTGACGCCAACCGTGGGATACATCCATGTCAAAGCCGCAGTTACACATCGCGACAGCTACCGTGCAGTGCCGCCTGATGCTACCGATCCGCGCTGGCTGGCGCTGTTAAAAACGCTGCCTGACGATGTTCCGCGCGGCATCGAGTTTCCCCTGGAGGTTACCCGCCATTACGTCGAGCTGCTACGCGAGGAGTAACGCATGAAGAATTCACTGGATGTGGTCACTATAGGTGAAGCGATGGCGATGTTTGTCGCCACGCAAACCGGCGACCTGGCGGATGTAGAGCAGTTTATCAAGCGCGTTGCAGGCGCTGAACTCAACGTGGCGACCGGTCTTGCTCGTTTGGGTCTGAATGTAGGCTGGGTAAGCCGCGTAGGTAACGACAGTTTTGGCCGTTTTATTATTAAGTCACTGGAAAAAGAAGGGATTGATGCGCAGGGAGTCACTCAGGACGAGCGCTTCGCTACCGGCTTTCAGCTTAAATCTAAGGTCGAAAATGGAACCGATCCCATTGTGGAATACTTCCGCAAAGGCTCCGCAGCCAGCCATCTCAGTATTGAGGATTACCACGAGGACTATTTTGCCAGCGCGCGTCACTTGCACCTGAGCGGCGTGGCAGCCGCGCTTTCCGCCAGTTCCTGTGAACTTCTGGCGCATACCGCCCGCGCCATGAAAGCTCAGGGGAAAACCATCTCGTTTGACCCGAATTTGCGTCCGGTGCTGTGGAAAAGCGAAGCCGAGATGGTGGAAAAACTGAACCGGCTGGCATTCCAGGCTGACTGGGTTTTGCCTGGTCTAAAAGAGGGAATGATTCTCACCGGACAACAAACACCTGAAGCCATCGCCGACTTTTATCTGCGCCATGGTGTGAAGGCAGTCATTATCAAAACCGGGGCAGATGGCGCCTGGTACAAAACTGCCAGCGGCGAGCATGGCTGCGTCGCACCGGTAAAAGTCGACAACGTGGTTGATACGGTCGGCGCAGGCGATGGCTTTGCCGTGGGCGTGATCAGCGCTCTGCTGGAAGGCCGTTCGCTGCATCAGGCAGTGACCCGCGGCAATAAAATTGGCGCACTGGCCATTCAGGTTCAGGGCGACAGCGAAGGATTACCCACACGTGAACAATTAGGGGAATAAATCCCCGGCCAACTCTGTACCCTACATACAGAGGCGGCGTATCAGCATAACCAGAGGGCAGTCTATGAATAGCTCAACCAATGCAGCAAAACGCTGGTGGTACATCATGCCAATCGTGTTTATCACGTATAGCCTGGCGTACCTTGACCGCGCGAACTTCAGCTTCGCCTCCGCCGCAGGCATTAACGAGGATCTCGGCATTACCAAAGGGATCTCCTCTCTGCTGGGCGCTCTGTTTTTCCTTGGCTATTTCTTCTTCCAGATCCCGGGCGCAATTTACGCCGAGCGCCGCAGCGTACGAAAACTGATTTTCGTCTGCCTGATCCTGTGGGGGGCTTGTGCCTCGTTAACCGGCATGGTCAGCAATATTCCAATGCTTGCCGCCATCCGCTTTATTCTTGGCGTCGTTGAAGCCGCCGTGATGCCGGCAATGCTGATTTACATCAGCAACTGGTTTACGAAATCCGAGCGTTCACGCGCTAACACCTTCTTAATCCTCGGTAACCCGGTTACTGTTTTATGGATGTCCGTCGTTTCCGGTTATCTCATTCAGGCGCTGGGCTGGCGGGAAATGTTCATCATCGAGGGCTTCCCGGCCATCATCTGGGCGTTCTGCTGGTGGGTACTGGTAAAAGACAAACCGTCTCAGGTCGGCTGGCTGTCGGAATCCGAAAAAGCTGCGCTTCAGGCCCAACTGGAACAAGAGCAACAAGGGATCAAAGCCGTGCGTAACTACGGTGAGGCTTTCCGCTCACGTAACGTCATCCTGCTGTGTATGCAGTATTTCGCCTGGAGTATTGGCGTCTACGGGTTTGTGCTGTGGCTGCCGTCCATTATTCGCAACGGCGGCGCAAATCTGGGGATGGTGGAAGTTGGCTGGCTGTCATCCGTACCGTATCTGGCGGCGACGGCAGCGATGATTCTCGTCTCCTGGGCCTCTGATAAACTGCAAAATCGTAAGCTGTTTGTCTGGCCGCTGTTACTGATTGCCGCTTTCGCCTTTATCGGCTCCTGGGCCGTTGGCGCGGATCACTTCTGGCTGTCCTACACGCTGTTAGTCATCGCGGGCGCGGCGATGTATGCCCCATATGGTCCCTTCTTCGCCATCATCCCGGAAATGCTGCCACGCAACGTCGCCGGAGGTGCAATGGCGTTGATTAACAGCATGGGCGCGCTGGGCTCATTCTTTGGTTCCTGGTTTGTCGGCTACCTCAATGGCGCAACCGGCAGCCCATCCGCCTCGTACATTTTTATGGGGGTAGCGCTTTTTGCCTCAGTATGGCTAACTTTAATTGTTAAGCCTGCTAATAATTCCCAAATTCCGGTTGGCGCACGCCACGCTTAAATTTTAACTTACGGAGATTCGCATGAAGCCGTCCATTATTCTCTATAAAGCGTTACCTGACGATTTACTGCATCGCCTGGAAGAGCATTTTACTGTGACTCAGGTGCCTAACCTGCGTCCGGAAACGGTCGCACAGCACGCCGAGGCCTTTGCCAACGCCGAAGGTCTGCTGGGCTCCAGTGAAGCCGTCAATACCGCGCTGTTGGAGAAAATGCCCAGGCTGCGTGCGACATCCACAATATCCGTAGGCTATGACAACTTCGATGTCGATGCCCTCAATGCGCGTAAGGTACTGTTGATGCATACGCCAACCGTGCTCACGGAAACCGTCGCCGATACGGTAATGGCGCTGGTGCTAAGCACCGCTCGCCGCGTGGTGGAAGTTGCCGAACGGGTAAAGGTCGGCGAATGGACCAAAAGTATCGGACCGGACTGGTTTGGTACCGATGTACACCACAAAACGCTGGGGATTGTCGGTATGGGCCGCATTGGGCTGGCGCTGGCGCAACGTGCACATTTCGGCTTTAGCATGCCGATTCTCTATAATGCGCGCCGTCATCATCAGGAAGCAGAAGAACGCTTCAATGCACGTTACTGCGACCTCGATACGCTGTTGCAGGAGTCTGATTTTGTCTGCCTGATCCTGCCGTTAACCGACGAAACGCATCATCTGTTCAGTACCGAGCAGTTTGCTAAAATGAAGTCTTCCGCCATTTTCATTAACGCTGGACGTGGCCCGGTGGTCGATGAAAAAGCGTTGATTAGCGCTCTGCAAAACGGCGACATTCATGCCGCCGGTCTGGATGTATTTGAGCAGGAGCCATTAGCGACAGACTCTCCGCTGCTGTCACTGCCCAACGTGGTGGCCGTGCCGCACATCGGTTCCGCCACGCACGAAACGCGCTATAACATGGCGGCCTGCGCGGTGGATAACTTAATCGATGCGCTGCAAGGAAGAGTGGAGAAGAACTGCGTCAACCCGCAGGTCGCGCAATAAACAAAAGGCCGGGTAGCGCTTACGCTTACCCGGCCTTCTATGTATTACAGCACTCTTTTACTGAGTGGCATTCACCGCAGCAGTCCAGGCTTGAGTAAACGCCTGATGCTGAGCAGCCAACGGGCCAATCAGCGTGTTGTACTGACTTGCCTGTTGTGAAGTTGGGAACTGGATACCGTTGGCGACAAAGCTCACCTGCGTATCCTGCTGCGCCACAAAATCACCGACCTGCACCAGTTGCTGCGTGAAGATTTGCGCGGCAGGGATCAGCGGCTGTAGCGCCTCTGAAGGTGCAGTGACGACTTTATTGTAGACCTGGTCAAAGACCGGCTTGAGATCCTCGCCCTGCTTCAGCGCACCATGCGCAGCATCTGCCTGCAGTTTCGCATTCTGCAACTGTTGCCCTAACACACCCAGTGCGCCATTTGCCTGACGCAGCGGTTCACGCTGAGTCACATAATCCTGAGGAACACGAATCGCATTTACGCTATCAACGACCGGGCGCAGACCGGAGTCCATCGCCTGATTAACCTGTTGAGAATAGCCATACAGAATCGCGTAATCGGACACAAACGGGCCAAACTGTTTTTTCTGATCGGCAGTCAGCGTTGGTAAACGCTCCCCGCTACGCATTGCAGTATTCTGCAGAAAATCGATAAACGCCTTGCGCTGATCGCCTTCTTTATCAAAACACCCACTCAGGCCAACTACCATTAAGAGCGCCAAAACAGGCGCAAACCAGCGAGAGCAGGACTTACCTGTCGCCATTTTAATACTCCTTTCACCCCAAAATGCGCACAACGACACCCGCGTGCCAGACGTTGACAAGGATAGTCCAGGTCAGCCCCGCAAGATACCCTTTCCGCGTAATCTTGTGGGGGAAAATAACCGTTCCCGCCCCCCTTTTTTTTGCTAAACAATGCGCCATTCATTACCCAGGGTCGTATTTTCGTCATCTTTACAATCGGGAGCGATCGTTCGGAGATCGCGACCTTAATCAGTTTGTTAGCCTGTAAAGGCTTGTCGCTCATACTCTGCTGAAACGAATCCATCACGCAAACCTTAGATCCGACTTCATTTTTTCCGACTACTCTTAAGGAGCTTCGATGAAATTCACGATCCCGCTGTGTGATTTATAGGAGTTCTCAATGGAATACAAAGATCCAATGTTTGAACTGCTGAGCAGTCTGGAGCAGATTGTTTTTAAAGATGTATCGCAGACAGTTACTCTGACGCAAAAAACCAACCCTTTCACCGAATTTGAACAGCTACGTCGAGGGACTGGTTTAAAAACAGATGATTTTGCCCGAGTGATGGGCGTGACGGTCGCGATGGTGCATGAATGGGAGTCTAAACGCGTAAAGCCTTCCACTACCGAATTGAAGTTGATGCGCCTGATCCAGGCCGATCCGAGATTAAGTAAGCAATTGATGGACTGAACTATTTTTTAATTTTGCTGAAGAACGGTCCGGTAAAAGGACCGTTCCCTTACGGAGGGTATCCACAAATAAGAAAATAGTAGTTGCATCCACAGGCGTAAAATGAGTTAATGCTCTCAACGGTTTGACGTACAGACCATTACAGCAGTTTAGTAAGGCAAGTCCCTTCAAGAGTTATCATTGATACCCCTCGTAGTGAGCATTTCCTTTACTGTTAAAAAATCTGTAGAGCACGCCATATCGCCGAAAGGCACACTTATTTTTTAAAAGGTAATACACTATGTCCGGTAAAATGACTGGTATCGTAAAATGGTTCAACGCTGATAAAGGTTTCGGCTTCATCACTCCTGACGATGGCTCTAAAGACGTGTTCGTACACTTCTCTGCTATCCAGAACGATGGCTACAAATCTCTGGACGAAGGTCAGAAAGTTTCCTTCACCATCGAAAGCGGCGCTAAAGGCCCGGCAGCTGGCAACGTAACCAGCCTGTAAGCTTAAAAAGCTCAAAATTCTGAATCCCTGCCAAACGGCGGGGATTTTTTTTATCTATATTTCGCAATACATCCCACCGAAACCCGTCTTTGCATTACTTTACCCGCCGTACCTTTGACCTTTCCCTAAGGGCAAGCTTTATAGTGAGCCAGTCTGTATTCCATAATGTTCACAAGGAATTGAAGCTATGTCGAAATCCTCACTGCTGCTGGTTTTAGGTTTGCTCACAACGGGTACTGCATTCGCGGCGACCCCGGAAGCCACTTTTCTGGCGGAACATGGACTCAGCGGTAAATCCGTTGAGCAAATCGTAGAGACTATTGACCAGTCACCACAGAGTCGCCCGTTGCCTTACTCAGCGTCTGTCACCAGCACCGCGCTGAAACTATCTTCTGGCGATCAGGTTTATACCCTGCCGCTCGGTGACAAATTCTACCTGTCATTTGCCCCTTATGAATGGCAAACACATCCTTGCTTCAACCATAGTCTGTCTGGCTGCCAGGGCGAAATGCCGGAGAAGACATTCAATGTCAAAGTGACGGACAGTAAGGGAGAGGTAGTGGTACAAAAAGCGATGAAGAGCGGTCGAAACGGCTTCGTCGGGGTATGGCTACCGCGCAATATGGAAGGCACCATCGCAGTGAGCTACAACGGTAAATCAGCCAAGTATCCCATTAAGACAATGGAAGACAGCCAGACCTGCCTGACTAAGTTGCAGTTGCGATAACAACATAAAAAAATGCCGGATAAGGCGGAGCCGCCATCCGGCATTTTCTACGTCAGCTCAGGGCCGTTACTGCAGCAGCGAAATATCCGCCACGCGCAGGAACAGCTCGCGCAGTTTTTCGAGCATAGACAGACGGTTAATACGCAGATCTTTATCTTCCACGTTAACCATCACTTTCTCAAAGAACGCATCAACCGGTTCACGCAGTGCCGATAGCTCAACCAGCGCTTCCTGGTAATGACCGGCTGCAAAGACAGGCTCCAGCTTGTCGCGCAGCACCACAACCTGCATCGCCAGCGCAATTTCTTCCGGCTCTTTCAGCGTTGCCGCATTCACGCGGTCGTTCAGCGTTTCTTCAGACTTCGCCAGGATGTTTGATACACGCTTGTTCGCCGCAGCCAGCGCGGACGCGGCTTCCAGCGTACGGAAGTGCGATACCGCCTTCATACGCGCGTCGAAATCAGCTGGACGAGTCGGACGACGCGCCAGCACGGCCTGAATGGTATCAACGGTGTAACCCTCGTCCTGATACCATGCGCGGAAGCGACCGAGCATAAAGTCGATAACGTCATCCACGACTTTCGCGTTGGTCAGCTTGTCGCCGTACAGACGAACCGCTTCCTCGGTCAGCGTTTGCAGATCGAGATTCAGGTTCTTCTCAACGATAATACGCAGCACGCCCAGCGCGGCTCGACGCAGCGCAAACGGGTCTTTGTCGCCTTTCGGATGCTGGCCGATACCAAAGATACCCGCCAGGGTGTCCATTTTGTCGGCAATCGCCACGGCACAGGCTACCGGGTTAGACGGCAGGTCATCGCCGGCAAAACGCGGCTGATACTGCTCGTTCAGCGCCACGGCCACATCTTCCGCTTCGCCATCGTGACGCGCATAGTGCATGCCCATCACGCCCTGGGTGTCGGTGAACTCGAAGACCATGTTGGTCATCAGGTCACACTTGGACAGCAGGCCCGCACGCGTTGCGTGGTTCACGTCAGCGCCAATCTGACCAGCAATCCAGCCCGCCAGCGCCTGGATACGATCGGTCTTGTCGCGCAGCGTACCCAGCTGCTGTTGGAACAGCACGGTTTGCAGACGCGGCAGATGATCTTCCAGACGTTTTTTACGGTCGGTATTGAAGAAGAACTCGGCATCCGCCAGGCGCGGGCGCACAACTTTCTCATTACCGGAAATAATCTGGCTCGGATCTTTCGATTCGATGTTGGCAACGAAGATAAAATTCGGCAGCAGTTTGCCGTCGTTGGCGTAAACCGGGAAGTACTTCTGGTCGCCTTTCATGGTGTGAACCAGCGCTTCTGACGGAACCGCGAGGAATTTATCTTCGAACTTCGCGGTCAGCACTACCGGCCATTCTACCAGCGAGGTGACTTCTTCCAGCAGGCTTTCGCTCAGATCGGCGTTACCGCCAATTTTACGCGCCGCTTCTTCTGCATCGGCTTTGATTTTCGCTTTACGTTCAGCGTAATCCGCAATCACTTTACCGCGCTCACGCAGGATTTCTGGGTATTGATCGGCAGAATCGATGGTGAATTCCGCTTCGCCCATAAAGCGATGGCCGCGAATCACACGATCGGACTGAATGCCCAGAATCGTTGCCGGAATCACTTTGTCGCCCAGCAGCAGAGTCACGGTGTGAACCGGACGCACGAAATGGACGTCAGACGCGCCCCAGCGCATCAGTTTCGGGATCGGCAGCTTAGCCAGCGAGGTGGCGATCATGTTCGGCAGCAGCGTTTCAGCGCTTTCGCCTTTCACATGCGCGCGATACAACAACCACTCGCCTTTATCGGTGGTCAGACGCTCGGCCTGGTCAACGGTGATACCGCAGCCACGTGCCCAACCTTCTGCCGCTTTGCTCGGTTTGCCTTCGGCGTCAAACGCCTGAGCAATTGCCGGGCCGCGTTTTTCAACTTCACGGTCAGGTTGCGCTTCAGCCAGGTTCGCGACTTTCAGCGCCAGACGACGCGGTGCGGCGAACCACTCAACGTTGCCGTGCGCGATGCCAGCGTTATCCAGCTCCGCGGTAAAGTTCGCAGCAAAGGACTCAGCCAGGCTGCGCAGTGCTTTTGGTGGCAGCTCTTCAGTGCCGATTTCCACCAGAAAAGTTTTCTCAGACATGGCCGCCTCTTATTTGTCTTTGTTGCACATCGGGAAGCCAAGGGCTTCACGGGAAGCGTAGTAAGCTTCTGCCACTGCTTTGGTCAGGGTGCGAATGCGCAGGATATAGCGCTGACGCTCGGTGACGGAGATGGCTTTACGCGCATCCAGCAGGTTGAAGCTATGGGCGGCTTTCAGAATACGTTCATACGCAGGCAGCGGCAGTGGATTTTCCAGCGCCAGCAACTGCTGCGCTTCTTTCTCGTACTGCTCGAAGCAGGTGAACAGGAAGTCCACGTCGGCATATTCGAAGTTATAGGTGGATTGCTCCACTTCGTTCTGATGGAACACGTCGCCGTAAGTGGTTTTACCCAGCGGGCCGTCGCTCCAGACCAGGTCGTAAACGCTGTCTACGCCCTGAATGTACATGGCCAAACGTTCCAGACCGTAGGTAATTTCCCCGGTCACAGGTTTACATTCCAGACCACCAACCTGCTGGAAGTAGGTGAACTGCGTGACTTCCATACCGTTCAGCCACACTTCCCAACCCAGACCCCAGGCACCCAGCGTCGGGTTCTCCCAGTTATCTTCCACGAAACGGATATCGTGAATGGTCGGGTCCATACCCAGCTCTTTCAGAGAACCCAGGTACAGCTCCTGAATGTTGTCCGGAGACGGCTTAATCACTACCTGGAACTGATAGTAGTGCTGTAAGCGGTTCGGGTTTTCGCCATAGCGGCCGTCGGTCGGACGACGAGAAGGCTGCACATAAGCAGTCGCCATCGGTTCCGGCCCCAGCGCACGCAGGCAGGTCATTGGGTGAGATGTCCCCGCGCCGACTTCCATGTCCAATGGTTGAACGATGGTGCAGCCCTGGCGAGCCCAGTAATCCTGTAAGGTCAGGATCAAGCCCTGGAAGGTCCTGGTATCAAACTTTTGCATATTATTTCGTGCTGGATACGTGTGGATTTAAAGGAAGCGGTCAGTATACCCGCTGGCTGCAAGATATACAGTACGAAACGGGAAAAAGGGGGAACTTAGCGCATGGAAAGGTGCAAAAACTGCCCGTCTGCATCAAAAGAGCAGACAAAACTCTCTTTACGGAAGGTCGAACCACGCATCTCATAGCTGCCCTGGAATTGTTCCAGGCCGGAGATATCAATTTTCTGCGCGCCGATGTTATAAAGTTGTGCCGCCTCATTTTTGCACAGCGACTCCATATCCAGCGAGCGTGTTGCACTGACCTTAACCTTTTGCGCCTTCTGCGCGGGTGCAGACGGCTGTGTGTTGGCGCAGGCTACCAGCATGAGGGTAGCGATCGCGGGAAAGAAATACTTCATCATCATTTTATTACCGCCTGGTTTGCTGGTCAGTCTTATTATTAGTGTCTGGAAACAGATCCTATTTTGAGAATCTCATCAGACCATCTCAAGCTTTAGCGTAAAAACTCAGATTATTCCAGTGAGTTACGTACGCAAAATATCGGTCAGACTTTTTTTAATGGAGACAGAGGAACTGATGCAGCCCAAAATTTTCTGGATTGATAATCTGCGCGGAATAGCTTGTCTCATGGTTGTGATGATCCACACCACGACCTGGTACATCACCAATGCGCACAGCGTCAGCCCGTTGAATTGGGATCTGGCCAATGTGCTCAATTCCGCCTCTCGCGTCAGCGTCCCGCTGTTCTTCATGATTTCGGGCTATCTGTTTTTTGGTGAGCGCAGCGCCAAACCGCGCCATTTCACGCGCATAGCACTGTGTATTCTTTTTTACAGCAGCGTGTCGATGGCCTATATTCTGTTGTTTACCTCGATCAATGCTGAGCTGTCGCTGAAAAACCTGCTGCAAAAACCGGTGTTCTATCACCTGTGGTTTTTCTTCGCCATCGCTGTCATCTACCTGGTTTCCCCGCTGATACAGGTGAAAAATATCAGCGGCAAGATGCTGCTGGCGCTCATGGTAGTGATTGGGGTAATTGCCAATCCCAACACCGTCTCGCAAAAAATTGGCGGTTTTGAGTGGCTTCCCATCAACCTGTACATCAGTGGCGATACCTTCTATTACATCTTGTACGGCATGCTGGGTCGGGCGATTGGCATGATGGATACGCAAAAGCGTACGCTCACCTGGCTCTGTGCGGCGTTGTTCATCACCGCGGTGTTTGTTATTTCTCGGGGCACGTTGCATGAACTGCGCTGGCGCGGCAATTTTGCCGATACCTGGTACCTCTACTGCGGCCCGGCGGTGTTTATTTGTGCCGCCTCTCTCCTGACGCTGGTCAAAAATACGCTCAGCAAGCGCACTCTGCCGATACTGGGCCTTATTTCCCGCCACTCGCTGGGCATATATGGCTTTCATGCGCTGATCATTCACGCGCTGCGCACCAACGGCCTTGAACTCAAAAACTGGCCACCGCTGGACATGCTGTGGATTTTTAGCGCCACGCTGGCGGGTAGCCTGCTGTTGTCCATACTCTTGCAGCGTATCGATACGCGCAGGTTGGTGAGTTAAGACTCACCGTTTTGTTCATTCGGCCCTGGACGCAGGAGTAAAACTTGTCCGGCCAAACACACGAAGAATGCTGCCAGGTATAGCCCCTTTTCGAGGGGCGTTAACGGTATATTCCATATCCCCACCAGCAGTAGCCCCAGCGTTATCAATGCCACCATCTGACACACGGAAGCGAAGCGTTCGTCGTTCTGATTGAGATTTTCAGCACGCTGATAAGCGTACGTCACAAACATTCCCGTCATCAGCGCACCCAGAAAATAGCCTTTGCCGCTTAATAACGGACATGCTCGCCATAAGCCGATAACGTAAATCAGTATGCCAGAGAAAAATAATATCCATGGCAACAGCCTGGTCGTCTTCATTGGGATCTCCTTATCCATCATGGATACAATATGAATAACCCGCTAAAGACAACACAGAAATATGCCACCACACTGGATTTTCAGAATAAATCCATTCGCATCAATTATTTATTGCATTGAAATATATATTTGATAAATCCCCTCTGCTATTCAGAGGGGAAAATCGTCAGGACATCAGCGGCTGTAATTGCTGATAAATACGACGGAAGGTTTCCCGACGCTGTAGGTAAAGCGCATGGCGCTCAGCATCAGGATAATGCGCCTGTTCCAGCGTAAGCTGAGGCAGTATGTCTGCTAACGGCTGCTGCGGATTCATAGCGATTTGCGCCAGTCGCGCCGCACCAAGTGCAGGGCCGACATCACCGCCGGTACGGTAATCCAGCTGCAATCCGCTGATGTCAGACAACATCTGACGCCAGTATGCGCTGCGCGCCCCGCCGCCAATCAAGGTAATGCTGGCAGGCTGCACGCCGCACGCATGCACCACATCCATACCGTCAGCCAGCGCAAAACCCACACCTTCCAGTACCGCTCGCGCCAGTTCTGCCGGACCATGCTGATGCGTCAGACCGAAAAATACGCCCTTCGCCTGCGGGTTATTATGCGGCGTACGTTCACCGGACAGATAAGGTAAAAACCAGACCGGCTCGGCGTCTTCATTCGCCTGTTGCGCTGCGGCGATCAACGCAGGTACGCTCGCCTGTCCGGTTAATTTCGCTGCCCAATCCAGGCAGGATGCTGCGCTCAGCATCACGGACATCAGGTGCCATCGCTCCGGCAAAGCATGACAAAAACTGTGTACCGCGCTTTCCGGTTTGCTGAGGAAGCCGTCGCTTACCGCAAAATAGACGCCGGATGTACCCAGCGAAAGCATCGCCTGACCGGCATTCATCATGCCCACGCCAACCGCCCCCGCCGCGTTATCACCGCCCCCGGCAACGACCGCAACCTCACTCATTCCCCAGTTCCGGGCGACTTCTGGCAGCAATGTTCCGGTAATCGCACAACCTTCATATAGCGCAGGCATATGCGCACGAGACAGCTTACAGGCCGCCAGTATGACATCACTCCAGTCACGTTTGGCGACATCCAGCCACATCGTACCTGCCGCATCAGACATATCGCTGGCAAAATCGCCGGTCATACGCAGACGCAGGTAATCTTTCGGCAACAGCACTTTATCAATCTGGCTGAAAATCTCCGGTTCGTGGCGTTGCACCCACAGCAACTTTGGCGCGGTAAAGCCAGGCATCATCAGGTTGCCAGTAATAGCACGAGACTGCGGAACCTGGTTCTCCAGCATTATGCACTCTTCACCGCAGCGGCCATCGTTCCACAGGATAGCGGGACGTAATACTTTCTGTTGCTTGTCCAGTAACGTCGCGCCGTGCATCTGGCCGGCAATCCCTAACGCTTTCACCTCACTGAGCGAATGCTGCTGGCCCAGCGCTTTTACGGCGCGATCCGTTGCCAGCCACCATTGTTCAGGGTCCTGCTCTGACCATAACGGATGCGGGCGCGAGACCGTGAGTTTCTCCGTTTGCGAAGCGATCACATCGCCCTGCTCATTCAGCAGAATGGCCTTTACGCCTGAGGTGCCTAGATCTATCCCGATATACATAGCGTATCGTTCCTTAAAGAAAGGCCCGGCAGCGCGTAGCTTTCCGGGCTTACGGACGTTCTCAGAAACCTGTTATTTGTCGAACAAATAATGGTTTACCAGATTTTCCAGCAGTTCCTGATGACCGCTCTGGTGCACTGGCGCCAGGTTATGTTGTTCAGCGTACTGCGCAATTTCCGTCAGCGTCATCTGCCCTTTCAGAATTTGCTGGCCCAGCTCACCATTCCAACCGGCATAGCGCTTGGCCACGCGCTGATCCAGGCCACCGTCCTCAATCATACGGGCCGCAATTTTCAGCGACAGCGCCATGGTATCCATTGCGCCAATATGACCATAGAACAGATCGTATTTATCGGTGCTCTGACGACGGACTTTGGCGTCGAAGTTGAGACCGCCGGTGGTGAAGCCGCCCGCTTTGAGGATTTCGTACATCACCAACGCATTCTCTTCTACGCTATTCGGGAACTGGTCAGTATCCCATCCCAGTTGTGCGTCACCGCGGTTGGCATCGACAGAGCCAAACAGACCCAGCGCGATAGCAGTGGCGATTTCATGATGGAAGGAGTGACCCGCCAGCGTGGCGTGGTTGGCTTCGATATTCAGTTTGATCTCTTTTTCCAGTCCAAACTGCTTGAGGAACCCGTAAACGGTCGCTGCATCGTAGTCGTACTGGTGTTTGGTTGGTTCCTGTGGCTTCGGCTCGATAAGTAAAGTGCCCTGGAAACCCGTTTTGTGTTTGTGCTCTACCACCAGTTGCATAAAGCGGCCAATCTGTTCACGTTCCTGACGCAGATCGGTATTCAGCAGCGTTTCATAGCCTTCACGACCGCCCCACAAAACATAGTTTTCGCCGCCTAGCTTATGCGTGGCATCCATCGCCGTGACCACCTGCGTGGCAGCCCAACTGAACACTTCCGGATCCGGGTTCGTGGCCGCGCCCGCGCCGTAGCGTGGATTGGTGAAGCAGTTTGCCGTTCCCCACAGCAGCTTGACCCCACTTTGTTCTTGTTTTGCCGCCAGTACATCAACCATCTGCGCAAAGTTGTTTTTGTACTCTTTCAGCGACGCGCCTTCCGGCGAGACATCCACATCATGGAAGCAATAGTAAGGGACGTTCAGTTTGTGAAAGAACTCAAATGCGACATCCGCTTTGCGTTTCGCCAGCGCCAGTGCTTCTCCGGGCTGCTGCCACGGGCGATCGAAAGCGCCCATGCCGAACATATCCGCACCGTTCCAGCAGAATGTATGCCAATAGCAGGCGGCAAAACGCAGATGATCTTCCATGCGTTTGCCCAACACGATTTCGTCAGGGTTGTAATGGCGAAATGCGAGCGGGTTGGTAGATTTAGTCCCTTCAAAACGAACACGATCGAGTTGGTCGAAATAAGCCTGCATAATAAGCTCCATAATCAGGTAATACGGCGAGTAAACTGCGATATAGCTATACTGGAATTTCCTGATTTATTGCTCAATTACGTTATTTCACACCGCCATTAAGAGAATACCCAAACGTGCGCTGGCTCCCAAAAAATCGCATTGAAAAAAGAATTAAAAAAGCGATCGCGATCGAAGGTTCATCATTAAACAAAAAACCGTAATGCGCAGATAAAAAATGGCAATTGTCATCCCGCGTTCAGTATGTGAATTTTGCGTAGAATCAGAAAAATAAAAATTTGTCACGCTTCATCAAGCAGTCGTACCTGCGGTTTTGCTAGTATCGACAGGCCACGTTAACCTTCCAGGACAGGTTCTTATGTTTGATAAACGTCACCGCATCACTCTATTATTTAATGCCAATAAAGCCTACGACCGCCAGGTGGTAGAAGGGGTGGGTGAATATTTACAGGCATCGCAATCAGAGTGGGATATATTCATTGAGGAAGATTTCCGCGCCCGCATTGATAATATCAAAGACTGGTTAGGCGATGGTGTTATTGCTGATTATGACGACGATGACATTGCACAATTACTTGCCGATGTGGATGTTCCTATCATCGGCGTCGGGGGTTCCTACCATGCGGAAAAGGATTATCCGCCGGTACATTACATTGCCACCGATAACCACGCGCTGGTAGAAAGCGCTTTCCTGCATCTGAAAGAAAAAGGGATCAACCGCTTCGCATTCTACGGACTGCCCGCTTCAAGCGGCAAACGCTGGGCCGCTGAACGTGAATATGCGTTTTGCCAACTGGTCGCGAAAGAAAAGTACCGTGGGGTTGTCTATCAGGGACTGGAAACCGCGCCGGAAAACTGGCAGCACGCGCAAAACCGTCTGGCGGACTGGCTGCAGACTCTGCCGCCGCAAACCGGCATTATCGCCGTCACCGACGCGCGAGCGCGGCACGTCCTGCAAGCGTGCGAACACTTGCATATTCCGGTCCCGGAAAAACTGTGCGTGATTGGTATCGACAACGAAGAACTGACCCGTTACCTGTCGCGGGTGGCGCTGTCATCCGTTGCTCAGGGGGCCAGGCAGATGGGGTATCAGGCCGCTAAGCTTTTGCACCGCTTACTGGCTAGTGAAGAACTACCGCTGCAACGCATACTGGTCCCTCCAGTGCGCGTCATTGAACGCCGTTCAACTGACTACCGTTCATTGACCGATCCGGCGGTGATTCAGGCGATGCACTTTATCCGCAACCATGCCTGCAAAGGCATTAAAGTCGAACAGGTACTGGATGCCGTGGGGATTTCGCGGTCGAACCTGGAGAAACGTTTTAAAGAAGAGGTCGGAGAAACTATCCATGCGGTGATTCATGCCGAAAAGCTGGAAAAAGCGCGCAGCCTGTTGATTTCCACCACGCTTTCAATCAACGAAATTTCACAAATGTGCGGTTATCCATCTTTGCAATACTTCTATTCCGTCTTCAAGAAAGAGTACGACACGACGCCAAAAGAGTATCGCGATGTGAATAGTGAAGTGTTGCTATAGAGGGAATTGCCGGATGGCGGCTTCGTTTGATCCGGCCTACAAATGACTTGTAGACCGGATTACACACGTTACATATGCGCGGCGATTAAGCGCTGGTTATCCTGATACATTGCGAACAGATAGTTGTTGTAGCTCTGTCCCTTCGTAGAATACCCCTTCAGCTTATGGATCATCGCGGTAGCGGTGACTTCCTGATCGGCTTTACGCAGTTGCGCACGTGACTTACGGAAAGAAGAGTAAGCAGGGTGCGTATTCAGGTTAATGACATAGGCATTGACTGACTCTTTCACTGATTCAAACTGTGAGTAGCCTTTCACCTTACCCGGAGCATTGTTACAACGCCCTTTGCCACATTTCATGCCAAACAGGTTGTTGTTGCTCCGCGCCAGCTTCGACGTACCCCAGCCGCTTTCAGCCGCAGCCATGGTTGCCACCATACTGGTCGGGATAATGTCTACACGCTCAAGCAGCGTATTCCACGGAATTTTACGCGTGTTACCAGACCAGCTCACCTTGTAGCGCTTGGCGATGTCTTTCATCCGCGTACGCTCTGTCGGTGACCAGCGATTCTGGTACTGTTTTGAAATCAGCCAGTTACGATCCGCCGTAATGGCAGCATTTTGGCTGGTAATATAAGGCATAACCGTCCGGAGAAACGCTTTTTTCCTTGGTGTTCCGGAAGGGTATTTTCGCAAATCAGGAAGTGAACTACTCTTTGCACTATTGCGAGAATACTCTTGTTTACTGCTAACCTGTTTATTACTTGCCTTGATTACCTGGGGCTTGTGACTCGTTGTCGCCGTGTGTGTCTTTGCCAGCACCTCACCCGAAAATGCAACGGTGAGTAACATAAGAATCATTGCCCCATATCGTCGAATGGGAGTCAATATCATTAGGTCTCCTGGTCGGATTTATACATTCCAACACCTTATATTTTTCACAAAAATGAGAGATGAATCTCAAATCATATCAAAAATAACGGTCAAGAGCACCCAAAGGAATAGTCCAATTCTGAAACTATGTCACGCGTTAACGATTCGGGGCGCCATTAATTTGATGAAAATGTGGGGGTTATCGCAAAATAAGTTCATTTTTTGTGCGCATTAGCTCACCCTCACTTCTCCTCCTGGCGGAATCAGCTCAAAGGAGGAGTTTCCGGCCTGATTTCACTGGCAAACTGGCGAAAATCGCAGCATCAAGGACAGCATTATGAAACTTGCAGCCGTTGCGCTGGCGCTAATACCCGGAATTGCCATCGCCTCAACATGGACCTCTCAGGGACTTCCCACCTTCGAAGCGGAAGGTACGGGTAAATTCGTCAGCCATGCAGCGTTGACGAAGGGTACTCGTCCTTTAATTCTGAATTTTGACCAACAGTGCTGGCAGCCAGCTGATGCAATAAAACTCAACCAGATGCTGTCGCTCAAACCGTGTGAAGGCGCCCCGCCGCAGTGGCGTTTATTCAAGGACGGCGATTACACGCTGGAAGTCGATACCCGCTCCGGCACGCCAACGCTGATGCTCTCAGTCAAAAGCGCCGCAGACCCCGTCAGTGTCCAAATTCGCCAGTGTCCGAAATGGGATGGTTCGCCATTAACGCTGGACGTCAGTCAGACCTTCCCGGAAGGCGCCGTGGTGCGCGACTACTACAGTAACCAAACGGCGACGGTAAAAAACGGGTCGATTACCCTGCAGCCCGCCGCAACCAGTAACGGATTGTTGCTGCTGGAACGGGCGGAAACCGACGCCCCCGCAGCTTTCGACTGGCATAACGCGACGGTGTATTTCGTCCTGACAGACCGCTTTATGAATGGCGATCCGGGCAATGACCACAGCTACGGTCGGCGCAACGACGGTATGCAGGAAATTGGCACCTTCCACGGCGGCGATTTACGCGGTCTTGCCAGCAAACTCGACTATCTGCAACAACTGGGCGTCAATGCGCTATGGATCAGCGCGCCGTTTGAGCAAATCCACGGCTGGGTCGGCGGTGGCACCAAAGGCGATTTTCCCCACTACGCCTATCATGGCTACTACACTCAGGACTGGACCACGCTCGACGCCAATATGGGCAACGAAAACGATCTGCGCGCGCTGGTTGACGGCGCTCACCAGCGCGGCATCCGTGTCCTGTTCGATGTCGTGATGAACCATGCTGGTTACGCCACACTGGCGGATATGCAGGAATATCAGTTTGGGGCGCTGTACTTATCAGGCGATGAGCTGAAAAACACGCTCGGCGAACGCTGGACGGACTGGAAGCCAGCCGCCGGGCAGAGCTGGCATAGCTTTAATGATTACATCAACTTCAGCGATAAAACCGGCTGGGAAAAATGGTGGGGCAAAAACTGGATCCGCACCGATATTGGCGATTACGACAACCCTGGCTTTGACGACCTGACCATGTCGCTGGCTTTTCTGCCCGATCTGAAAACCGAATCCACCACGCCTTCCGGCCTGCCTAATTTTTATCAGCACAAACCAGATACTCACGCCAAAGCTATCGCCGGCTACACGCCCCGTGACTATCTGACCCACTGGCTCAGTCAGTGGGTGCGCGATTACGGAATTGACGGCTTTCGGGTCGATACCGCCAAACACGTTGAGCTGCCCGCCTGGCAGCAGCTCAAAACACAGGCCAGCGCGGCGCTGGTCGAATGGAAGAAAGCCAACCCGGACAAAGCGCTGGATGATAAACCCTTCTGGATGACCGGTGAAGCCTGGGGTCACGGCGTCATGCAAAGCGACTATTATCGTCACGGTTTCGACGCGATGATCAATTTCGACTATCAGGAGCAGGCGGCGAAAGCCGTTGATTGTCTGGCAAATATGGATCTCACCTGGCAGCAGATGGCAGAAAAACTGCAGGATTTCAATGTCCTGAGCTATCTCTCCTCCCATGATACCCGGCTGTTTCGCGAGGGTGGAGACAAAGCCGCCGAGCTATTGCTGCTGGCGCCAGGGGCAGTACAACTGTTTTACGGTGACGAGTCGGCCCGGCCTTTTGGCCCCACGGGTTCCGATCCCTTGCAGGGTACGCGCTCAGAGATGAACTGGCTGGATGTGACCGGGAAATCTGCCGCCAGCGTCGTACACTGGCAACGTATCAGCCAGTTCAGGGCCAGACATCCCGCCATTGGCGCCGGTAAACAAACCACGCTGACATTGAAGCAGGGGTACGGATTCGTCCGTGAACATGGCAACGATAAAGTTATGGTGGTGTGGGCCGGTCAGCACTGATCCTGACGGGCTTCTCGTACTCGCTGATGCGAGAAGCCCAATTCACGATAAAACACCACCCCGACAAAAATCTGCAGCACAAAACATCAATCCAGCCTGATACCCGTGATTTGCACCCCGCCATAGGTAGCGCTATGGTTAGCCACTTTACTACTCAGTTCGACAGACCACCTGCTATGACATTCTCACTTTTTGGCGACAAATTTACCCGCCATTCAGGCATCACACGCCTGATGGAGGACCTCAACGATGGCTTACGCACACCAGGCGCCATCATGCTCGGCGGCGGTAATCCGGCGCAAATCCCAGAGATGAAAAATTACTTTCAGTCTCTGCTGGCAGATATGCTGGAAAACGGCAAAGCCACTGATGCGCTTTGCAATTATGACGGTCCACAAGGTAAAACCGAGCTACTGGCCGAGCTGGCGAAACTGCTACGTGAGAAGCAGGGTTGGGATATCGAGCCACAAAATATTGCACTGACAAATGGCAGTCAGAGCGCATTTTTCTACTTATTCAATCTCTTCGCCGGACGCCGCGCCGACGGAACAACACAAAAAGTGTTGTTCCCATTAGCGCCGGAATATATTGGCTATGCCGATTCCGGGCTGGAAGAAGAACTCTTTGTCTCTGCACGCCCAAACATCGAACTGTTACCAGAAGGGCAGTTTAAGTATCACGTTGATTTTGAACATCTGCACATCGGTGAAGAAACGGGGATGATCTGCGTGTCGCGCCCGACTAACCCGACAGGCAACGTGATCACCGACGAAGAGCTGATGAAGCTGGATCGGCTGGCCAACCAGCACGGCATCCCGTTGGTGATCGATAACGCGTATGGCGTACCGTTCCCTGGCATCATTTTTAGCGAAGCGCGGCCGCTGTGGAACCCAAACATTGTGCTATGCATGAGCCTTTCTAAGCTGGGTCTGCCAGGCTCCCGCTGCGGCATCATTATCGCCAATGAAAAAATCATCACCGCCATCACCAATATGAACGGCATTATCAGCCTTGCACCCGGCGGAATGGGACCGGCGATGATGTGCGAAATGATTAAACGTAACGATCTTCTGCGCCTTTCTGAGACAGTGATCAAACCGTTTTATTACCAGCGCGTTCAGCAGACTATTGCGATCATTCGCCGCTATTTACCTGAAGATCGCTGTCTCATCCATAAACCAGAAGGGGCGATTTTCCTGTGGTTATGGTTCAAAGATTTACCGATCACCACCGAACTGTTGTATCAGCGCCTGAAAGCGCGCGGCGTACTGATGGTTCCTGGTGACTACTTCTTCCCGGGGCTGGATAAACCCTGGCCGCATACTCATCAGTGCATGCGCATGAATTACGTTCCAGAGCCGGAGAAAATCGAAGCGGGCGTGAAGATTCTGGCGGAAGAGATCGAGCGCGCCTGGCTGGAAGGCTAACGCAAATCCCGACCCGAGCGTGGGTCGGGATCGCTTCACAGCGGCTGTGAACGCAGACGCTGTCGCTGCATACTGACAGCATCAATACACTGCAAGGCATTGGTCGGGCAGGCTTCTACACATGCAGGTCCCGCCTCGCGATGCCAGCACAAATCACATTTTATCGCCTGCGCCCGTGCCGTTCGTGCGACAACATTCATCGCCCCAAACGGACATGCGATCATGCAGCTTTTACAGCCAATACACTGCGCCTGTTCAACGAAGATATGTCCATGTTCACGACGAATAGCGTGCGTTGGACACACATTAGCGCAGGGAGCATCTTCGCACTGATGACAGGCTACTGCCGTCGTAAAGGCATCGTCTTTAATCACCCGAATCCGCGGGATAAACGCCGCGGAGGAGACCGATGCGCAATCCTGATTTTCCTGATGTGCGACAACGCAGGCAACTTCGCAGGTACGACACCCAATACATTTTGCCGCATCCGCCATAATAAACTCGTTCATTGCCCCCTCCGTCAGAGTGAAAACCACAGATTGCCAGAGAGAGACTCCCTGCTGCCTTGATCGGACAGGGGAAACGGTTAAATTTTGTCAGGTGACTGAACGACGCCAGGCATGCGCCTAATCGCGAACGGTAAAGCCCAGCTCATTGGAAATTGCCTGAGCGGTTTCGCGCAGCGGCTTAAGTAAATTCTTTTCCCCTACCTGCTTCAGACGTGAGGTAGAAAGTGAAATCGACACCGAATACGGCACCCGACCGTGAATATCAAACACCGGCACGGCAATACAGGAAACCCCCAGCTCGTTCTCTTCTCGATCCATCGCCATACTGCTTTCGCGGATTTGCGCCAGTTCGTCATACATCGCCGGTAAACCGGTAATGGTATTGCGGGTCAGAGGCTGAATCAGATCCTGATGGCTCTCCCAGTAGGACGCCACGTAATCCGCATGCCCAAACGCCATATAGATTTTGCCCATCGCGGAGCAGTACAGCGGCATATGCTGGCCGATATAGGCGCGGGTACGCAGCATGCCCGTTGTCGGCTCGAGCTTATAGATCAAAATAGCGTGGTCATCTTCACGGCTGGAGAAGTTGATGGTTTCGCCGGTGGCAATATTCAGCGCTTCAAGGTGCGGCGCGGCGACATGGATGATATTCAGTGACGACAGCGCCTTCTGCCCAACGGCGATAAATTTAGTGGTCAGCCGATAGCTGCCCGCAGCGGGTGCGGGTGTGACATAGCCGCAGGACTGCAATCCTTGCAGGAGTCGATGCACGGTACTTTTGTTCAGCCCCGCCAGTTCAGACAGGTGGGCCAGCGGGCACCCATTCGGATAGTTGCTCAGGATCTCAATCAACATCAAACCACGGAACAGGCTCTGACTTCCGGCTGGCCTCTCTTTGTCTTGCGTCATTTCACTCTCTTTTGTGCCCATTTTTTCCGCTCCCCTTTTCGTCGCGCTCTGATGGTAGCGCAAAGTGTGTTTCAGTTCACGATCTGAACCAAAAAAACACAACTATTTGATTTTGCAGATTTTAAAAAACAGGCCACCCCGTTGATCTGTTAAATTTTGATCGCTATATTTGAAATCAGATTTCGCATAGTGAAATTTAGAGATAAAAAAGCGATCAAATTTAAACAAGGAAACAGGAATGAAAGTCACCTTTGAACAGTTAAAAGATGCGTTCAATCGGGTACTGCTGGCACGCGGTATCGCCGTTGAAACCGCCGATGCCTGTGCAGAAATGTTCGCGCGCACCACCGAATCCGGCGTCTATTCGCATGGCGTCAACCGTTTTCCCCGCTTCATTCAGCAACTGGATAACGGCGACATCATTCCTGAAGCCAAACCACAGCGCATCACCAGCCTGGGGGCGATTGAGCAATGGGATGCCCAGCGTTCGATCGGCAACCTGACGGCGAAAAAGATGATGGACCGAGCCATTGAGCTGGCCTCCGATCACGGTATTGGTCTGGTGGCGCTGCGTAACGCCAACCACTGGATGCGTGGCGGCAGCTATGGCTGGCAGGCCGCGGAGAAAGGGTACATTGGTATCTGCTGGACCAACTCAATTGCCGTCATGCCGCCGTGGGGTTCGAAGGAGTGCCGCATTGGTACTAACCCGCTGATTGTCGCCATCCCCTCCACGCCAATCACCATGGTTGATATGTCGATGTCGATGTTCTCCTACGGCATGCTGGAAGTGAATCGCCTGGCCGGTCGCGAACTGCCGGTAGACGGTGGCTTTGACGATGAAGGCAATCTCACCAAAGAGCCTGGCATTATCGAAAAAAATCGTCGCATTCTGCCAATGGGTTACTGGAAAGGTTCAGGTCTGTCGATTGTGCTGGATATGATTGCCACCCTGCTTTCTGACGGCTCTTCCGTTGCGGAGGTCACTCAGGATAACAGCGACGAATATGGCGTTTCGCAGATTTTCATCGCCATTGAAGTGGATAAGCTGATCGATGGCGCCACGCGCGATGCCAAACTACAGCGGATTATGGATTTCATCACCACCGCCGAACGCGCGGATGAAAACACGCCTGTTCGTCTGCCAGGCCACGAGTTTACAAAGCTACTGGAAGAAAATCGCCGTAACGGTATCACCATTGATGACAGCGTCTGGGCAAAAATTCAGTCGCTGTAAGGAGCAACACCATGATCTTTGGACATATTGCTCAGCCTAATCCGTGTCGTTTGCCCGCAGCGATTGAAAGGGCGCTCGATTTCCTGCGCACCACGGATTTCCGCAAACTGGAGCCGGGCGTGGTGGAGATAGACGGTAAAAATATCTTCGCGCAAATTATCGATTTAACCACGCGTGACGCTGCCGAAAATCGCCCTGAAGTACATCGCCGCTATCTGGATATTCAGTTTTTAGCCTGGGGTGAAGAAAAAATCGGTATCGCCATTGATACCGGAAATAACCAAATCAGCGAATCGTTATTAGAACAGCGCGATATTATTTTTTATCACGCCAGCGAACATGAATCTTTTATTGAAATGATTCCGGGAAGTTACGCCATATTTTTCCCGCAGGATGTTCATCGTCCAGCATGTCATAAAACTGTCGCCACGCCGATCCGCAAAATAGTCGTGAAGGTTGCTATTTCAGTTTTATAAAAGGAGCACAAAAATGAAAGCTAACACTACCGGTTATATTATCGGTGCGTACCCTTGTGCACCCTCATTTCACCAAAAGAGTGAAGAGGAAGAGAAGGACTTCTGGCGTCAACTCTCCGATACCCCGGATATTCGCGGACTGGAGCAGCCCTGCCTTGAGCATCTGCATCCGTTAGGTGACGAGTGGTTATTGCGCCATACGCCAGGCGAGTGGCAAATCGTGGTCACAGCGATTATGGAGACCATGCGTCGTCGTGGTAACAATAGCGGTTTTGGGCTGGCCTCCAGCAACGAAGAGCAGCGTCAGGCCTGTGTGGCGTATTACCGCCATCTGCACCAGAAAATCAACCATATTAATGCGGCCAGTGCCGGGAAAATAATCGCCCTTGAACTTCATGCCGCTCCACTGGCAAGCAACCCAAATGTCGCTCAGGCCACCGACGCGTTTGCCCGTTCGCTCCAGGAAATTACCCGTTGGGACTGGTCCTGCGATCTGGTACTGGAACATTGCGATGCTATGACTGGCCCCGCACCACGCAAAGGATTTTTGCCGTTAGAAAACGTACTGGACGCGATCGCCGGTTACGACATCAGCGTGTGTATTAACTGGGCGCGATCGGCGATTGAAGGGCAGGACCTCGCCCTACCGCTGGCCCACACGCAGCAGGCCAAACGGGCCGGGAAACTGGGCGCGCTGATGTTCTCCGGCACGACGCTGACAGGAGAATACGGCGAGTGGCAGGACCTTCACGCACCATTTGCCCCTTTCTGTCCGCAGAGCCTGATGACCACGGACCATGCCCGCGAATTATTCGCCTGCGCAGGAAGCGATCCATTGCAGTTTGCCGGTATTAAATTGCTGGAAATAAATGCCAATGCAGATGTGAACCATCGCGTAGCGATATTACGCGACGGCATCGCTGCATTAAACAAAGCAAAACTATAAAAATACGACCCTACGAGAATATTAATATGAACATGACCTCTCGCCCTACACTCAAAGATATACCCCGTCAGCGCTGGCTGCGGATTATTCCCCCAATTCTGATCGCTTGTATTATCTCTTATATGGACCGCGTTAATATCGCATTTGCGATGCCCGGCGGTATGGATGAAGAATTAGGTATTTCCGCCACCATGGCCGGTCTGGCCGGGGGAATTTTCTTCATCGGTTATCTGTTTTTACAGGTTCCCGGCGGAAAAATTGCCGTACACGGCAGCGGCAAGAAATTTATCGGCTGGTCGCTGGTTGCCTGGGCGGTTATTTCCGTTCTGACGGGATTGATCACTAATCAGTATCAACTGCTGGTTTTGCGTTTCTTACTCGGCGTGGCCGAAGGCGGCATGCTGCCGGTGGTGCTGACGATGATCAGTAACTGGTTCCCCGACGCCGAACGCGGTCGCGCCAATGCGATTGTGATTATGTTCGTGCCTATTGCCGGGATCATTACCGCCCCGCTCTCAGGCTGGATAATCACCGTACTCGACTGGCGCTGGCTGTTCATCATTGAAGGTTTACTCTCCGTCGTCGTTCTGGTGCTGTGGGCCTATACCGTTTACGACCGTCCGCAGGAAGCGCGCTGGATCTCTGAGGCGGAGAAAAATTACCTGGTAGAAACCCTGGCCGCCGAGCAAAAAGCGATTGCCGGAACAGAGGTCAAAAATGCCTCTCTGGGCGCGGTGCTGTCCGACAAAACCATGTGGCAACTTATCGCGCTGAACTTCTTCTATCAGACCGGGATTTACGGTTACACCCTGTGGCTGCCGACCATCCTCAAAGAGTTGACCCACAGCAGCATGGGGCAAGTTGGCATGCTCGCTATTCTGCCGTACGTCGGCGCGATTGCCGGGATGTTCCTGTTCTCTTCCCTCTCTGACCGGACCGGCAAACGCAAGCTGTTCGTCTGCCTGCCGCTGATTGGCTTTGCCCTGTGCATGTTCCTCTCTGTAGCCCTGAAAAATAACGTCTGGCTGGCTTATGCCGCGCTGGTTGGCTGCGGATTCTTCCTGCAATCGGCTGCAGGCGTGTTCTGGACTATTCCGGCGCGTTTGTTCAGCGCGGAAATGGCCGGTGGCGCACGTGGGGTCATCAATGCGTTGGGTAACCTCGGCGGTTTCTGCGGCCCTTACGCGGTCGGCGTACTTATCACCCTGTACAGCAAAGATGCAGGCGTTTACTGCCTGGCTGTCTCACTGGCTCTGGCCGCGCTGATGGCGCTGCTGCTGCCAGCGAAATGTGACGCGGGTTCCGCGCCGCTCAAAACACTGAACCCACATAAACGCACGGCGTAAAACCATGCCCGGGGGCGCTGCGCTTACCGGGCCTACAAAATCAATAAATACCCAAGGCCGGATACGCGCAGCGCCATCCGGCAAAAATGAGATAACAAAGATGAGTGATAGAGAGACCTTTTGGCTGGGGATCGATTGTGGCGGTACCTATCTGAAAGCCGGTTTGTATGATGCCAAAGGTCATGAGCATGGAATTAACCGGCAATCGTTGCAGACCGTATCGCCATTACCGGGTTACGCCGAACGCGATATGCACCAATTGTGGCAACAGTGTGTTGCCACAATTGCCGGGCTGTTGAAGCGCACTGGCGTATTCGGTGAACAAATCAAAGGCATCGGTATTTCCGCTCAGGGCAAGGGACTGTTCCTTCTCGATAAACAGGATAAGCCGCTGGGCAATGCCATTCTTTCTTCCGATCGACGTGCGATGGACATCGTTCAGCGCTGGCAGCAGGATGGGATCCCCGAGCAGCTCTACCCGATCACCCGCCAGACATTATGGACCGGACATCCCGCATCCCTCCTGCGCTGGGTGAAAGAAAATGAACCGCAACGCTACGCGCAAATCGGCTGCGTCATGATGGGCCATGACTACCTGCGCTGGTGCTTAACCGGCGTGAAAGGCTGCGAAGAGAGCAACATCTCCGAGTCCAACCTCTACAACATGACGACAGGTCAGTACGACCCGCGTCTGACCCAGTGGCTAGGCATCAGTGAAGTCGACAATGCGCTACCGCCCATTGTCGGTTCAGCAGAAATATGCGGGGAAATCACCGCTCAAACAGCCGCCATAACCGGTCTGGCGGCGGGTACTCCCGTCGTCGGCGGTCTGTTTGATGTGGTTTCCACCGCACTCTGCGCCGGGATCGAAGATGAACACACCCTCAACGCGGTAATGGGAACCTGGGCCGTCACCAGCGGGATCGCTCACGGCCTGCGCAACCACGAAGCGCATCCTTACGTCTATGGCCGCTATGTCAATGACGGGCAGTACATCGTTCACGAAGCCAGCCCGACCTCTTCCGGCAATCTGGAGTGGTTTACCGCCCAGTGGGGCGAACTCTCTTTCGATGAGATCAACCAGGCCGTTGCCAGCTTGCCAAAAGCCAGTAGCGATCTTTTATTCCTGCCTTTTTTGTATGGCAGTAACGCCGGGCTGGAGATGACCAGCGGTTTTTATGGCATGCAGGCTATACACACCCGTGCCCACTTGTTACAGGCCATCTACGAAGGCGTGGTTTTCAGCCATATGACCCACCTCAACCGTATGCGTGAGCGCTTTACCAAGGCGCATACCCTGCGCGTTACCGGAGGTCCGGCACACTCCGACATTTGGATGCAAATGCTGGCAGACGTCAGCGGTTTACGTATCGAACTGCCGCAGGTTGAAGAGACCGGATGCTTTGGCGCAGCGCTCGCCGCCCGCGTAGGCACTGGTGTTTATCACAATTTCAGCGATGCCCAGCGCAGCTTACAGCACCCGGTACGCACCCTGTTGCCGGACGCCGCGGCGCATGCGAACTATCAGCGCAAATACCGCCAATACCAGAATTTAATTACCGCACTGCAGGGCTATCACGCCCGTATTAAGGAGCACGAATAATGAGTCGACCATTACTGCAACTGGCGCTTGACCACACGAATCTGCAAGCGGCCCAACGCGATGTCGCGCTGCTACAGGAAAGTGTCGATATCGTTGAGGCAGGCACGATTCTCTGTTTAACCGAAGGCCTTTCCGCCGTGAAAGCGCTGCGAGCACAGTGCCCGAATAAAATCATCGTCGCCGACTGGAAGGTGGCAGATGCGGGCGAAACCCTCGCACAGCAGGCGTTTGACGCAGGCGCCAACTGGATGACCATCATCTGCGCCGCGCCGCTCGCTACGGTGGAAAAAGGCCATGGCGTCGCGCAGTCCTGCGGCGGCGAAATTCAGATGGAACTGTTCGGCAACTGGACCCTGGATGATGCCCGCGACTGGTATCGCGTCGGCGTTCGCCAGGCGATTTACCATCGTGGACGCGATGCGCAGGCCAGCGGTCAACTGTGGGGGGAAGCGGATCTGGCGCGGATGCAGGCGCTTTCTGATATCGGTCTGGAGCTGTCGATTACCGGTGGAATTACGCCCGCCGACCTGCCGCTGTTTCGCGACATCAACGTCAAAGCCTTTATCGCCGGACGCGCGCTGGCGGGAGCACAAAACCCGGCGCAGGTTGCCGCCGAATTCCATGCGCAAATCGACGCCATCTGGGGGGCACAGTATGCGTAATCATCCGTTAGGTATCTATGAAAAAGCGCTGGCCAAAGACCTCACCTGGCCGGAGCGGTTAGTGCTGGCGAAAAGCTGCGGTTTTGATTTCGTTGAAATGTCGGTAGATGAAACCGATGAACGTCTGTCGCGCCTTGACTGGACTCCTGCCCAGCGCGCATCGCTGGTGAGCGCGATGCTGGAAACCGGCGTGGCCATTCCTTCTATGTGTCTGTCGGCCCACCGCCGTTTTCCCTTTGGCAGTCGCGATGAAGCCGTCCGCGCCCGGGCACGCGACATCATGACCAAAGCCATCCGCCTGGCTCGGGATTTAGGTATTCGCACAATTCAACTGGCCGGTTACGACGTCTATTACGAAGAACATGACGAAGGTACACAGCAGCGCTTTGCCGAGGGGCTGGCATGGGCAGTTGAGCAAGCCGCCGCCGCGCAGGTGATGCTGGCGGTAGAAATCATGGATACCGCATTTATGAACTCGATCAGCAAGTGGAAAAAGTGGGATGACATGCTCTCATCGCCATGGTTCACCGTCTACCCGGACGTGGGCAACCTCAGCGCATGGGGTAATGACGTTACGGCTGAATTGACGTTGGGCATCGACCGTATCGCCGCTATCCATCTGAAGGACACGCTGCCGGTAACCGAAACTCATCCGGGCCAGTTTCGCGATGTCCCCTTTGGCGAAGGATGCGTGGACTTTGTGGGCATCTTCAAAACGCTGCATCAATTGAACTATCGCGGATCGTTTCTGATTGAAATGTGGACGGAAAAAGCAAAAGAACCGGTGCTGGAAATTATCCAGGCCCGACGCTGGATAGAAGACCGTATGCAGGAAGGAGGTTTCCCATGTTAGAACAACTGAAAGCCGAGGTACTGGCGGCGAATCTGGCGCTGCCGGCACATGGTTTAGTCACCTTTACCTGGGGTAATGTCAGCGCAGTAGATGAAACACGCAAGCTGATGGTGATCAAGCCATCCGGCGTGGAATATGACGTGATGACCGCCGATGATATGGTGATCGTGGATATCGCCAGCGGCAACGTGGTTGAAGGCAGTAAAAAACCCTCCTCCGACACGCCAACCCATCTGGCGCTGTATCGCCGTTACCCTGAGATCGGCGGCATTGTGCACACGCACTCACGCCACGCGACAATCTGGTCGCAGGCGGGTCTTGATCTCCCGGCATGGGGCACCACGCATGCCGACTACTTTTACGGCACGATCCCATGTACCCGACTGATGACCGTAGAAGAGATCAACGGTGAATATGAATACCAGACCGGCGAAGTGATCATTAAAACGTTTGAGCAACGGGACCTGAACCCGATGCAGGTTCCGGCGGTACTGGTGCATTCACACGGCCCGTTCGCCTGGGGTAAAAACGCCGCGGATGCTGTGCATAACGCCGTAGTCCTAGAGGAGTGCGCCTATATGGGGCTGTTCTCACGCCAGTTGGCCCCACAGTTACCGGATATGCAGCCTGAATTACTGGATAAACACTATCTGCGTAAACACGGCGCGAATGCCTATTACGGGCAGTAACGGGTCAGGCGCTATTGATATGTTCCTTACAATAGCGCCGTTTCCAGGCCGCTGGGGTCAGGCTGGTATGCTTGCGGAAGATTTTGCGAAAATAGCCCACGTCGTTAAATCCACATCTCCTCGCCACTTCAGTGAGCGACAGCGAATCGCTGATTAACAGTTTTTCTGCCGCCCTCACCCGTTGACGATGCAACGCTTCGGTGAGTGTCAGCCGAAAAGCGCCGCGGAAAACACGTCCCAGATAGTCGGCATTGCAATGCAGTTCTCTCGCCAGCGTTGAAGCGCCAATCGGCAGGTGGAACTGAGTGTGGATTATTTGCTGCGCTTTCCATGCCAGCGCATTCCCAGGGCTATCAACAGGTTGCTCACCGGCGGCCGCGGATATTTGCTGCAAAATCAGCAACAGGATCAGTTCCAGCGCCATGCTGCGATGAATGTTTTCCTGCTCGCGTAAAAACTGGCGAAACAGCGAAATAATATATTGCGGCTCGCTCACCCTGGTATGCTGAGGAATCGCAAGTAACGGTTCTGTTGATGAAGCATCGTTTCCTGTCGTTAACTCAAAGTGCAGCCAGTAAAATTTTAAATCGGGCGGAAATTGCCCGACGCCAATATGTAAGCGATGCGGCCACAGCAGCAAACTTTCTCCGGCATTCACGCAAAAAACAGTATGGCCTTCGCGAATCGTTAATGTCCCTTTTTCGACAAAGATTATTTCCCAGGATTGCAATTGCCGCGCAGGATGGCTACCGATACCGCGTGAAATAAATAATCCGCCGTTTTGCACTTTAATCGGCAGAGACATGGACAATTCGAGCATATATATTCAAATTCCCGCTTTTTGCATTAATTAAACCGACCTTTGCATTTGATTATTCACGATAAAATTGCTTTTCGCCGGATCGAAATCACATTTTCCCAATGAAGTCGGAATTGTCACCTTTTTATATTTTTCTCTTCCCTTGTTGACCCAAACATAACGTGCAAAATTAATCATGTATTTTGCAAATTACATCCAAATAATCCGCAGAGTTGCGGGATACATTCCGAATATCACTTCCAGGAGTTATTTATGACTTCGGCTCCGATTACGACATCTGATTTGGCACAGCGTGCGCAAGACGACAAATTATCCCTGCGTGAAAAAATAGGGTATGGGTTAGGCGATGCAGGCGGGACGGTGATTACCTGCCTGATCATGAACTTCCTGACGTTCTTCTACACGGATGTCTTCGGGTTAACACCCGCGCTGGTCGGCACATTGTTTATTGCCCTGCGCGTGTTTGATGCGATTTCCGACCCCATCATGGGCGTTCTCGCCGATCGGACGCAAAGCCGCTGGGGACGCTTTCGCCCCTGGCAGCTGTGGGTCGCGGTTCCGATTGGCATTATCGGCGTGCTGACCTTTACCGTCCCAGACGCCAGCATGGGCGTAAAAATCGCCTGGGCATTCGGCACCTATCTGTTGCTCTCCGTCGGCTATACCGCCATCAACGTACCGTACTGTGCGCTGATTAACACCATGACCACCCGCCATAATGAGGTGATCGCCTGCCAGTCCTGGCGCTTTGTGCTATGCGGCGTGGCGGGTTTTCTCGTCTCCGTCGGCCTGCCGTGGATGGTGGATGTGCTGGGCCAGGGCAATGCCGCGCAGGGTTACCAGTTCGGTGTCGGCGTCCTGTGCGCCATCGCGGTGGTCATGTTCCTGTGCTGTTTCTTCTGGGTGCGTGAACGTGTGCCGCTGGCGATGATGGGGAAATTTACCCTGCGCGAGCATATTGGCGGCCTGCGCAAAAATGACCAGTTACTGCTGATGTTGGTGATGTCGTTCCTGCTGATCAACGTCTTCAATATTCGCGGCGGCGGATATATGTATTTCATTACCTATGTGCTGGAAGGCAGCACCGCTTACACGTCGCTGTTTTTCACCATGGTAACCTTTGCCTCTATCATCGGTTCAGTGCTCGTCAGCCCGCTGACCCGACGCATTGATACCGTCAAACTCTATTACTACACCAACCTGATGTTGGCGGCGCTGGCGGTGCTGATGTGGTTCCTGCCAACCGGCCCGGCTTATCAGACATTGTGGCTGGCGATTATCCTCGGTAACGGCATTATCCTGGGCTTCACGCTGCCGCTGCACTTTTCGCTGATGGCCTTCGCCGATGATTATGGCGAGTGGAAAACCGGTGTTCGTTCCTCCGGGATGAACTTCGCCTTCAACCTGTTCTTCATCAAACTGGCCTGGGCCTCCAGTGCGGGGATTATCAGCCTGTTGTTTATTTTTGTCGCCTATCAGCCCGGCGCCGGTAATCAAACCGCCAGTTCGCTGCAAGGGATTACTGCCATGGAGACGCTGCTGCCCGCACTGTTCCACCTGCTGCTGGCGCTGTCTGTCCGCATCTGCAAACTCAATAACCCGATGATGTCGCGCATTGCTACCGATCTGCGTCAACGTCATGTACAGCCTTAAGGAGCACGAAATGAATGTACTGGAAGTCGACCTGCACAAGCTCACGGTCAGCGATCCGTTTCTCGGACAATATCAGCAGTTGGTGCGTGACGTGGTGATCCCCTACCAGTGGGATGCGCTCAATGACCGCATTACAGAAGCGGAGCCAAGCCATGCGATCGAGAATTTCCGCATCGCCGCAGGCCTTCAGCAAGGTGAGTTTTACGGGATGGTTTTTCAGGACAGCGACGTGGCGAAATGGCTGGAAGCCGTCGCCTGGTCGCTGTGCCAGAAGCCCGATGCGGAGCTTGAGAAAACTGCCGATGAAGTTATTGAACTGATCGCCGCCGCGCAGTGTGAAGATGGCTATCTCAATACGTATTTTACGGTCAAAGCCCCGGATGAACGCTGGACTAATCTCGCTGAGTGTCATGAGTTGTACTGTGCGGGTCATTTGATTGAAGCGGGCGTCGCTTTCTACCAGGCGACGGGGAAACGTCGTCTGTTAGAGGTGGTGTGCCGCCTGGCAGATCATATCGACAGCGTTTTTGGGCTGGGAAAGAATCAACTGCGCGGCTACCCCGGACACCCGGAAATCGAGCTGGCATTAATGCGTTTGTACGAAGTCACTCAGCAACCACGCTATATGGCGCTGGTAAATTACTTTGTTGAGCAACGCGGTGCGCAACCTCATTTTTATGACGAAGAGTACGAAAAACGCGGCCAAACGTCTTACTGGCACACCTACGGTCCGGCGTGGATGGTGAAAGATAAGCCTTATAGTCAGGCACACCAGCCTGTTTCTGAGCAGCAAACAGCCATCGGTCATGCCGTACGTTTTGTTTATCTGATGACCGGCGTGGCGCATCTGGCACGCTTAAGTCAGGACGAAAGCAAGCGTCAGGATTGTTTGCGTCTGTGGAATAATATGGCCCAGCGTCAGTTGTATATTACCGGCGGGATCGGCTCGCAAAGCAGCGGCGAGGCGTTTAGCAGCGATTACGATCTGCCCAACGATTCCGTCTATGCCGAAAGTTGCGCCTCAATCGGGCTAATGATGTTCGCCCGCCGGATGCTGGAAATGGAAGCCGACAGCCAGTATGCCGACGTGATGGAGCGCGCCCTGTATAACACCGTACTTGGCGGCATGGCGCTGGACGGGAAGCACTTCTTCTACGTTAACCCGCTGGAGGTGCATCCTAAATCTTTAAAATTCAATCATATTTACGACCATGTGAAGCCCGTTCGCCAGCGCTGGTTTGGCTGCGCCTGCTGCCCGCCCAATATCGCCCGCGTACTCACTTCTATTGGCCATTACATCTATACGCCACGTCAGGACGCACTGTATATCAATATGTATGTGGGCAATAGCATGGAAGTTCCTGTGGCAGACGGCGTGCTTAAACTGCGCATTAACGGAAATTACCCGTGGCATGAGCAGGTAACAATCGCCATTGAATCACCGCTGCCGGTCGATCATACCCTGGCGTTACGCCTGCCGGACTGGTGTACCGCGCCGCAGATTTTGCTGAATGGTCAACCGGTTGCACAAGATGTACGTAAAGGCTATTTGCACATCAGCCGAACCTGGCGGGAGGGGGATACGCTAAGCCTGACCCTGCCGATGCCCGTGCGTCGCGTATACGGAAACCCACTGGTGCGCCATGTTGCCGGTAAGGTCGCCATTCAGCGCGGGCCGTTGGTATATTGCCTGGAGCAGGCCGACAACGGCGAAGAGTTGCATAACCTGTGGCTGCCAAAAGAGAGTGAATTCAGGGTCTTTGAGGGTAAGGGACTGTTCAGCCATAAGATGTTAATTCAGGCGGAAGGCGTGAAGCAAAGTACCCACAATGCGGCACAACAAGCGTTGTGGCACTACGATGTTTCACCAGCTTCGCGTCAGGCGCATACGCTGACGTTCATTCCGTGGTTTAGCTGGGCAAACCGTGGTGAAGGCGAAATGCGAATCTGGATAAACGAGCAGTAACGATGACGACGGATGGCGGCAGTTAGCCCCATCCGTCAAAGCATCATGAAAAGATTGCCCTCCTCCCTGAGGACAAACGGGTGAGAATCAGAAACGCCAGGTCAGACCGGACATCAAGGTAAAGCTGTCATCGCGATCAACCATCGGGCTATTTTTAATGTCATCCGGCAGCACGCTATAGTTGGCGCTGGCCAGCAGCGTCAGGTTGCTGGTCAACGCATATTTAGCGGACAGGCCAACATACGGTGTCCAGCTGTCCCCTGGGGAGTAGCTTGATAACCCACTACGGCGGGATTCATTGCCAGAGATGCCGTAGTAATATTCGTTGAAGTTTTCGTCATAGTAGAGCACGCCAATCGCCGGCGTCAGCGTCAGCTTGCCCATTGGCATTTGGCGGAACATAGACATTTCCGCCACCCAGCCATTGCTGTTATCCAGCACATCCGCTGCGGCAGAGACCTTCACACTGCCCCATTTTTCATGGTGATACCATGCGGCACCCGCCATCGCGGTTGCATCACGCTTGTCCAGCTGCTTCATCGCATGATCGTCGTTATCACCGGGATCAAACTCAAGCGGCATGTAAGAAGCAGTAATGCTAAATTCATTATTTTCACTTTTTGCAAGAATATAGCCTAACGTTGTTTGCCTAAAATAAAATGATTCACTTTCATAACTGATAAGCGGTACTGCATGAACATTATCATTATATCCACGATAAGGAGATTCATTATATACAGCGCCACCGCCAATAGAAAACTCTGCGGCAGTTGCACTCGCCATAAAAGAAAAGGCGAACAGCGCCACAATATTGCGTTTAATTAACATGCCAACATTCCATTTTAAAATAAGCCACAAAGCGGGTGCATAATAATGCTTACAATTTCATCGATGCAACTTCCATATTTATATAGTAATATATACAAACATATATATATTGGGTTTGGCGATGAACAAATTACAACTCAAACACCGGGAACTGAAGATTATTTCGGTAATTGCTGCCAGTGAAAACATCAGTCATGCCGCTACGGTTCTCGGCATCGCACAGGCTAATGTCAGCAAGTACCTTGCTGATTTTGAATCAAAAGTTGGGCTAAAGGTATTTGATCGCACCACCCGACAGTTGACCCTGACGCCCTTTGGTGTAGCGCTGCTACCTTACATCAATGACATGCTGGACAGAAACGATCAGCTAAATAGTTTCATCGCTGATTATAAGCATGAAAAACGTGGCAAGGTAACGGTATATGCACCAACCGGAATTATTGCTTACTTATCGCAACATGTTATTGCAAAAATTCAGGATATCGGTGGTATTACTCTCTCGCTGAAAACCTGCAATCTTGAACGGAAAGCATTTTATGAAGGTGTAGACTTCCCGGATGATTGTGACGTTTTAATTACCTATGCGCATCCTAAAGATGAATCACTGGTCGCCAGCTTTATTACCAAATATGCAGTGATGGCGTTTGCCAGCCCTGAATATATCAAACAGCATCCCATTAACAGCCCTGATGAGCTGGAAAATCATTCCTGTATTTTAATCGATTCCATGATGATTGATGAGGCCAATATCTGGCGCTTCAGCTCCGCGGGCGGCAAGGAAATGCATGATTATCGGGTGACCGGAAACTACGTCTGTGACAATACGCAATCCGCGCTGGCGCTGGCGCGTAATCATCTGGGCATTGTTTTTGCGCCTTATGCGAGTATACAAAAAGATGTTCAGTCCGGATTGTTGGTTCCCTGTTTCTCCGAACAGCACGAATGGTGGCTGGATTTGGTGGCGATTTTCCGCAAGCGTGAATATCAGCCCTGGCGTGTACAGTTTATTCTCGACGCAATGTTAGCGGAGATACGTCAGCAGCTTACTCAGACGCTACAGCTGTCTGAGTAAGCAAAATAGCCTGCACCTAGTGGTCGAGATACAGGTAATGCACCCAACTGGTCATCCGCAACAAGACTTTGCGCATGATTGACACATGTTCGAAGTGGTCAGAGTAAACGGCGACCTGGGCGTAAATCCCATCAGGTAACGCGCTCACGTCCGCATTGTCGTTCAGTTCAATCGTGGCGATCACCCCTTCTGAACCGGGCGTAGAGTTTAATGATTGCAACGCCCCGTTCGACTGGTATGTACCACCCGGTACAGCCGGGCTGATAGCAGCCAGTTTGCCGCTAAATACCTTCCCCGGCAGGGCGTTAAACACCACTTCTGCTTCATCGCCTGGCTCCAGTCGCAGCAGCGAGTTTTGACGGAACTGGGCGATAATTTGCCGTTTCTGTTCCGGGATAAACACCATCACCGGACGCATAGGCAGCGCGGCGGCATAGGTTCCGGGGCGCATCAGCACCTGCGTAACGTAACCATCGCTGGGCGCACGAACCACGGTCTGGTCAAGGTTAAACTCCGCTTCGGCGAGTTGTGCCTTCAGGCTGGCAATTTGCGAATTTTCACCCAGTACCAGGCTGTCTAACTGGCTCTGGATTTGCTGTTGCTCCGCAATAGACGATTTCACCGATGCTTCCTGCGCCAGATAGTTTTGACGAGCCGCATCGATATCGCGTTCAGAAAAAGGGTTGACCTTCGCCTGACTCCCCTGCGCATAGCGCTGGTAATCTTTTGCCAGCTTGTCACGCGTCGCCTTTGCCCGCTGCGTATTAGCTTTCATTTCGTCTAGCCGCGCAACCAGTGCCTGCTCTTTATGCTGAGCGGTGACAATGTCGGCTTTCAGACGATCAACCCGCGCCTGATAACGTCCTGGATTAAGTTTAAACAGAACTTCGCCTTTTTTGATCAGCGTATTCTTCTTATCCGTCACTTCCGTTACAACACCCGTGACCTGCGGCACCACGGGAATAGAAATTACCGCTTTTTGCGCCTTAAAGGTATACGGATGGTTATAATTCATCAGTAATATAAGTCCGCAAACAATGAAAATACCACCCAATGCCGCAGTGGGTACCGTCCATTTATTTACAGGAATTTTAAAAATTTTAAATATCGACCATGCGCATGCCACATAGGTCAGAACAATCAGTAAATCCATCGATATTACTCCGCCGGAGAGGTCTTAACCTCACCCAGTTTCTTTTCCAGATCGGCAACCCGCGCCTGAAGCTGGATCAGGGAAGAATCCGCGCTCTGCATACCCCACCCGCGCTCCGGGCGATAAAGCGTTGCCCAGATCCATAAAAAGGGCCAAATAACATGTAAGGTAAACAAGCTAACCCAGCCCGCAACATGTATAGCGTCGGCATGAGGATGGTTACGTTTCTTTGCAATGAGATAGGGAATATCATGCAGAATAATAATCCCGTAAAAAATGACCAGGAATACAAAAATAAGCACTCCTAATGCAAAATAATCAAGGAACATATTTGCCTCAGGGATTTAAATTAAAGAACTTGGCTGCTATTTATTTAAAAAATAGAGTTGATAATAGTAGTGGAATGACCAGATTGGATGCAATGGGGTTATTTATATAACGATATATGACTTTCTATATACCCGTCGTCTTTCGAACTGCTTCTTTGTTGGCTGCGTACGTTCACCCCAGTCACTTACCGGAGTAAGCTCCTGGGGATTCCCTCTCTTACCGCCTCGAAGCAACACGAAATCCATAGGGTATATTTTTCATACTTTAAGCTGCAGGACATAACTTGATGCCCGGTACGCTAAATGCGACCGGGCAGTAAGTGACGGGATATTAAAACAGCCCCAGCGGTTTATCCGAGTAGCTCACCAGCAGGCATTTGGTTTGTTGATAATGCTCAAGCATCATTTTGTGTGTCTCGCGCCCAATGCCCGACTGCTTATAGCCGCCGAACGCCGCATGTGCCGGATAAGCATGGTAGCAGTTGGTCCAGACACGCCCCGCCTGAATCCCGCGGCCCATCTTGTACGCGAGATTTCCGTTACGGCTCCAGACGCCAGCGCCAAGTCCATATTGGGTGTCATTGGCAATTTCCAGCGCTTCGTCCATGGTTTTAAAGGTCGTAACAGCCAGTACAGGGCCGAAGATCTCCTCCTGGAAAACCCGCATATTGTTCTTGCCAAACAGAATGGTCGGTTCGAGGTAGTACCCCTCCTTTAACTCACCATCCAGCTGCTTGCGCCGTCCACCGGTCAGGATATCCGCCCCTTCTTTCTTACCAATATCGATGTAATTCAGAATGGTTTCCAGTTGACCATGTGAAACCTGCGCCCCCATTTGTGTCACGCTGTCTAACGGGTTGCCGCTGCGGATACTCTCCACCCGGCGAATGGCTCTTTCCATAAAGCGTTCGTAAATGGATTCCTGCACCAGCGCGCGGCTCGGACAGGTACACACTTCGCCCTGGTTAAAGGCAAATAGCGCAAAGCCTTCCAGCGCTTTGTCAAAGAACGCATCTTCTTCATCCATCACGTCCGCGAAGAAGATATTGGGCGATTTCCCACCCAGCTCTAGCGTGACGGGAATAATATTCTGCGTGGCATACTGCATGATCTGCTGGCCGACTTCCGTTGAGCCGGTAAACGCCACTTTTGCGATACGTTTAGACGTCGCCAGATACTCACCGATTTCCCCACCCGCGCCGTTTACCACGTTCACGACACCAGGCGGGAGCAGATCGCCGATGACCTCCATCAGCAGCAGCACAGACAGCGGCGTCAGGCGCGCGGGTTTAAGCACCACGCAATTACCCGCCGCCAGCGCGGGCGCCATCTTCCAGCTGGCCATTAGCAGCGGGAAGTTCCACGGGATAATTTGCCCGACCACGCCAAGAGGCTCATGGAAATGATAAGCCACGGTCTCACTATCAACCTCGCTGATCCCCCCTTCCTGCGCACGAATACAGGAGGCGAAATAGCGGAAATGGTCAATCGCCAGCGGTACGTCTGCCGCGCTGGTTTCACGGATGGGCTTACCGTTATCCCAGGTTTCTGCCGTCGCCAGCAGCTCCAGGTTTTGTTCCATACGATCGGCGATTTTGAACAGAATCGCCGCTCTGTCCTGCACGGATGTCTGCGCCCATTTATCTTTTATATTGTGCGCGGCATCCAATGCCAGATCGATATCCTTCTTACCGGAAGAGGCCACTTCGCACAGCAATTGCCCGGTGACCGGCGTCAGATTTTGGTAATACTCGCCGTCCACCGGCGCGACCCAGTCACCGCCGATAAAGTTATCGTATCGGGCTTTTAACTTCAGAGGGTAACCATACTCGCCGGGATAAATACGCGTTGAAGGGGGGTTATTGGTCATGACCGTCTCCTTGCTGTAGGGGTACTACAAGGGTAGACGGGGCTGGCGAATAATTCGCCAGCCTTTTACTGCTTTACGACAGGTATCACGAATTACATCGCAGCACGATAAATCGCCATGATTTCTTCATGAGTGGCCTGAATCGGGTTAGTGAAACCACAGGCATCTTTCAGGGCATTAGTCGCCAGAACGGCAAAATCTTCTTCTTTCACGTTCAGCTCACGCAGCCCAGCCGGAATATTCACTTTCTGCGCCAGTTCGCGGATCGCCGCGATGCAGGCTTCTGCCCCTTGCTCTTCGCTCAGACCAGCAACGTTTACACCCATTGCCGCGGCGCAATCGCGCAGGCGGGCGGCAGCCACTTTACTATTAAATACCTGTACGTGCGGCAGCAGTACGGCATTACATACTCCGTGTGGCAGATCGTAGAAGCCACCCAGCTGGTGCGCCATCGCATGCACGTAGCCAAGAGAAGCATTGTTAAAGGCCATACCTGCGAGGAACTGCGCATAGGCCATGGCTTCGCGTGCCTGAGCATTGCTGCCCTCTTCCACTGCGACCGGCAGGTTTTCCGCAATCATGGTGACGGCTTTAAGCGCACACGCATCGGTAATAGGGGTCGCGGCAATAGAAACATAGGCTTCAATAGCGTGAGTCAGCGCATCCATACCGGTAGCCGCCGTCAGAGACTTCGGCATACCGACCATCAGCGAGGAGTCATTGACGGACAGCAGCGGTGTAACATGCTTATCCACAATCGCCATTTTAATGTGGCGTACTTCATCGGTGATGATGCAGAAGCGGGTCATTTCAGATGCCGTACCCGCCGTGGTGTTAATGGCGATCATCGGCAGCTGCGGTTTTGCAGAGCGGTCAACGCCTTCGTAATCACTAATATCGCCGCCATTAGCCGCCACCAGCGCAATCCCCTTCGCACAATCGTGCGGGGAACCGCCGCCGAGAGAAATAACGCTATCACAGTCATTTTCTTTCAGCATTTTCAGGCCAGCAGCAACGTTACTGGTCGTGGGGTTAGGATGCGTACCATCGTAAATTACGCTAAAAATATCACGTTCCTGCAACGCTTTTTGAATATCGCCAGCCATACCTAATTTCGTCAGCATGGCATCCGTAACAATCAGCGTACGGCGAAAACCATATTCCGCCATTGTATTCATTGCGTCTTTTAATGAGTCAGCGCCGATTACATTCACGGAAGGAATAAAAAATGTTGAAGCAGCCATTGTACGATCCTTAATTACTCTAAAGAGTCAGGAAGCATACGAGTGAAATTTCCAACAAAATATGATCGTGGTTGTTATTTTAATAACACTCACAATTAAAAAGCACATTAGGTTCATAATCTAATGTGCTTATTTCAATCAACATCTATTTTGTATTAATTCATTTAATCCATGAATTAATTGTTTCATTATTTTTCAGGAAACAGCAATGCATCGCGTAATAAATGATCATTTCCTCGGCGACGCGTAAAACCAATGCGGTCAAAATATTCCAGAATCTGGATAGCCAATTTGCGCCCGACGTTAAGCCTGTCACGAAAATCGGCGGCACAGGTCGATCCCCTTTCCTGATCCAGTTCGCGGATCATATTGGCAAAGGCCACTATTCGATCGTTACGGTAATAACGATCTTTCACGATCGCGGTGATGATGCCTTGTTGCGCCGCTTGTCGCAATGCCACACGCATCATCTGCTCATCCGTTCCCGTCTGTTTTGCCAAATCGCGTACCCACCACGGCTCATCACCAAAAAGCGGCTCTACTTTTTGCCAGATTGCCAGCTGCTCATCGCTGAAACCCGCCTTGTGATCCGGCAAATGCAGCCAACCATGATGGCTATGGATAGCGCCACTCTCGCGCATCTTTTCAATCAGCAGCAATACCAGCGCTTCGTCTTCCATCGGCAAAGCCATACGACGCAGGCGCTCGCGCCCAGGCCCAGGCTCATCACGGTGCTGTTCGTGGTAGGTCGCCAGCGTATCGAGAACTTTCCGCTGCCAGCGCGCGGCAACGGGGGCATTCAACAGGCTGTATCCCGCCTGAATAAATCCATGTTGCTCAATCAACGGACGCATCCCGTTGCCATTGAGCTGACGCGCCCAGGCAAAGTCAGGAATATTCACCGCCCCACGCGTCAGGTGCAGCGCCAGAGCGTCGCCGTCAGTCTGCGCGTTTTCCAGCGCCGACAGCCACTGTAAATACTCCGGCTTACGTTTTCCGCGACGCGGCGGATTGAGCGTGACCACGCGCGCGCCAGCCAGCGTCGTACGGGCAGAAATATCGCGCAGCACCAGACGGTCGTTATCGGCGAGCCAGAGTGGTGTATCAAACACCAGTTCCGCCAGCGTCCCTTCAAGCAGCGAGATGCGCCCGGTGACATGACTTGCCGCGTGGTGAATATGCAGCGGTTGCCACTGCATCAGCGGCGCAGCATGTTCTAAAGAGACAATCACGCGGTTAAAAGCCTCTGGCGGGACATCGGAAAGCAGCCAGTCGCCGCGGTTAAGCTCTTCTTTTTGCGCATCACCGGCAATATTCAGCGCAATACGCTGCCCGGCATGAGCATGCTCAGTGGCCTGGTTTTGCGCATGCAGGCTACGTACGCGCATTGGCTTGTTGACGCCCGTCAGCCACAGCGTATCCCCGACATTCACTTCACCGCTGAGCGCCGTCCCGGTCACCACCAGCCCTGCGCCCTTGACCGTAAAAGCACGGTCAATCGCCAGGCGGAAGCTGTGATCGCGGGCATGCTCGCGCGAGGTTAATTGCAATAAATGGTCACGCAGTTCTTCGATCCCACGGCCTTCACTGGCGGCAGTCACAAACAGAGCCGCATCGGCAAAACCATAGTTTTCCAGCGTGGTGTGTACCTCTTCACGCACCGTATTGATGCGTTCCTCATCCACGCGATCGGCTTTTGTGAGCGCCACGGTGATTTGCGGATTGCCCGTCAGTTGCAGAATTTGCAAATGTTCACGCGTTTGCGCCATCACGCCGTCATCACAGGCGACGACCAGCAGCGCGTGGTCGATACCGCCTACACCCGCCAGCATGTTGGACAAAAACTTTTCGTGTCCGGGAACATCAATAAACCCCAACACCTGCCCATCCGGCTGCGGCCAGTAGGCATAGCCGAGATCGATGGTCATACCACGCTTTTTTTCCTCCGGCAGACGGTCGGCATTCACGCCCGTAATTGCCTGTAATAACGTTGTTTTTCCGTGGTCAACGTGTCCGGCGGTTGCAATAATCATTTCAGCATCATCTCCATAAACCGGGTCTCGTCTTCAAGGCAGCGCAGATCCAGCCACATGCGGCCATCATAAATTCGCCCAATGATCGGCACGGGCAGCGCACGCCAGCGGGCGGCCAGTGCGTCGAGGCGGCTACCGCGCCCGTCATGCGGGGTAAAGGTCAATGCCGCGCTGGGTAACCTGTCAACAGGCAACGAACCGCTACCAATCTGCGACAGGCAAGGCATCACATTCAAAGCAAACTCGTCGCTGTAACGATCGGCAAGCTGCGCCTGTAATTGCTGGGCCTGCGCGTGGATCGCCTCTTGCGAGCGGGTGAGCTGGCGTAACGTCGGCAACTTCGCCGCCAGCGCTTCCGGGTGCAAATACAGTCGCAGCGTTGCTTCCAGCGCCGCCAGCGTCATTTTATCTGCCCGTAACGCACGTTTCAGCGGATGGCTCTGTAAGCGCGCGATCATCTCTTTTTTACCGACGATAATTCCGGCCTGTGGCCCACCCAGCAGTTTATCGCCAGAGAAGCTCACCAGACTCACGCCTGCGGCGATCAGTTGCTGCGGCATCGGCTCCTGCGGCAAACCATACTGGCTGAGATCGACCAGTGAACCGCTGCCGAGATCCGCCACCACCGGAACATCCAACTCCCGGCCAATGGCGGCCAGCTCAGCCTCATCCACCGACTTCGTAAAGCCTTCGATGCTGTAATTACTGGTGTGCACCTTCATCAGCAGGCCGGTATTTTCATTCACCGCCTGACGGTAATCTTTCGCGTGGGTCCGGTTGGTGGTCCCCACTTCGCGCAGCATACATCCGGCCTGACACATCACATCAGGAATACGAAACGCGCCGCCAATTTCCACCAGCTCACCGCGCGAAACGACCACCTCTTTGCCGTTAGCCGTGGCGGCCAGCATCAGCAGAACCGCTGCCGCATTGTTATTCACGATACAAGCGTCTTCGGCCCCCGTCAGGCGACAGAGTAAATCCGCCAATGCCCGATCCCGATGTCCGCGCCCGGCATCATCCAGGCTGTATTCCAGCGTCACCGGCGTGCGCATCGCCTGCACCACCGCATCGATGGCTTCCTCGGCCTGCAACGCACGACCCAGGTTAGTATGCAGCACCGTTCCGGTCAGGTTAATCACTGGACGCAGCGCGCTTTGCGATTCTCTTTCCAGCCTGGCTCTGGCTTCTTGCGCCCAGTCCTCACACCATGCCGGGAGCGCGTGGGCGTCGCGAATGGCTTCTCTGGCTTCGTCGAGCATATGACGCAGCAGGTCAACTACCCGGGTATGACCGTGGGATTCACGTAAGGCTGAGAAAGCGCTATCGCGCAATAAACGATCGATAGCAGGAAGCTGGCTGTAGAGTGAACGCATGTCGGTTGTCATGAAAGGGCCTGGCTGTTGGTGGCCCTCTCCACCGTGGAGAGGGATATCGATATAGGAAGGATTGTATCGTGACTTTGCTCAGGCGGACATAACGTGTATCAAGCCTTTGGCGGTTCCGTACGGGCAAAACTTTCGCGCTGAAAGAGCGTTTCCACCAGTTTGACCAGACGCGGGCGGTCCACACACCAGCCGGGCGCGACCCGACGGAAATTGAGATAGCCGACAGCGCAGGCAATCGCAATGGTGGCCAGGTTAACCGTATCCGTTTTCAGCGTACCGTCCGCCAGATAGCCTTCCAGCACATCCAGACTGCGTGTGATCTTCTCCCGCTGGCGTAACAACTCAGTTTCTGACTGCTGTGCGGCGGGGCGAGCCTGTTCGCGTACCGAGACTAAACCGGCATCCATAATGCCGTCTGCCAGCGCCTCCAACTGCCGTACCTTCAGCGCCGCCAGCGGTTCACGCGGCAACATAGCTGGTGCAATATCCAGCAGCTCTATGTATTCCGCGATGATTGGAGAATCAAACCAATACTCACCCTCATCAGTAACCAGCGCGGGCACTTTTCCTAACGGGTTATAGCGCGCCACGCCGCTATCCGCGTTGTAGGGGAGTTCATTTACAAATTCGAAGGTGATGCCCTTTTCCAGTAACAGAATAGAAATTTTACGCACAAAAGGGCTGGTATAGCTGCCAATGAGTTTCATGCCGGGTCCTTTTTGCCAACAAAAATATCAGTATGGCTCAGGACAGCGCAAATGGCAGGTGATGACGTTCTCAATGATCCAAATAAAGGTAATGCATCCAGCTGGTCATTCGCAGTAGCACTTTACGCATCACCGACACGTGGGCGAAATGGTCGGAATAGACCGCCACCTGGGCATAGATACCGTCCGGTAGCGCCTCCACATCGGCATTCGGATCCAGTTCAATGGTTGCCAATACGCCATCGGTCCCCGGCACCACCGTTAAGGACTGTAATGCCCCCTGCGCCTGATAAGAACCTCCAGGCACAACGGGAAGGATACTGGTTAGTTTGCCGCTAAACACCTGGCCTGGCAGCGCGTTGAATACCACTTCTGCCTCATCGCCCGGCTCAAGACGCAGCAGAGAGTTCTGGCGAAATTGCGCCACGATTAGCCGTTTTTGTTCAGGAATAAATACCATAACTGGTCGCAGAGGCAACGCGGCGGCGTAAGTCCCCGGGCGAATAAGCACCTGCGTCACGTAACCGTTGCTGGGCGCACGCACAACGGTCTGCTCAAGATTATATTTGGCTTCGGCAAGCTGGGCGCGCAGGGAGGCGACCTGGGATTGCTCACCGTTGACCATACTGTCTAACTGGCTCTGAATCTGCGTCTGTTCCGCTACTGAGCCTTTCACCAGCGCATCCTGAGCCAGATAGTTCTGGCGGGCGTTGTCGATATCACTTTCGGAAAACGGGTTAACCTTCGCCTGGCTACCCTTCAAATAGCGCTGATAATCTTTATACAGGCGGTCACGTTCCGCAGACACGCGAGTGGTATTCGCGACCGCTTCCAACAGTTGCGCTTTCAAATTGTCGATATTGTGAGTCGCGGTGACCAGGTCAGCCTGTAGCCGGTCAACTCGCGCCTGATAACGCACAGGATCGAGTTTAAATAACACTTCGCCTTTTTTAATCAGCTGATTATTTTTATCTGTCACCTCACTAACAATTCCTGTGACCTGCGGGGTAACGGGAATTGAAATAACCGCTTTTTGCGCCGTAAAGGTATATGGATGGTTATAGTTCATTAATAAGATGAGTCCCGCCACAATAAACACCCCACCTAATGCTGCGGTGGCAAGCGTCCACTGATTTACCGGAATACGGAATATTTTAAAGATGGCCCAGGCGAATGCCACATAAGTCAGGACAATTAACAAATCCATGATTAAATCTCCGGAAAGGTGGAGTTATCGATTCTTTTTTCCCCATCCAGCTTTTTTTCCAACTGGGCGATGCGCGCTGCCAGCACGGCTATCTCAGGGTCAGGTTCCTTTCCGGTCGGCGTGATGTGCGACTGCATTCCCCACCCCTTTTCGGGCTGGTAGAGCGTGGCCCAAATCCACAGGAACGGCCAAATAACATGCAACGTAAAAAGACTTACCCACCCTGCCGTATGGATAGCGTCGGCGTGGGGATGGTTGCGCTTTTTAGCGATGTTATAGGGAATGTCATGGATGGCGATGATTCCGTAAAACAGAACCAGAAAAACGAAGATCAGCACGCCTAACGCGAAATAATTTAGAAACATACCTGCCTCGAATTCACGCTAATTAGAGTTTTTTTATGCCGGCAGCCGTATGCACCCAGGCTGATGTTTTGAACATAACTGCAGTTTGCGGTTTTCGCCATACCACAAAAAAAATATTTTTTCTGGTTTTAAGTTGCTTAATCTGGCAAGGAAAATGTCAGCTCCAGAACCCGTCGCAGATCACATCTGATTAAACCCAGACAAAAATACTTTGTGAATCACATCACAAAAATTCAACAAACAGCAAATACAAAAACGTGAACAAGTTCACATTTAACTGCCATTTTTAGCGATTTCTCGCGCTGTGATGTTTTTTTGTACCGGTGTTTTGTGATGAAAATCACATTAACTAACGCCATACACCCTATATTTACGTGACCAACATCACATAAAAGGCCATCGACTGGACAGTTGAACGATTCAGTGCCAGATTTCGCAGTATCTACAGGGTCCGGCTACCTCCTGCCGCTACATTAACAAACCTCGGGCTTTCAGCCTGCGCGATAGCAAACATAAGAAGGGGTGTTTTTATGTCATCCGATATTAAGATCAAGGTGCAAAGCTTTGGTCGATTCCTCAGCAATATGGTGATGCCAAATATCGGCGCGTTTATCGCGTGGGGTATTATCACCGCATTATTCATTCCGACAGGGTGGTTGCCGAACGAAACGCTGGCGAAGCTGGTCGGTCCGATGATCACCTATCTGCTGCCGCTGCTGATCGGTTATACCGGTGGTAAGTTGGTAGGCGGTGAGCGTGGCGGCGTGGTTGGTGCTATCACCACCATGGGCGTTATCGTCGGTGCGGATATGCCGATGTTCCTTGGCTCCATGATCGCAGGCCCGCTGGGCGGCTACTGCATCAAGAAATTCGATAACTGGGTAGACGGTAAGATCAAATCCGGTTTTGAGATGCTGGTGAATAACTTCTCCGCAGGCATCATCGGTATGATCCTCGCCATCCTGGCTTTCCTCGGCATTGGTCCATTGGTTGAAGGTCTGTCCAAAATTCTGGCGGCAGGTGTTAACTTCATGGTTGTCCATGACATGCTGCCGCTGGCGTCGATTTTCGTTGAACCGGCAAAAATCCTGTTCCTCAACAACGCCATCAACCACGGTATTTTCTCACCGCTGGGTATTCAGCAGTCCCATGAGATGGGCAAATCCATCTTCTTCCTGATTGAAGCTAACCCAGGTCCGGGTATGGGCGTCCTGCTGGCGTACATGTTCTTTGGTCGCGGCAGCGCTAAGCAGTCTGCGGGCGGCGCGGCTATCATCCACTTCCTGGGCGGTATCCACGAAATTTACTTCCCGTACGTGCTGATGAACCCACGTCTGATCCTGGCCGTTATCCTTGGCGGTATGACTGGCGTATTCACCCTGACCATCCTGAACGGCGGTCTGGTTTCTCCGGCTTCTCCTGGCTCCATTCTGGCCGTACTGGCGATGACGCCAAAAGGCGCTTACTTCGCTAACATCGCTGCCATCGTGGCGGCAATGGCGGTCTCCTTCGTGGTTTCTGCAATTCTGCTGAAAACCAGCAAAGTGAAAGAAGAAGATGACATTGAAGCGGCCACCCGTCGTATGCATGACATGAAAGCGGAATCTAAAGGCGCATCTCCGCTGGCGGCTGGCGACGTGACCAACGACCTGAGCCATGTACGTAAAATCATCGTGGCTTGCGATGCCGGTATGGGTTCCAGCGCCATGGGCGCAGGCGTATTGCGTAAGAAAGTGCAGGATGCGGGTCTGTCTCAGATTTCCGTCACCAACAGCGCGATTAACAATCTGCCGCCGGATGTGGATCTGGTCATTACCCACCGTGACCTGACCGAGCGCGCGATGCGTCAGGTGCCTCAGGCGCAGCATATTTCGCTGACCAACTTCCTGGATAGCGGCCTGTACACCAGCCTGACCGAACGTCTGGTTGCTGCACAGCGCCACAACGTGAACGAAGAGAAAGTCCGCGATCATCTGAAAGACAGCTTTGAGGAGGGTGATAACAACCTGTTCAAGCTGGGCGCGGAGAATATCTTCCTGGGTCGGAAAGCCGCTAACAAAGAAGAGGCGATTCGCTTTGCTGGTGAACAACTGGTGAAAGGCGGCTATGTTGAGCCGGAATACGTCGAGGCGATGCTGGACCGCGAAAAGCTGACGCCGACTTACCTCGGTGAATCCATCGCAGTACCTCACGGTACAGTAGAAGCTAAAGACCGCGTGCTGAAAACCGGCGTGGTGTTCTGCCAGTATCCGGAAGGCGTACGCTTCGGTGAAGAAGAAGACGATATTGCCCGTCTGGTCATTGGTATCGCCGCACGTAACAATGAGCACATTCAGGTCATCACCAGCTTGACCAACGCGCTGGATGATGAATCCGTGATCGAACGTCTGGCCCATACCACCAGCGTGGATGAAGTTCTGGAACTGCTGGCAGGTCGTAAGTAAACGTTATTGCCCGGTGGCGCTCGCGCTTATCGGGCCTACAAAATCCTCTCCCTTGTGGAGAGGGTTAGGTTGAGGGGAAATCTATGCAGTCCCTCACCCCAGCCCTCTTGGGTAAAAACATTAATGAAGGTTAATACTATGAAAGCATTACATTTTGGCGCAGGTAATATCGGTCGTGGCTTTATCGGCAAACTGCTGGCGGACGCGGGGATACAGCTGACGTTTGCGGATGTAAACCAGGTCGTGCTCGATGCCCTGAATGCCCATCATAGCTATCAGGTTCATGTGGTGGGTGAAAACGAGCAGGTTGATACCGTTTCCGGCGTCAACGCTGTCAGCAGCATCGGCGATGATGTTGTCGACCTGATTGCCCACGTTGATTTAATCACTACTGCCGTGGGTCCGGTTGTGCTTGAGCGTATCGCTCCGGCCATCGCTAAAGGGCTGGTAAAACGTAAGGCGCAGGGCGTGGATGCCCCGCTGAATATCATCGCCTGTGAAAATATGGTGCGCGGCACCACACAGCTGAAAGGCCACGTAATGAACGCGCTGGCGGATGGCGATAAAGCCTGGGTTGAACAGCACGTCGGTTTTGTCGATTCCGCCGTGGATCGCATCGTGCCGCCATCTGCTTCTGCGACCAACGATCCGCTGGAAGTTACCGTCGAAACATTCAGCGAGTGGATTGTCGACCAAACGCAGTTCAAAGGCGAGCTGCCAAACATCCCGGGAATGGAATTAACTGATAACCTGATGGCATTTGTCGAACGTAAACTCTTCACGCTGAACACCGGGCATGCTATAACCGCGTACCTCGGAAAATTGACCGGTCATCAGACCATCCGTGACGCGATTCTCGACGAGAAAATCCGTGCAGTGGTCAAAGGTGCGATGGAAGAGAGCGGCGCGGTACTGATCAAACGCTATGGCTTTGATGCAGCTAAACATGCAGCATACATTCAGAAAATCCTCGGTCGTTTTGAAAATCCGTATCTGAAAGATGATGTTGAGCGCGTAGGACGTCAGCCGCTGCGTAAACTGAGCGCGGGCGACCGCCTGATTAAACCGCTGCTGGGCACGCTGGAGTATGGTTTGCCGCACGTTAATCTGGTTACCGGTATTGCTGCTGCAATGCACTATCGCAGTGAAGAAGATCCGCAGGCACAGGAACTGGCCGCGCTGATTGACGAAAAAGGTCCACAGGCCGCGCTGGCGCAGGTATCCGGTCTGGATGCCAACAGTGATGTGGTGGCGGAGGCGGTTAACGCATATAACGCAACCAAATGATAGAGAATGTGGCGCAGGTCAGCCTGCGCCCGAATGACAGATTGTCAGATATGCAGGCAATAATGGAACAAACGCAGGCCTTTGAAAATCGTGTGCTTGAGCGTCTGAATGCTGGCAAAACCGTACGCAGCTTCCTCATCACCGCCGTAGAACTGCTCACTGAGGCGGTGAATATCCTTGTGCTTCAGGTATTTCGCAAAGATGACTATGCGGTGAAATATGCCGTAGAACCGTTGCTCGACGGCGACGGGCCATTAGGCGATCTTTCGGTTCGCTTGAAGCTAATCTACGGTCTGGGCGTACTCAGTCGCCCGGAGTATGAAGATGCGGAGCTTCTGATGGCGCTGCGGGAAGAGCTGAATCACGACGGCAATGAATATGCGTTTACCGACGACGAGATTCTCGGGCCGTTTGGCGAGCTTCACTGCGTGACGGCACTCCCGCCGCCGCCACAGTTTGATACCTCAGACTCAGGTTTGCACGCCATGCAGATCCAGCGCTACCAGCAAATGGTACGCTCCACGATGGTACTTTCCCTGACCGAGCTGATTTCTAAAATCAGCTTAAAAAAAGCCTTTCAAAAATAAGTCCATGCAGGCTTATTTCTCTTCCTGCTGCGGTCGATACAGCTGTCGATAGTACGCCAGACGTTGCAGATACAGTTGCGCATTCTCCTGCGGTATTTCAGAAGGGACAACGTTGCGCGGCGGTGTTTTATTCAGATACTCGCGAAAAGCCTGGCTTGAGGCCATGAAATCAACAGTCTTATCAATAAGGACCGAAACATTCTCACCTATTTTCGCCATAATCTTCCCTCCTCCATGTATTAACCACGCTTAGCCTGCGCGGTTGATCATTTAAGTTTAGGATCGGTTGGGCGATTATATTGAGGAAAACGTGCTTCGCTATCAACCCGCCAACAGAAAGCGCCATGGCCGATCTTATTGCTTAAAATTCCTTATCAATCAAAAGCGTAATATTATCATTAGCTGATTAATACTTGCAGCATTTGATTATTTATCTTCGATTTGTTGTGAAGAATCCCGCTCTGCGCGCATACTATAGGATATACATTCTATTTTTATCAGAAGCTATCCTATGAAAGAAGTCGAAAAAAACGAAATTAAACGCCTGAGCGATCGTCTGGACGCTATCCGCCACCAGCAGGCTGACCTGTCGCTGGTTGAAGCCGCAGACAAATATGCTGAGCTGGAAAAAGAGAAAGAAACCCTGGAAACCGAGATCGCACGCCTGCGTGAAGTCCACGGCCAGAAGCTGAGCAAAGAAGCGCAAAAGCTAACGAAACTTCCCTTCCGCCGTGCCATTAGCAAAAAAGAACAGGCCGACATGGGTAAGCTGAAGAAAAGCGTGCGTGGCCTGATTGTCGTCCACCCGATGACCGAACTTGGCCGTGAAATGGGCCTGAAAGAGATGACAGGCTTTGCAAAAACCGAGTTCTGATCTCCTGCCGGGCAACATCCGTTTGCCCGGTCTTTCCTGCCCCGCCAATTGGCCCTACCAATTATAACCAGATCCTACCATCACCTCACATTTCATTAAAATTCGCGTACAATACCGTTGCCAATAAATAACATCTGATTAACCATTCATTGTCATTACCCCTACACAACAATATTGGCAGGGCCACTTTTACACATAATGTGACGAAGAGATGAGCAAAGACTCATTTCATTATGTCTGAGGCCCCCAGGAGACCTGCAATGAATCTCTGGCAACAGAACTACGATCCAGCCGGTAACATCTGGCTTTCCAGTCTGATCGCATCGCTCCCAATCCTGTTCTTTTTCTTCGCCCTGATTAAGCTCAAGCTGAAAGGCTATGTTGCGGCGTCATGGACGGTGGTGATCGCTCTGGCTGTCGCCCTGTTGTTCTACAAAATGCCGGTCGATCACGCTCTGGCCTCGGTGGTATACGGCTTCTTTTATGGTTTGTGGCCGATTGCCTGGATAATCATCGCAGCAGTATTCGTTTATAAAATCTCGGTAAAAACCGGGCAGTTCGACATCATCCGTTCATCAATACTCTCCATTACCCCAGACCAGCGTCTGCAAATGCTGATCGTCGGTTTCTCCTTTGGAGCATTCCTTGAGGGGGCGGCAGGCTTTGGCGCACCGGTCGCCATTACCGCCGCGCTGCTGGTGGGTCTGGGCTTTAACCCGCTGTACGCGGCCGGGCTGTGCTTGATCGTGAATACCGCGCCAGTCGCCTTTGGCGCGATGGGTATTCCGATTCTGGTTGCTGGTCAGGTTACCGGACTGGACAGCTTCGAGATTGGCCAGATGGTCGGTCGCCAGCTGCCGTTCCTGACGATTATCGTGCTGTTCTGGATTATGGCGATTATGGATGGCTGGCGCGGCGTGAAAGAAACCTGGCCTGCGGTAATGGTCGCTGGCGGCTCGTTTGCTATCGCCCAGTATCTCAGCTCGAACTTTATCGGGCCGGAACTGCCGGACATCATCTCTTCGCTGGTCTCACTGGTGTGTCTGACGCTGTTCCTGAAACGCTGGCAGCCGGTACGTATCTTCCGCTTCGGCGATATGGGCGCTTCGCAGGTCGATATGGACCTGTCGCGCACCCGCTACACCGCAGGGCAAATCATCCGCGCCTGGTCCCCGTTCCTGTTCCTGACAGCCACCGTCACGCTGTGGAGCATACCGCCGTTTAAAGCGCTGTTTGCGCCGGGTGGCGCGATGTACCACTGGGTGGTCAATATTCCGGTTCCGTTCCTCGACAAGCTGGTAGCCCGCATGCCGCCGGTCGTACACGAAGCCACAGCCTACGCGGCGGTGTACAAATTTGACTGGTTCTCCGCGACCGGTACCGCGATTCTGTTTGCCGCCCTGCTGTCTATCGTCTGGCTGAAGATGAAGCCGTCCGCTGCCCTGCAGACCTTTGGTAACACGCTGAAAGATTTGGCGCTACCGATCTATTCCATCGGGATGGTGCTGGCATTCGCATTTATCTCTAACTACTCCGGGCTTTCATCAACCCTGGCACTGGCCCTGGCGCACACCGGTAGCGCGTTTACTTTCTTCTCGCCGTTCCTCGGCTGGCTGGGGGTATTCCTGACCGGGTCCGATACCTCATCTAACGCCCTGTTTGCCGCCCTGCAGGCCACCGCAGCTCAGCAAATCGGCGTTTCGGATGTGCTGATGGTGGCGGCAAATACCACCGGCGGCGTGACCGGCAAGATGATCTCTCCACAGTCTATCGCTATCGCCTGTGCGGCAGTGGGATTAGTGGGGAAAGAGTCTGATCTGTTCCGCTTTACCGTGAAACATAGCCTGATTTTCACCTGCATGGTGGGGGTGATTACCACCCTGCAGGCCTATGTCTTAACCTGGATGATTCCATGATTGTGATGCCCAGACGACTGTCAGACGAGGTCGCATCTCGTGTGCGGGCGCTGATTGAAGAACAGCAGTTGGAGGCGGGCATGAAGTTGCCCGCTGAGCGCCAGTTGGCCGTACAGCTCGGCGTGTCGCGCAACTCGCTGCGCGAGGCGTTAGCAAAGCTGGTGAGTGAAGGCGTGTTGATCAGCCGTCGCGGCGGCGGGACGTTTGTTCGCTGGCAGCATGAAGCCTGGTCTGAACAAAACATCGTTCAGCCGCTGAAAACCCTGCTGGCGGACGATCCTGATTACAGCTTCGATATTCTGGAAGCCCGCCACGCCATTGAAGCCAGTACCGCCTGGCACGCAGCCATGCGGGCCACCAGCGCCGACAAAGAGAAGATCAGACTCTGTTTCGAGGCTACGCAAAGCGAAGATCCGGATCTCGCTTCGCAAGCGGACGTGCGCTTTCATCTCGCCATTGCGGAAGCCTCGCATAACGTGGTGCTGTTACAGACCATGCGCGGTTTCTTCGACGTATTGCAGTCTTCGGTAAAACAGAGCCGCCAACGTATGTATCTTGTGCCGCCCGTATTTTCACAGCTTACAGAACAACATCAGGCCGTGCTGGACGCCATTGTCGCCGGTGATGCTGATGGCGCGCGTAAGGCAATGATGGCGCACCTCAGCTTTGTCCACACCACGATTAAACAATTTGATGAAGATCAGGCCCGCCAGGCGCGTATCACCCGCCTGCCCGGTGACCCTGGTGAGAATAGCAGGGAGAACAACACATGATTATTTCAGCAGCCAGCGACTATCGCGCCGCAGCCCAACGTATTTTGCCCCCTTTCTTGTTCCACTACATTGACGGCGGCGCGTATGCAGAGCGCACTCTGCGCCGCAACGTCGAAGACCTGTCGGAAGTGGCGCTGCGCCAGCGTGTGCTGAAGAATATGTCCGATCTGAGCCTCGAGACAAAACTGTTCAACGAAACGCTCTCCATGCCCGTGGCCCTCGCGCCTGTCGGCCTGTGCGGAATGTATGCGCGCCGGGGAGAAGTGCAAGCCGCCGCTGCCGCTGACGCCAAAGGCATTCCGTTCACGCTTTCTACCGTTTCCGTATGTCCAATTGAAGAAGTCGCGCCGACCATCAGGCGCCCAATGTGGTTCCAGTTATATGTTCTGCGCGATCGTGGCTTTATGCGCAACGCGCTGGAGCGCGCCAAAGCGGCGGGCTGCTCTACGTTGGTCTTTACCGTCGATATGCCAACACCTGGCGCACGCTACCGTGACGCCCATTCCGGAATGAGCGGTCCCAACGCCGCGCTGCGTCGTTACTGGCAAGCGGTTACCCATCCGCAGTGGGCATGGGACGTGGGCCTGAACGGTCGCCCACATGATTTAGGCAATATCTCAACCTACCTTGGCAAACCTACCGGCCTTGAGGATTACATTGGCTGGCTGGCGAATAACTTCGATCCGTCGATTTCGTGGAAAGACCTTGAGTGGATCCGCGAGTTCTGGGATGGCCCGATGGTGATCAAAGGGATCCTCGATCCGGAAGATGCCCGCGATGCCGTCCGTTTCGGCGCGGATGGCATTGTCGTCTCTAACCACGGTGGCCGCCAGTTAGATGGCGTGCTGTCTTCTGCTCGCGCGCTGCCCGCCATTGCCGATGCGGTGAAAGGCGATATCACCATTCTGGCAGACAGCGGGATCCGTAACGGTCTGGACGTTGTGCGCATGATTGCACTGGGTGCGGATAGCGTGCTGCTGGGGCGTGCTTATCTGTACGCACTTGCAACCCACGGCCAGGCCGGGGTGGCGAACCTACTGAACTTAATTGAGAAAGAGATGAAGGTGGCGATGACCCTGACCGGTGCGAAATCGATTAACGAAATCAGCCGCGATTCGCTGGTACAGGAGCTGGGTCAGAATCTGCCTGCTGCATTAGCGCCTCTGGCCCAGGGTAGCGCTGCGTAACACTCTCCCCCCGTAAAATCGCGTTTTCTGCATGGTCGGCCTGTTCTCAGCCCGGCCATTTTTTATGCAAAAATAACGACCAGTTAACATTTACAACCAATATATTTGACAACTTTTTATCCACCTGCCAAATGTATATACAAGCTAATACAAGAGCGATTTATACAGATAACAACCATCATAACTGGCGAGGGTGACATGGCTTATTCCGGTAAAGTGAATATCCAGCAGGCGATAGACGACAGTCCTTTTTCACGCTTTCATTGGGTGATTATTGTCCTGGGCTTTCTGGTGTTAGCCATTGACGGCTTCGATACCGCGGCGATGGGTTATATTGCGCCCACGCTCTCTGCCGACTGGGGCATCCAGAAGCAGGATCTCGGGCCTGTTTTAAGCGCCGCATTATTGGGTCTCTCATTTGGCGCATTATTAGCCGGACCGATTTCCGATCGGATGGGCCGTAAGCGCGTTCTGGTCTTTTCCTGTTTGTTCTTTGGTCTCGCCAGTCTCGGCACCGCCTATGCACAGACGCTGAATATGTTAACGTTCTGGCGCTTTCTCACCGGGCTTGGACTCGGCGCGGCAATGCCTAATGCCATTACCCTTGTGTCAGAATTTGCGCCCAAACGCTGCCGTTCGATGGCAATAAACACCATGTATTGCGGCTTTCCGTTAGGGGCTGCGGGCGGTGGCGTCATCTCCTCCTGGCTGATCCCCAATTATGGTTGGCACAGCGTGCTGCTCGCTGGCGCAATCGCCCCGCTGACGCTCACTGTGCTGTTAGTGCTGTTCCTACCGGAGTCGGTTAAGTATTTGGTCCACCGTGGTAAAAGCGTTGCGCAGGTGAAACGTATTGCCCAACGCTTTATGTCGGGCAGTCTGGAACAGGTCACCCAGTTTTATCTGGATGAAGACAAGGTTACGGTCAAAAAAGGCAGCGTGGCGCAATTGTTCAGTATGCCCTGGCTGCCGGGCACGCTGATGCTGTGGATGACCTACTTTATGGGGCTGGTTATCTATTACGTACTGCTGAGCTGGATGCCAACCCTGATGTTGGGCATGGGCTATCCACTGGCGGAATCGGCCTGGTTAACTTCGCTGTTTACCTTCGGCGGTACGGCCGGGATCCTGCTGGCCGGTTGGTTAATGGATCGCTGGGAAGCACATAAAGTGGTATCACTCGGCTTTATTCTGACGATGCTGTTTGCCCTCGCCCTCGGATTTGAGCATAACCATATCATCCTGTTCGGCGCACTGATTTTCCTGATGGGGATTACCATGAACGGTGCGCAGTCCGGGCTACAGACGCTGGCCGCGACGTTCTATCCTACCCACTGCCGCGCGACGGGTATTGCGTGGATGCAGGGAGTGGGCCGATTCGGCGGCGTGGCCGGAACGATGATGAGCGCCCAGCTGCTTTCCCTGCAATGGCAGGCTGATAGTATCTTAATGTTCCTTAGCCTTCCCGCGCTGCTCGCTGCTGCGGCGACAATTTACAAACTGCAACGCTATAAACCGCACGCGCTGACCGTCGCATAGTACCCGCTCTTTCTGCTATTCTGCCCCCCGTTATTAAGGGGGCAGTATGCTTAACATCGTTTTATTCGAACCAGAAATCCCGCCAAATACCGGCAATATTATCCGTCTTTGCGCCAATACCGGCTTTCGTCTGCATATTATTGAGCCGATGGGCTTTACCTGGGACGACAAGCGCCTGCGTCGTGCGGGGCTGGATTATCATGAATTTACCGCCGTGCTGCGCCACCCTGATTACGCCGCCTTCGTCGCCGCAGAAAACCCGCAGCGTCTGTTTGCCCTGACCACCAAAGGTACGCCAGCGCACAGCGCGGTAAGTTATCAGGATGGGGATTATCTTATGTTTGGCCCGGAAACACGCGGTCTGCCAGCCAGTATCCTCGACGCTCTGCCGGCCGAGCAAAAAATTCGTATTCCGATGATGCCGGACAGTCGTAGCATGAACCTGTCAAATGCGGTGTCGGTGGTGGTGTATGAGGCCTGGCGCCAGTTGGGATATCCTGGCGCGGTATTACGGTCATAAAAGAATTCAATGCCGGATGGCGGCTACGCCTTATCCGGCCTACAAATACCACGTAGGCCCGGTAAACGCAGCGCCACCGTGCATGGCTCGAAATCAGATGCCATCGCCGTATTCGAAAGTATGATGTATCCCGTTGAAATGCTGATCCATATCCATAGACGGCTTATCGCTGTCAGGCTTGCCGACGATACGTGCCGGAACGCCTGCGGCGGTAGTGTGCGGCGGTACGGGTTGTAAAACAACGGAACCCGCGCCAATCTTCGCGCCGCGCCCGACTTCAATGTTGCCGAGAATTTTCGCGCCCGCGCCAATCATCACCCCTTCACGAATTTTTGGATGACGATCGCCGCCCGCTTTACCAGTCCCGCCAAGCGTGACGGATTGCAAAATAGAGACATCGTTTTCAATTACAGCGGTTTCACCCACCACAATACCGGTGGCGTGATCGAGCATAATCCCACGGCCAATTTTTGCCGCCGGATGAATATCTACCTGGAAAGAAACAGATACCTGATTTTGCAGGAAGATTGCCAGCGCCTGACGCCCCTGATGCCATAGCCAGTGGCCGATGCGGTAGGCCTGAAGCGCATGAAAGCCCTTCAGATACAGAAGTGGGGTGGAATATTTGTCGACGGCCGGGTCGCGCGTGCGTACCGCCTGGATATCACAAGCCGCCGAAGCAATCATTTCAGGATCGGCCGCATATGCCTCTTCCACGACTTCGCGAATCGCAATGGCAGGCATGATTGGAGACGCGAGCTTATTCGCCAGCATATAGCTCAGCGCGCTGCCGAGGTTTTCATGCTTGAGCAGCGTTGCGTGGTAAAAACTGGCCAGCATAGGCTCACATTCCGCCAGTGCCCGGGCTTCCGCTTTAATGTTTTTCCAGACGATATCCAGTTCTTCACACGGCATTGCGTACTCCAGAAGGTAGCAAAACGACCGACCCGTTCTTCGCGGGTCGGGTCGTTATTATTCAACAGTTCCTTACAGCTAGTGGCGACTCAGCTCGTCCTTGCGCGCACGGCCTAATAACGTTAATGCTGCCTCGCGCGCGTTTTTTCCGCAATACAATACTTGATAAATTTCCTCGGTTATTGGCATCTCAACACCAAAACGGTGCGCCAATTCACGAACTTCTTTCGTATTGCGGTAGCCTTCCACCACCTGACCAATCTTGTCCTGCGCACCCTGCACGTCCATCCCCTGGCCGAGCATCATGCCAAATCGACGGTTGCGCGACTGGTTGTCGGTACAGGTCAGCACCAGATCGCCTAAACCCGCCATCCCCATAAAGGTGGCAGGATCGGCACCCAGCGCCGCGCCAAGACGCGACATTTCGGTCAGTCCACGGGTGATCAATGCGGTTCGCGCATTTGCGCCAAAACCGATGCCGTCAGACATCCCCGCACCAATCGCAATGACGTTTTTCACCGCGCCACCAAGCTGCACGCCAATGAAATCCGGGTTGCTATAAACGCGGAAGCTTTTGCCGCAGTGCAGCAACTGCTGGAGATCGTCAGCGAAAGTATCGTCCGTTGAGGCCAGAGAAATCGCCGTCGGCATACCCGCCGCCAGCTCTTTGGCAAACGTCGGGCCTGAGATGACCGCCAATGGAATCGCATCTCCCAGCGCTTCACGCGCCACATCCTGCAGCAGGCGTCCCGTTTCTGCTTCCAGACCTTTTGTCGCCCAGACCAGACGCGCATCAGGACGCATTAGCGGTTTGATGTTACGCAGCACTTCGCCAAAGACGTGGCTCGGCACCACCACCAGAATATTACGGCTGGCGGCCAGCGCAGTGGCTAAATCACTTTCCAGGCGCAGCGTGTCGGGAAAAGGCACATCAGGGAGGAACGCGACGTTGCAGCGATCGTGCTCAAGGGTCGCGATATGTTTTGGATCATGGCCCCACAGCACAACCTGATGGCCATTTCTTGCCAGGGTAATAGCAAGAGCGGTGCCGTACGAGCCGGCACCAATCACAGTCATTGAAGCATTACTTTGGTTCATCAGGCATCCTGATGTTCTTCAGTACCTTCGCCAGCCTGCTGCTGTAAATAGTTCATGAACAGCGCATCAAAGTTGACCGGCGCAAGGTTCAGTTGCGGGAACGTACCGCGTGAAACCAGGCTAGTGATGCATTCGCGGGCATACGGGAACAGAATGTTCGGGCAGTATGCGCCCAGGCAATGCGCCATCTGAGTCCCTTCGATACCACTGATGGAGAAAATACCGCCCTGCTGAACTTCACACAGGAACGCCGTTTCTTCGCCAAGAGAAGCCGTTACGGTGACACGCAGCACTACTTCATACACGTCATCTGCCAGTTGGGTAGATGCGGTATCAAGATCAAGTTTAACCTCTGGCTGCCAATCTTTCTGGAAAACATGCGGTGCATTTGGCGCTTCGAAAGATACATCCTTGGTATAGATACGTTGGATCTGGAAAGCCATTTCAGTGTTATTTTGTTCTGACATGTTTAGAAAACCCTTAGTGTTGTCCTTTAAATACTTTCAGTACGCCTTATCGCAGCAGGGGATCCAGTCCACCACGCGCATCCAACGCATACAAGTCGTCACAACCGCCAATGTGCTGTGCATCAATAAAAATCTGCGGAACCGTCGTACGGCCACTGCGTTTGATCATCTCTTCACGCTTTACGGCATCGCCGTCAATCGGAAGTTCCTGGAAACTCACACCCTTGCTGTTCAACAGCGCTTTTGCGCGATGGCAAAACGGGCAGGTTGCTTTGGTGTAGATCTCAATATTGGCCATGACTTATCTCCAGTGTTCTTTTTACCCTGCGGCATGAAAGAAGACGGGTAAATTACTTGCCGCGAACCAGTGGCAGATTCTCACCACTCCAGCCCGCTACGCCGTCTTTCAGTACGGATACCTGCTCAAAACCGGCTTTAATCAGCGCAGTTGCTGAATCCTGGCACTGCATGCCTGAACCATCAACCACAATCACAGGTTTGTTTTTGTGTTTTTCAAGTTCGCCAAAATTGTTGGCTTTGATTTCGCTCGGCAGCAGGTTAGTGGAGCCTGCGATATGGCCTTTGCGGAAGTCGTCGCGCTGGCGTAAATCCACAACAACGGCGTCTTCTTTGTTGATGAGACGTGTAGCTTCGCCGCGAGTAATCACCTTCACTTTTGAGGTCAGGCTCTTAAACGTGGTAAATAATACAGCCGCCAGTAACGCAATCCAGGCGATACTCAAGACAGGGTGGCGACTAACAAATTGCATAATTTCTTGCATGGGGGGTAACAACTCCCGACTCAGTGATTAAAAAAACCAAGAAAGGAGTATACCTGCGCGTTGGCGCAAATACAGCCAGAGCATGCATTGGATTGCATTTTTGCGGGGCGCTACGGAAAAAAAAATGTAAATCGGTGTTCCCCCTGGCACGCGATCCCCCATTATTTGATCTTCGGGGGCTACTTTATCGATTCAGCTGTAGTAAAATTACGCAATTATTTTTTATCTATTGAGTGTGAGGTTGTCGCAATGTCGGTTTCTAAAAAACCTATGGTACTGGTGATTCTGGATGGCTACGGCTATCGCGAAGACAGCCAGGATAACGCCATTTTTAGTGCTAAAACCCCGGTAATGGATGCACTGTGGGCAAAACGTCCGCATACCCTGATTGATGCGTCTGGTCTGGAAGTCGGCCTGCCCGATAGCCAGATGGGCAACTCCGAAGTGGGTCACGTCAACCTGGGCGCGGGCCGTATCGTGTATCAGGACCTTACCCGTCTGGATGTCGAAATCAAAGAACGTACTTTCTTCGCTAACCCGGTGCTGACCCACGCGGTCGACCAGGCAAAAAATGCCGGAAAAGCGGTACATATCATGGGTCTGCTCTCTGCTGGCGGCGTTCACAGCCACGAAGATCACATCATGGCGATGGTAGAACTGGCCGCTGAACGCGGTGCGGAAAAAATCTATCTGCACGCTTTCCTTGATGGTCGTGATACCCCGCCGCGCAGCGCTGAACATTCACTGCAGAAATTCGAAGAGAAATTTGCCGCGCTGGGCAAAGGTCGCGTAGCGTCCATCATCGGTCGTTACTACGCTATGGACCGCGACAACCGTTGGGATCGCGTAGAACAGGCTTACGATCTGATGACGCTGGCAAAGGGCGAGTTCCAGTTCGCTACGGCGGTTGAAGGCCTGCAGGCTGCTTATGCCCGCGACGAAAACGACGAATTCGTCAAAGCGACCGTGATCCGTGCCGAAGGTCAGGCAGATGCAGCTATGGAAGACGGCGATACGCTGATTTTCATGAACTTCCGTGCTGACCGTGCGCGTGAAATCACTCGCGCATTTGTTAACGCTGATTTCGACGGCTTCGCCCGTAAGAAAGTCGTTAACCTCAACTTTGTGATGCTGACCGAATACGCGGCAGACATCAAAACTGCGGTTGCTTACCCACCAGCATCTCTGGCCAACACCTTTGGCGAGTGGATGGCGAAGAACGAAAAAACGCAGCTGCGTATTTCAGAAACTGAAAAATATGCGCACGTAACCTTCTTCTTCAACGGCGGTGTAGAAGAGCCGTTCAAAGGCGAAGACCGTATTCTGATCAACTCGCCGAAAGTCGCTACCTACGATCTGCAGCCGGAAATGAGCTCTGCTGAACTGACCGAGAAGCTGGTTGCAGCGATTGAGAGTGGTAAATACGACACCATCATTTGTAACTACCCGAACGGCGACATGGTTGGCCACACCGGGGTGATGGAAGCAGCGGTTAAAGCGGTTGAAGCGCTGGACCATTGCGTTGAGCAGGTAGCAAAAGCCGTTGAATCCGTTGGTGGACAGCTGCTGATCACCGCAGACCACGGTAACGCAGAGCAAATGCGCGATCCGTCTACTGGCCAGGCGCATACCGCGCATACCAACCTGCCGGTTCCGCTGATTTATGTCGGTGGTAAAAACGTAAAAGCGGTCGAAGGCGGTAAACTTTCGGATATCGCCCCGACGATGCTGACGCTGATGGGTATGGAAATCCCGCAAGAGATGACTGGTAAGCCGCTGTTCATCGTGGAATAATCCCTCCCCATGAGGGGAAAGGCGATTAATACCATCACTCGGGCCGTGAAACTGCCAAAGTTTTCAGTCAGGCCCTTGTTCTACGCCAGCGCGCTTAGCGCTGGCGTATTGCTGTGCGCCTTTTCCGCCCACGCGGACGAACGCGATCAGCTCAAATCTATTCAGGCCGATATCGCGGCAAAAGAACGCGCGGTACGCCAACAGCAACAACAACGTTCCACTCTCCTCGCTCAGCTTAAAGCTCAGGAACAGGCTATTGCCGTCGCCGCAAGGCAACTGCGCGAAACACAAAACTCACTGGCACAGCTGAACGCACAAATCGCTGAGATGAACGCCGCGCTCGCGAAGCTGGAAAAGCAGCGGGCAGCGCAAGAGCGCAGCCTGGCAGCACAGTTAGATGCCGCGTTTCGCCAGGGTGAACACACCGGCATTCAGCTCATCCTCAGCGGCGAAGAAAGCCAGCGCGGACAGCGCCTGCAGGCCTATTTCGGCTACCTGAACCAGGCGCGGCAAGAAACTATCGCGCAGCTGAAACAAACCCGCGAAGAGGTCGACTCGCAAAAAGCCGAGCTGGAAGATAAGCAGAGCGAACAGCAGACCCTGCTGTACGAACAACGCGCTCAGCAGGCTAAGCTGGAGCAGGCGCGTAACGAACGCCAGAAAACACTGTCGGGTCTGGAATCATCAATTCAACAGGGCCAGCAGCAACTGGGCGAAATGCGCGCTAACGAATCCCGTCTGCGCAACAGCATTGCTCGCGCCGAAGCCGCGGCCAAAGCGCGCGCGGAACGTGAAGCGCGCGAGGCGCAGGCCGTACGTGATAAGCAGAAGGATGCGTCACGAAAAGGCTCGACCTACAAGCCGACCGAAAGCGAAAAATCACTGATGTCCCGTACCGGCGGTTTGGGTTCGCCGCGCGGCCAGGCATTCTGGCCCGTTCGTGGCCCAACGCTGCATCGTTATGGCGAACAACTGCAAGGTGAGCTACGTTGGAAGGGTATGGTTATTGGCGCATCCGAAGGCACCGAAGTTAAAGCCATTGCCGATGGTCGCGTCATTCTGGCGGACTGGTTGCAGGGCTATGGCCTGGTGGTGGTGGTTGAGCACGGTAAAGGCGATATGAGCCTGTACGGTTATAACCAGAGCGCGCTGGTCAGCGTCGGTACGCAGGTTCGCGCCGGGCAGCCTATTGCACTTGTGGGTAGCAGCGGCGGTCAGGGCAGGCCGGCACTCTATTTCGAAATTCGTCGCCAGGGTCAGGCGGTCAATCCACAGCCGTGGTTGGGAAGATAAGTTTTGCCTCAATTTCGTCTATTACTCTCTCTTGCCAGCGTGCTGGCCTTCGTAACACCTGTTTTTGCTGGCAAACTCGCCATCGTCATTGATGATTTCGGCTATCGCCCACAAACTGAAAACCAGGTGCTGGCGATGCCTTCCACCATCTCGGTTGCCGTTCTCCCTAATGCCCCACACGCGCGTGAAATGGCGATTAAAGCGCATAACAGCGGGCATGAAGTGTTAATCCATCTGCCGATGGCGCCGCTGAGCAAACAACCGTTAGAGAAAGATACTTTGCGCCCGGAAATGAGCAGCGAAGAGATTGAGCGCATTATTCGCGACGCGGTAAGTAAAGTGCCGAATGCCGTGGGGCTGAACAACCATATGGGCAGCGCAATGACTTCCAGCCTGTTTGGCATGCAGAAGGTGATGCAGGCGCTGGAGCGTTACGATCTCTACTTTCTGGACAGCATGACTATCGGCAACAGCCAGGCCATGCGCGCAGCGTCAGGAACCGGTGTGAAGGTCATCAAACGCAAAGTCTTCCTGGATGACACACAAAATGAAGCTGACATTCGTCGTCAGTTTACTCGCGCCGTCGATCTTGCACGCCGCAACGGCTCAGCAATCGCCATTGGCCACCCTCACCCTTCCACGGTGCGAGTGTTACAGCAGATGCTTTATAATCTGCCAGCCGATATTACGCTGGTTCGCCCGAGCAGTCTGCTCAATGAACCGCAGGTCGATACCTCCAGACCCAACCTCACGCCGCCGAATAACAGCGCACCACGTAATCCTTTCCGTGGTGTGAAATTGTGCAAACCGAAACAGCCGTTAGAACCCATTTACGCCAGTCGATTCTTCACCGTACTCGGTGAAAGCATCACCCAAAGCACGCTGGTGCAGTATATGCGCCTGCAGTGGCAGGGCTGGCAATAATCAGTCGTTAAGTTCCAGCGTTAAATGGGCCAGGCGGCGCGGCGTCAGTGATTTATCGCGCCACTGGCTAAAACGGATGGCCCACAGCAGCACCTGATAACCCAGCTTAACGCTGCAGATATTACTTACCATCCGTTTGAACATACCCGACACAAATACTTCAGCAATCATACGCTGGCGGATTTTTTCATCCGGCTCTTTACGTATGCAATGACAAACGCGTAGCGCTTCGTAAATCACCTGCTGTTTGAATTCCGGGTAAATGGGAATACGCCCGGCGTACTCGTGATTCATCTTGTCGAGCAGGCGGGTAATTTTGATGTAGTGGCGCTGATAGGCGAGGTTCTTCAGCCCGGTACGCGGCAGACGACTCACGGACGCGCCGTGCAGAAAGTATTTGTACAATGGAACTTCCGTGTAGCGCGCGCGTTTGGCGTTAAACATAAATTCCGTGGTCCAGATGATATCCTGGTGGTGCAGGCCAGACAGGAAGGTCAGCCCTGCGTCGCGGATCGTCTGATGACGGTATACGCCCATCCAGACGACATGCCGCCAGCGGCGGCTGGCTAACGCTTTTCTTAACCAGTCCGGTCCGGTCATCACGTCAGTAGAACGTATACGATCGGTAGGAATAGATGCCCATGTATGCCCCGTCTCCGCAATACACCAATCGGCATTGCACTGCGCCACATCCAGATTGTCCTGCAGCGCCATATTCATCAACGTTTCATACATTTCCGGATAAGCAATATCATCACCGTCAACATAAGCGATGTACTCGCCCCTGGCGACTTCCATGCCGGTATTACGCGCCGCTGAGACTCCCCCGTTCCGCTGATGCAGTAGATGAACATGCGGATAACGATCCGCATACGCCTGTGCGAGCTGCGCAGAGTTATCCGTAGAGCCATCATTAACAATGATGATCTCCAGATTTTTCCACGTTTGCGCAATCAGCGAATCCATACACGCAATGAATGGTTCACCCGTATTGTAAAGCGGCATAATGACGCTCAATAGGCCGGGGGTATAGGTCATATCAAATCCTGCCAAACAGTATAATTAACGGCAATTTCTAACATATTTAGCGGTAAATCTTCAGAGAAAATTTCTCAAAACTTTAGCGGAAAATGCGCCGGACGAGTGAGCGCAGCAAACAAAAAAATCCCCGGAGAGTTAACGATAGTCAACATCCGGGGATTACATACAGAATCCACTACGTGGATACGGTTAATCCCAGCTCAGGATCACTTTCCCTGACTGGCCTGAACGCATCGCGTCAAAGCCTTGCTGGAATTCATCGATGGAGAATCGATGAGTGATGATTGGCGACAAATCCAGACCAGACTGAATCAGTGCAGCCATTTTGTACCAGGTTTCAAACATCTCACGACCGTAGATACCTTTAATAAACAGCCCCTTAAAGATAACTTTAGTCCAGTCGATGGACATATCTGACGGTGGGATCCCCAGCATAGCAATACGGCCACCGTGGTTCATGGTGTCCAGCATGGTGCGAAACGCTGGCGGCGCGCCGGACATCTCCAGACCTACATCAAACCCTTCGGTCATACCCAGCTCAGCCATCACGTCGGTCAAATTCTCTTTCGATACGTTGACCGCACGGGTGATGCCCATTTTGCGTGCCAGCTCAAGACGATACTCATTCACGTCGGTGATCACCACGTGGCGTGCGCCAACGTGCTTCGCGACCGCCGCCGCCATAATACCGATTGGACCCGCGCCGGATACCAGCACATCTTCACCCACCAGATCGAACGACAGCGCCGTGTGTACCGCATTACCGAACGGATCGAAGATAGACGCCAGATCATCGGAGATATTGTCCGGAATTTTAAACGCGTTAAATGCCGGGATCACCAGGTATTGTGCAAAACAACCAGGACGGTTTACACCGACACCGGTCGTATTGCGACACAGGTGCGTACGCCCACCGCGGCAGTTACGGCAATGCCCGCAGGTGATATGGCCTTCGCCAGAAACGCGATCGCCGATTTTAAAGCCTTTAACTTCCTGACCGATGCCAACAACTTCGCCGACATATTCATGCCCCACGACCATCGGAACCGGGATGGTTTTTTGCGACCACTCATCCCAGTTATAAATGTGAACGTCAGTCCCGCAGATGGCTGTTTTACGGATTTTAATCAGCAAATCGTTATGGCCGACTTCCGGTTCAGGAACGTCGGTCATCCAAATGCCCTCTTCCGCTTTCAGTTTGGATAACGCTTTCATTTCACATCCTCAGGCAATAACGCCCAGTTGTTTACCAATGCGTGTGAACGCCTCAACAGCACGCGTAATCTGCTCAGAGGTATGCGCTGCAGACATCTGAGTACGGATACGCGCCTGGCCTTTTGGAACCACTGGATAGAAGAATCCAGTAACGTAAATCCCCTCTTTTTGCAGTTCACGGGCAAACTTCTGCGCCACCACCGCATCACCCAGCATAACCGGGATAATCGCGTGGTCCGCACCGGCTAACGTAAAGCCTGCGGCAGACATTTGCTCGCGGAACTGCCGCGCGTTCGCCCACAGGCGATCGCGCAGTTCGCTACCTTCCTCGACCATTTCCAGCACTTTAATGGAAGCAGCCACAATCGCCGGAGCCAGTGAGTTGGAGAACAGATACGGACGTGAACGCTGGCGCAGCCACTCCACTACTTCCTTACGCGCTGCGGTATAGCCGCCGGATGCGCCGCCAAGCGCTTTGCCCAGCGTGCCGGTGATGATGTCGACACGGCCCATCACATCACAGTATTCATGCGAACCACGGCCATTTTCGCCGACGAAGCCAACCGCATGGGAATCATCGACCATCACCAGCGCATCGTACTTATCCGCCAGATCGCAGACGCCTTTCAGGTTAGCGATCACGCCATCCATAGAGAACACGCCATCGGTGGCGATCAGGACATGACGGGCCCCCGCTTCACGCGCTTCTTTCAGACGCGCTTCCAGCTCGACCATGTCGTTGTTGGCGTAACGGAAACGCTTTGCTTTACACAGACGAACGCCGTCAATGATTGAAGCGTGGTTCAGGGCATCGGAGATGATCGCGTCTTCTGCACCCAACAGCGTTTCAAACAGGCCGCCGTTGGCGTCAAAGCAGGAAGAGTAAAGGATGGCATCTTCCATACCGAGGAAAGCCGCCAGTTTTTGCTCCAGTTGCTTATGGCTGTCCTGGGTCCCGCAAATAAAGCGTACCGAAGCCATGCCAAACCCGTGAGAATCCATACCCGCTTTTGCCGCTGCAATCAGTTCCGGGTGGTTAGCCAGCCCCAAATAATTGTTCGCACAAAAGTTAATGACGTGGCTTCCGTCTGCCACGGTGATATCCGCCTGCTGGGCAGATGTAATAATGCGCTCTTCTTTAAACAATCCTTCCGCACGTGCGGTTTCGAGATCGTTGGTTAACTGTTTGTAAAAATCCCCACGCATTTCAATTCTCCAGACTGGGCAAATTTCAGCACATATTACCCAAAGCTATACATTGATACGAGATGACGCATCATCACTTCTTCAAAATGAAGCATAAATCACGCGTACCCGCACAGCTTATCGGTGAATGGCTGAAGCCTGGACCATGTAGTGATATGATAGAAGTATTCGTGTCTGAGATTGTCTCTGACTCCATAATTCGAAGGTTACATTTATGATCATCGTTACCGGCGGCGCGGGCTTTATCGGCAGCAACATCGTTAAGTCCCTGAATGATAAAGGCATCACCGATATTCTGGTGGTGGACAACCTGAAAGACGGCACTAAATTTGTTAACCTGGTGGACCTGAATATTGCTGACTACATGGATAAGGAAGACTTCCTGATCCAGATTATGGCTGGCGAAGATTTCGGCGATATCGAAGCGATTTTCCACGAAGGCGCATGCTCCTCCACCACCGAGTGGGATGGCAAGTATATGATGGATAACAATTATCAATACTCCAAAGAGCTGCTGCACTACTGCCTGGAGCGTGAAATTCCGTTCCTGTACGCCTCTTCCGCCGCGACTTACGGCGGTCGTACATCTGATTTCATCGAATCCCGTGAATATGAGAAACCACTGAACGTCTATGGCTACTCAAAATTCCTGTTCGACGAATACGTGCGCCAGATCCTGCCAGAAGCCAACTCTCAGATTGTTGGCTTCCGCTATTTCAATGTCTACGGACCGCGTGAAGGCCACAAAGGCAGCATGGCAAGCGTCGCTTTCCACCTCAACACCCAGCTTAACAATGGCGAAACACCAAAACTGTTCGAAGGCAGTGAAAACTTCAAACGTGATTTCGTTTATGTTGGCGATGTGGCGGCGGTAAATCTGTGGTTCCTCGAAAATGGGGTTTCCGGCATCTTTAACCTCGGTACCGGTCGCGCGGAATCTTTCCAGGCCGTTGCCGACGCAACGCTGGCGTACCATAAAAAAGGTAGCATTGAGTACATTCCATTCCCGGAAAAACTGAAAGGTCGTTATCAGGCGTTTACCCAGGCAGATCTGACTAACCTGCGCGCAGCGGGCTATGACAAGCCGTTTAAGACCGTTGCCGAAGGCGTAACGGAATATATGGCCTGGCTGAACCGCGACGCGTAAGAAGTTAGCATGAAAATACTGGTGATCGGCCCGTCATGGGTGGGCGACATGATGATGTCGCAAAGTCTCTATCGCACGCTCAAGGCGCGCTATCCCCAGGCGATAATCGACGTGATGGCACCGGCGTGGTGCCGTCCGCTGCTGTCGCGTATGCCTGAAGTCAACGAAGCCATCGCCATGCCGCTGGGACACGGCGCGCTGGAAATCGGCGAACGCCGTAAGCTCGGTCATAGCCTGCGTGAGAAACGCTATGATCGCGCCTGGGTGCTACCCAACTCTTTTAAATCCGCTCTGGTGCCCTTTTTTGCTGGCATTCCCCATCGTACCGGCTGGCGTGGAGAGATGCGCTACGGCCTCCTAAACGATGCGCGGGTGTTGGATAAAGAAGCATGGCCGTTGATGGTCGAGCGCTATGTGGCTCTGGCCTATGATAAAGGCGTGATGCTGACGGCCAAAGATTTGCCGCAGCCTCTGCTATGGCCGCAGTTGCAGGTCAGCGAAGGTGAAAAATCTCTGACCTGTAGTCAGTTTTCGCTTTCTGCCGAACGTCCGATCATCGGTTTTTGCCCAGGTGCGGAATTTGGTCCGGCGAAACGCTGGCCACATTATCACTATGCGGAACTGGCGAAACAATTGATCGATGAAGGTCATCAGATTGTGCTGTTTGGCTCGGCAAAAGACCACGAAGCCGGAAATGAGATCCTCGCTACGCTGAGCCTTGAACAGCAGGCCTGGTGCCGTAATCTGGCGGGTGAGACACAGCTGGAGCAGGCGGTCATTCTTCTCGCCGCCTGCAAAGCGGTTGTCACCAATGATTCTGGATTAATGCACGTTGCCGCCGCGTTGAATCGACCTCTGGTAGCATTGTATGGTCCAAGTAGTCCGGACTTTACCCCGCCGTTGTCGCACAAAGCGCGAGTCATCCGCCTGATTACGGGCTACCACAAGGTGCGCAAGGGCGATGCAGCAGAAGGTTATCACCAGAGCCTGATCGACATCACTCCTCAGCGCGTACTGGAAGAACTGAATGACCTGTTGTTACAAGAGGAAGCCTGACGGATGCGGGTTCTGATCGTTAAAACATCGTCTATGGGCGATGTGCTGCATACGTTGCCCGCATTAACCGATGCGCAGCAGGCCATACCGGATATTCACTTTGACTGGGTGGTGGAAGAAGGGTTCGCTCAGATCCCCTCCTGGCATTCGGCCGTTGACCGCGTGATACCGGTGGCGATCCGCCGCTGGCGTAAAGCGTGGTTTTCCGCGCCGATCAAAGCCGAGCGTAAAGCGTTTCGCGATGCCGTCCGTTTACAGCAGTATGACGCGATAATTGATGCCCAGGGGCTGGTAAAAAGCGCGGCGCTGGTTACCCGTCTGGCACACGGGATCAAGCATGGTATGGACTGGAGCACGGCCCGTGAACCGCTGGCGAGCCTGTTTTATAATCGCAAGCACCATATTGCCAGGCAACAGCACGCCGTAGAACGTACGCGTGAATTGTTCGCAAAAAGTCTGGGATATACCAAACCGCAATCGCAGGGTGATTACGCTATCGCTCAGCATTTTTTGACGGAAGTAAATGCTGATACAGCGCAGTATGCGGTGTTTCTGCATGCCACGACCCGTGATGATAAGCACTGGCCGGAAGCCAACTGGCGGGAGCTGATTGGCCTGTTAAACAATGCAGGCATACGCATTAAACTGCCCTGGGGAGCCGCGCATGAAGAAGCGCGTGCCAAGCGACTGGCGGAAGGGTTTACTTATGTTGATGTCCTGCCACGGATGAGTCTGGAGGAGGTCGCCCGCGTTCTGGCGGGGGCTAAATTTGTCGTGTCGGTTGATACAGGCCTGAGCCATTTAACCGCCGCATTGGATCGCCCCAATATAACGCTGTATGGCCCAACGGATCCGGGATTGATTGGGGGATATGGGAAAAACCAATATACACAACAGAGCCATTCCGGAAAATTGCAGGATCTGGATGCTAGTTTAGTCAACGCATCGCTGGTTGATAATAATTTGCTTTAACTTTAAGAGATGAACCATGCTTCACCAACACATGTTTTCTCGCTTTATATATAGTATAAAAAATAATCCATTTGATTTTATATACCCAATAAACCTCAAGATGCAGGTTTGAGCACCTGAAAATGATCGTTAATTCGGGACGTCAGAAAACCCGCTATCCCCGGTAACGTATGGCTGAAAAATTCAGATATTGCATCCCTGAACTCCCTGCTGTTGCTGAAGTAGCGGTTATTCCGGGCATGTTCGTTCATTAACTTCCACATTCGTTCTATCGGATTCAGGTTCGGGCTGTACGGCGGGAGGTAATGAAGTTTTATATTTACCACCTCCGCCCAGTCTTTCACTAACTGTGAACGGTGATAACCAGCACCATCCAGAATAACATGAACTTTCTGCTGATAATCTGGATAAATTTTACGTATCTCATTGAAAAAACGAGATACGTTGTATTCATTAACCGTTTTATATTCGCAGATTAGCGGATGTTCCGGGGCCTTCAGATTCAGCGCCCCCATGATATTCAGCCGTGTACGACTACCTGTTGTTTTTACCGCTTTTCTCTGGCCTTTACGTATCCAGCCATAACCTATTTTGGTGGCCTGAGTCGGATGGACAGCATCAATAAAAAGAACCGGTTCATCACCTGCGGTGGCTTTGAGTTCCTCATAATATTCAATGAATTGCTTTTGTTTCTCTTCACTGAATTTATGCGGGACGCCTGACGGTTTTTTATAGGTGAAGCCGTTCCGGTGCAGCCACTTATTCATTCCCGGAATGCTGAAAACGATGTTCCATGTCCGCGCGACAAACGCGACAATATCACGGGTATGGTAAAATAAATTGTCGGATAAGTGGCTGATTAAAAAAGCCGTTTGTTCAGCGCTGAGTTTGCTGTCTGAGCCGCCATTTTCGGGCTTCAGCTTGCCTTTGTTCAGAAACTCGCTGATATGGTGGTCAACAGTAGTCTGATGCAGGCGTAAAGCCTGAGCGATCATGGCCGAACTCCAGCCCTCGGAGGCCAGAAGAATGGCTTTAATGCGATCGCAAACGCGCTTATCACGACTGGAGTCATGAAGACGCTCAAGTTCAGCTTTTTGTTGGTCAGTGATAAAGATTTTCATGGGGACAGCATGATCTCCTGTTGCTGAAAAATCAAGCGTCTTCAATGATCACGGGTATATACTTCTTATTTTATGTCGGGATACTTGCTACTTTAGGGATGATACTGGTCAATCCGGATGAAGCACTGAAGATATTTATTTTTTCCACGGCTCTGTCTCTGCCTCTTATAGGTAAAAACTTAAAGCATGTATGCAGTAACAAAAAGAATCTGGTTTTGCCTTGTATGTTGCTGCTCTTCGGTTTGCTGCAGATTTTTTGGGTAGAAATATTTAAACAACCAGGCTCAGCCTTTACCGGAGCCTACCGCTCATACCAGAACGGTGGCAAAGTAATGCTTTTTGCCGCACTGGTGATGACCGCGCTAACATCGCGAGCGCCGTGTGCCAATAAAGCCCGCATCACCAGTGTCTGGGTTATTCTTACAGCAATCGGCTTGTACCTTTTCGCGGGATATCAACTTGCCGGAGCAACTGAACCTTTAAAATACCGCGTAGCACTTGGTTTTGAGCGCCAAACTGGTACCGCTTATGCGCTGACATTGATTAGCTTATTGGCATCTCAAGCCATTATCAACCTGCGTATGAAACATACCGTTTCACTGTATCTGTTACATTTTTTGATCTCGCTGGCGGTTATCATTACCACGCAAACCCGGGCGGCGATTTTGGTATACCCGATCCTGAGTATCGTCCTGTTTCTCATGCATCATCGCCACAACCGTACCATGTTGTTTAAAGCATTATTGGGCTTCGTGATACTGATAGGTCTGGCGGCCATCCCTTTAAAGCCAGTACTTGAACATCGCTACCAAAATTTTATGCGGGATGTGCACTCTTACAACCAGAACAATAGTAAAACCTCTATTGGCGCGCGGCTTGCAATGCAACGCGCAGGTATTGAGTCAGGGAAAGTACATCTCGGGGGGCAGTCACTTGAACAACGTGGGGCAGAAATTCAGCAACTTGCTGTGCAAGATACCTCTCTGCAAGGGGCGCTTGTTTTCCTTAACGTCCACCTCCATAACGAAATCGTTGATACCTTCTCGCTGAAGGGCATCCCTGGGGTGATTGTGCTACTCTTGCTCTATACTGCCATGTTTTTAACAGCTTACTGGCAACGCAGTCCTCTGTTGTTCGTTATCTCAGGCGCTATCGCTATCTATGGCTTGAGTGATTTATTATTGTATGCCAAAGGTGAAGCCTTGAGCAGTGTGCTGGCGTTATGTGTAGCAGCAATGCTGAACTCGCAATCCAACGAGAGAAGAATGCCATGACTAATGCTTCAGGTTATTTATTGAGCATTATAATACCTGCATACAACAATGCCGAATTTATCACGTCGACGTTGGCGTCTATCCATCAGAGCATCACTGACGAGGTGGAGATAATAATTGTTAATGATGGTTCAACAGATTTAACGGAAGAGCACATCAAGGCATTTTATCATGAGCATAACTGCAACAATGTAAAATATATAAGCCAGAAAAATCAAGGTGTTGCAATCACCCGCAACGTCGGATTGACCCAGGCAACGGGAAAGTATATTGGTTTTGTCGACAGCGATGACATTGTCTGTGCAGATTATTTCACTATCCTCCTCCCTAAATTGAGGGAGGGAAAATATGATATTGTGGAATTCAATTTAACTCGAAATATAAACAATCTGTATCAGAATAAACCTGGCGCAAAGAATACCTTGGCTCAACACGAAATTATTTTGGCTGATGATAACTATGCTCCCCTGTTGCCAACTTTTCGTGCCGGGCAATGGCATCTCATGACAAAAATTTTTCACCGCGACGTGATTGGTATGGACCGATTTGAAGAACATCGTCGCTATGAAGATGTCATTTTTTGCCCGTTCCAGTATTTCAAATGTCGTTCTATTTTAAAAATAGAGAACAAGCTTTATTACTATCGATTAAATGACAAAAGCATTACCGAGAACATTATTGATAGCGATGCGGACAGTATCTTCTTTGCTATGCGAAAAATGTATAACTATGTGAATGAAGATAACGCTAAACGTACCGTTGCCACGTTAATGATTATCAATTGTTTCCTGGAAGGCCGCAAACTTTTACGCAAGAAGAAAGGCTACTATCGTTATAACGAAAGTATGTTAAATGACATTCAGAATGCACATGCATGCTGCGATACAAAAATCGTTAAGAACAAAATAATCCTTAAGATGAAATATCCGCATATCGATCGCTCAATTTCTGAAATTAGATATAAGATACTATCCGCCTGCAAAAGTTTATTTTTTCGAAAGGGATTTTAACATGTTTGATAAAGTCGACCGTGTTCTTATTTGCAAGCTCAAATTTTATGGGGATGTTCTGTTAACAACACCTGTTATTGCCAGCATTCAGGCTCGTTATCCTCATGCTAAAATCGATCTGCTTCTTTATAAGGATACAAAATCAATTTTGGCAGCAAATGAAAGTATCAATGATTTTTATCTCATTGAGAAAAAGAAAGGCCTTTTAGATACAGTAAAAAATTATCTTTCAGTGCGTCAACAGCTGAAAAAAAATCACTATGACCTGATCGTTAACCTAACCGAGCAATGGCCGATTGGCGCTCTTATTGCTTCCTTACGTCGCCCGTCAATTGCATTTGAGCGTGATAAGAAACAATGGAACAATCTTTTTTCTCAGGTTGCACCGCTGACCGGGACGCACATAGTTGAACAAAATCTCTCCATTCTGAAGGGCATTGGGTTTAGCGAAGCAGATCTGAAAAAAGAGATGTCACTACACTATCGGCAGGATGATTACCACTATTTGGTTTCCCAACTTCCGGCATTACCTTCACAAAAATATGTCGTGATTCAACCTACTGCCAGACAAGAATTTAAATGTTGGGATGATGATAAATTTGCCCATGTGATTGACCATTTGCATCAGCGTGGCCTGCATGTTTACCTTACCTGTGGGCCAGCACAAAGTGAACAGCAGCAAGTCCAGCGCATTGCCGAATTGTGTCAATCTTCCCCTGACCTGACGCTAGCTGGTAAAACAACCTTCCTGCAGTTGGCTGCGTTAATCGACCATGCCGTTCTTTACATCGGGGTCGATTCTGCGCCTATGCATATGGCTGCAGCATTAGGAACACCTCAGGTCTGTCTGTTTGGCGCGACCAATTATCAGCAATGGAGACCATGGTCAGATAACGCCGTGTTGATTTGGGCTGGCGATTACCATCCAATGCCTTCCAGAAATGAACTCGACAGGTCAAAAAAATATTTAACATGGATACCGGAACAAGCCGTGATTGACGCTATCGATAGGGTACTTCATGATAGTAGCCATGTTAAAGGTAATGAGAAAGCATAAATGGACAACAAAAATAACGTTATTAATATTGCTTACTGTACAGATGCTAATTATCTGGAATATGTAGCTGTGTCCATTATGTCCGTCATAATGAACAACCCAGGACAAGAACTGTCATTTTTCGTCTTTGTCTATGATGTCTCAGACGACGAAATTAATAAACTGTGTTCAACCACTGATAAAATTCAGGTTATCAATATTGATAAAAAGGAGATTGAAAAGTATAACAATGACTTTGCAATCAAACACCTGAATCGCTCTATTTATATGAGGCTGACCGTACCGCGTCTGCTTAAAGATAAAGTAGAGCATTTTATCTATTTAGATGCTGATACTCTGTGCTTCGATAAAATCCATGAAATTAATAGCATTGATATTAGTGAAGTAATTTGTGCTGCCAGTCATGATTCGTTAAATAACAATGATAATAAAAATGCGAAACGCTTGAAACTTAGCACCTCTTCTTATTTTAACTCCGGATTTCTGTACATAAACATAAAAAACTGGCTTAAAAATGATATTGAAATAAAAGCCAATCAGATTTTATTTGATCGAGGGGAAAGTCTTCCCTATCCGGATCAAGATGCCTTGAACATTGCAATGGATGGCAACGTAAAATTCATTGATAATCGATGGAATTTTTTATTTAATTGGTTTAACGACCAACAAAAAGAGTGTTTCTTCTATCAAAAAGATACTCTGCCCCGCATTATCCATTTCACCGGCGGAAGAAAGCCTTGGTACAAAGAACACACCGGGCTTTCACAACAACTTTACCTCTTCTACCATCATTTCACACCATGGCGGTATACAGAAATGCGTTCCTACGCTCCACGCATGAGACCTACTGATTATCGGGTCTACTCGCGTCAGGAAGCTAAAAGGGGAAATTACTGCGCTTCTATCAAATGGTATATGAAATATCTCAAGACAAAACTACGTTAAATAAAAAACTCCCTTTCGGGAGTTTTTTTACTTGCTTTGTAACTTTGCACGTAAATAGCCGATATAGCTAATTACTGAAGCAAAATATTTTCCTTGTAACCGTTCATGCCGTGATTTCTTTTTATATTGCTTTGGTGTTCTGGCTGGTAACAAAGGAACATCTGCCCATGGAGAAGCCTTCCACGCTTCAACAAAGTACTGTGCCGAAGGATAGTTTGCCCAAGAGTTCCACGGCTTAGTCACACCGACATAATGGATTAGAATAGTATCGGATGTTATATATTCTTTATATTTTGCAAGATCTTTGCTTTTTAGCTCTTGTTTTATGCCGTAAATAGCATTAAACCTTCTTTCCAGAAAGATCACTTTCTTTAAGAAGAGAATATTCAAAACATCCTGATCTGGGAATGAAAGCTTATTGTTTTTATCCAATAAGATATCAAAGGCTGCGTTGATGAAATTTTGTTCTTTCCACTTTTTAAGATTTGCAAAAATGACACCAGAATTGAAATAATCCCTATTTTCTTCAATATCTCTGGCAGGGCTATCATCAACATCAGTAATTACAGCAGCAACATACTCACCAAGATCAATTTGGGTTAGCTCGTCAAGTGAACCTTTGCAAATCACATCCGCATCAATGTATAAAAGCGAATTTATTTTCTCAGCAAGATATTCAAAGGCAATGAATCTAAAGTACATTGCATGCGACCAGGCATTACCACTAGGCAATATTTTTAACCCATTAGCATCCATAATGTAAATTGAGATGTTAGTTGCAAATTGCCCTGCTAATTTCGCAATGCGTTGCTGGTAATCAGCATCAATATAATCGGTAAAAAGGTGAAAATGAATATTCAGATCTTTATTATGCAATAGCACCGATGTCATCGAGATTGCAGCGCCAAACATAAAGTTTTTGTCCACACCCCAGGCGATATTGAGCTGTGTTTGTTGTTCAGATGGCGCTTGATTAAAGTCAAGGATATTTTTTATAGACTGATGACAATCAAAGTTCATTCGCTACACCTATTTAATTTATTATCAATAAGTTACTATTTATAAATTCAATGTGCCTTAGAGCTATGTAACTTATTTTTTATATACATAACATGACTTAGCACAGAGCGGATATATTTTCGCTGCACTCTTTCATGTCGTGACTTACATTTATACAACTTAGCTGTATTTGCGTTTAACAGAGACTTTTCTGCCCATGCGGATTTCTGATATGCTTCAATAAAAAATTTAGCCACCGGATACTTGGCCCATGAATGCCATGGTTTAGTGACGCCAGCATAGTGAATTAATACCGTATCGTCGGTAATGAAATCCTGATAAGTTTTATCGTTTTTATTTTTGAGTTCCCGATCGACTTCATAAATACAGTTAAAGTCTCTTCTCAGGAAAATAACATTTCCGACAAATAAAATATTGAGTACGTCCTGATCGAAATAAAGTAATTCTTTTTGGCGTTTGTCTAATATAGAAAATGTTTTGGTTAACAACTGCTGCTCACGCCATACTTTGAGATTCGCAAATACAACACCCGAATTAAAATACCCCTTACTCAGGTCAGGGATACCAAGTCTGGTACCGGATTTAATTCGCACTTCATCAACATCATTAATGACAGCTGCATATTCCCCACAGAAATTAATCTCTGTAAGTTCCCGTAGAGAACCTTTACAAATGACATCGGCATCCAGATACAGTACCGAGCTTAATTCGGTGCTTAAATATTCAAATGCAAAGTAACGATAGTACATTGCATCAGTCCAGGCTTTCGTGCTCGGCAGTTCACGAAAGGCCGCATTATCGAAAACAAGGACAGTCACTGTCGTACTGTACATTTGCATTAGGCGTTTTATGCTTTCCAGATAGTCGTCATCGAGATAGTCAGTGACGATATAAAAATGGATATCAATATCAGGATTATTCACTAATAATGAGGTCATAGAAATGCCGGATCCAAACAAAAAATTACGATCGACACCATACGCAACGCTTAGTTTTTTACTCTTGTCATGCGTCGAGCTGTCGATGATATGTTTTTGAATGATCAACTTCTGGAAATCGATGTTCATAATAAAACAGCCTCAAACTTCATGTGTAATTTATAGCGCTTTTCTTATTGTTCTTTGTCTTATTTTTTGCGCTTTTGTGACAGCCTGTTCAAACAACCTGACTTCCTGACGAAAGATTTCACGCAATGGCATCGAAAAATAGACACGTAAAAAACGGTAGATATCTCTGGACGTTAGCCCAATCTCCAGTGAGGAGAAATAGAGCCCGATCAAATCTTTATCCCGCCAGCGACGTGGTACCTGCTGACGTATTTGTGCACGATGTAGATCAATCACAGAGAGTTTGATCTCCGCAACATCTGCTGGCATCGGCTGTTGGAGCAGGAAATGGCAGATATAACAATCCCGATGATTTACCCCACCTCGATGCATTTTACCCACCATTTCCGCCACGCGGGTAATAATGGTTCGTTTTAATACAAAATCGGGCCGTTCAACGCCCCAGTTGGCGCAAAAATCTTCAAGGCTGATGGCAGGAGAAAGATCCTCAGTAATAATAAATGAGGTTCGCTCTAACGGATTCAGCCCCTTCTGTCCAAAAGCAACACCCGTCATTGTATCCACATTCAGTGCTTGCAAACGGTGAATCGCCAGCCACTCCCGGTCCGCGCCAAGCACAGGCATGCGCAGAGAAATCAGGTTCTTCACCACTTCTTTAAGCGTGGTCCCATGATGGTATTTAAGAAAGTAACCTTTTCCCATCATCTCAAAACGCAGGGTACGCCGAGTTTCCAGAGCGCGAAAAACCTCGCCATCCAGCTTAGTGACTTCCGTGAACGGGTCTTTTCCTTGCCATTGCGTGGCAAATGGTTCTTTTAATTCAATCATTTTCGAGACCTAAAATGATATCTGCAGCTTTATCTGCCAGGCTGTAGAGATCCTCTGTATCAGCAAAATGTCGCGCATTTCCAGCCCAACGACTTCTCTGCTCATTATTTTGCAGCGCATTGAAAAGTGCTGTATTCAAATTATCCTGCGCAAAAGGTTCAGGGATCACCACGCCGCATTGGGCGGCACTGATATAACCTGCATAGCCGCATACCTCAGTGGTTAATACTGGCAGCCCGGCAACTACGGCTTCTAGCAAGACGATACCAGCGGCTTCCTGAACTGCCGGGTGAAGCAATAAATCGGCAGCGGACATCAATTCAGCGACATCATCTCGCCCCGAGAAGAATTGCACTTGCTCTTCAATTCCCAATTGGCGGGCCTGAACACGATAACGATCGGCCTTATCCTGACCAACAACCATCAACTGAGTACGGTGACGTATAGTCTCAGGTAAAGAAGCCAACGCCTGTAAGCTTCTTGGCACACCTTTGCGTTTGAAATCGGAGCCGACCTGCAAAAGCAGGAACTGATCGAGACCAATACCATTCTTTTCCCTGACAATCTTCCTGCTGTTTTCAGGTTGCAGACTGTATTTTCTGTCTGGGTAGATACCTGGCGGCAGAATACGAAAACGCTGGCTCTCCGTATGATAATGGAGTTTGAAATCACCAATTTGCTTATCAGTTAACATCAAAAGCGTGGTGCCGGAACCTTGTTGAAACGTCGCTTTTTCAAATGCAGAGTAGTGTCGATACCGACGCGTCAACTTATAGAAGAAGCCCTTCTCGCGAGCGACCTTTTCCGCATAACAAACGTCGGCGGCGTAATACACATCCAGCCCTGGCATTTTATTAAAACCAACGATACGATCGACGGGATGCTGGCTTAAATAATTTTGAACCCACTGATAATATTGCTCGTTTTTCCCATGGTTAGTTCTGGCTGTGACGGGTACGAGTATAATTTCCAGTCCTTCCGGACGTTCGCCCTGCCATGACTGGGTAAACACCTGGACATGATGACCTCGTGCAGCAACCGTGAGCGCTACTCGCAGAAAATCACGCTGTAACCCACCATAGGGGAAATACTTGTACAAACAAAAAGCAATATTCATGCATTAATATCCGCATCGCGTCGCCAGGCATAGCAGGTCTGATACATCCAAAGTTTACCGCCCATGTTTTCGAAATGTTTCTGCCGGCTAGCTACCTGAAATTGCGCAGTAGTATATCATTTATTATCACGCATTCCGAAACGAATAATTTTTGAACAGAATAAAGAAATAAATCTTTAAAAACAAAAAGATATAAAATTACTGTTTTCAGCTTAAAACACACGCCGCACAAGACGTTAAGCCACGTCAGTACGATCATCAGCATTTTTAAAATAGCCGTAGGCTAAAACAGTGCCCGACGATTCCATCGTTTTGCTGCGACCTGGATAAAAATGATGGTAAAGCCATAGTTAAATACATAGAATCCCCAGCACATTCATAAGTTAGCTACCATTATGCTCGAATTGCTTTACACCGCCCTTTTCTACCTTATTCAGCCTTTGATCTGGATACGGCTTTGGGTGCGCGGACGTAAGGCTCCGGCCTACCGTAAACGCTGGGGTGAACGCTACGGTTTTTACCGCCGTCCGCTAAAACCAGGCGGCATCATGCTTCACTCAGTTTCTGTGGGCGAAACGCTGGCAGCTATTCCATTAGTCCGTGCTCTGCGACATCGTTATCCCGACTTACCGATCACGGTAACCACCATGACGCCAACCGGCTCTGAGCGCGTACAATCCGCGTTTGGTACTGACGTTCAGCACATTTATTTGCCATACGATTTACCGGATGCTTTGAACCGTTTCCTGAATAAAGTTGACCCCAAGCTGGTGTTAATCATGGAAACCGAGCTGTGGCCAAATCTGATCGCGGCACTCCATAAACGCGGTATTCCTCTGGTCATCGCCAACGCACGGCTTTCTGCGCGTTCAGCCGCTGGCTACGCAAAATTAGGCAAATTTGTTGGTAAGCTACTGCGTCGAATTACGTTGATTGCCGCACAGAACGAAGAAGATGGCGCTCGTTTTATTACCCTTGGCGCCAGGAGCAATCAGGTCACCGTCACCGGCAGCCTGAAGTTTGATATTTCCGTCACGCCACAGTTGGCCGCCAAAGCGATTACGTTGCGTCGTCAATGGGCGCCTCATCGCCCGGTGTGGATTGCAACCAGCACGCACGATGGTGAAGAAAGCATTATCATTGCAGCCCACCAGGCGTTATTAAATCAGTTTCCTAATCTTTTGCTGATCCTGGTTCCCAGACATCCGGAACGCTTCCCGGATGCCATTAACCTCGTACGTCAGGCTGGGCTAAGCTATACCACACGTTCTTCTGGCGAAGTTCCATCCTCAGATACTCAGGTCGTTATCGGCGACACCATGGGCGAGCTGATGTTGCTGTACGGCATTGCCGACCTTGCTTTTGTCGGTGGTTCACTGGTTGAACGTGGGGGACACAACCCACTGGAAGCCGCAGCACACGCCATTCCGGTACTGATGGGGCCACATACCTTTAATTTTAAAGATATTTGTGCTCGTCTCGAGCAGGCAAGCGGATTGATCACCGTCACCGACGCAACCACGCTGGTGAAAGAGGTCTCTTCTTTACTGACCGATGCCGATTATCGTAATTTTTATGGCCGTCATGCAGTTGAAGTCCTGTATCAAAATCAGGGCGCGCTACAGCGCCTGCTGCAACTGCTGGAACCTTATCTGCCACCCAAAACGCATTGAGGCAAATCATGCAAAAACGGGCGATTTATCCAGGAACCTTTGATCCCATAACTAACGGCCATCTTGATATCGTGACGCGTGCGACCAGCATGTTCGATCACGTGATCCTGGCGATTGCTGCAAGTCCCAGTAAAAAACCGATGTTTACCCTTGAAGAGCGCGTCGAGCTGGCGCAACAGGCAACGGCGCATCTCGGCAATGTGGAAGTTCTGGGATTCAGCGACTTAATGGCAAATTTTGCCCGTGATAATCAGGCTAACATCCTGATCCGAGGCCTGCGCGCGGTAGCAGATTTTGAGTATGAAATGCAGCTGGCCCATATGAACCGCCATTTAATGCCGCAACTGGAAAGCGTCTTTCTGATGCCGTCTAAAGAGTGGTCATTTATCTCATCGTCACTGGTGAAAGAAGTCGCCCGCCATCAGGGTGATGTGACACACTTTCTGCCGGAAAACGTCCATCAGGCGTTAATGAGTAAACTAAAGTAATGCGTCTGGCCGGATAAGACATAAAGTTTACCCGGCCAGCAACGAATGTTATTTCTGACAGCGACGGCAGTAGAACGTTGTGCGCTGGGCGTGTTTTGTCGCAATGATTGGCGCGCCGCATACGCGACAGGGTTCACCTTCTCTCCCATAGACCTGCAACTCCTGGGCAAAATAGCCCGGCTTACCGTCGCTTTGCAGGAAGTCCTTCAGCGTCGTTCCCCCCTGTTCAATCGAACGCAGTAAAACCGCCTTGATGACGCGCACCAGCAGTTCGTACTCATCCTGCGACAAAGATGACGCCAGGCGGTCAGGATGGATGCCAGCGGCAAACAGCGACTCGCTGGCATAGATATTACCGACCCCCACCACCAGCTTGTTATCCATCAGCCAGGGTTTAATCGCGGTTTTCTTCTTCGCGCATTTCTGCTGCAGATAACTGGCGTTGAAATCGTCGCTCAGTGGCTCAGGGCCAAGATGAGCGAGAACATTGTGTCCATCCAATTCGGTAGTCCACAACCAGGCGCCAAAACGGCGAGGATCGGTATAGCGCAGGACTTTGCCGTTACTCATCACTAAGTCAACGTGGTCATGCTTTTCTGCAGGAAGCTCTTCAGGAAGGATACGCAAACTCCCCGACATCCCCAGATGAATGATTACCCAACCATCCGGCAGCTCCAGCAGCAGGTATTTAGCGCGCCGCTGTACGCTGAGGACAGGTTTATCACTCAGACGATAGATTTCCTCTGATACCGGCCAACGCAAACGACCGTTACGCACAGTCGCGTGCATAATCGTTGCCCCAACCAGATGCGGCTCAATACCGCGGCGGCTGGTTTCGACTTCAGGTAATTCAGGCATAGTATCTCCGGCGATGTATCAGGTCACATTAATATGGGGACGGCCAGAAAACAAAAAACCCCGCCGAAGCGAGGTTTTTTATTACATCAAAGCGAAAATTATTTGATTTTCGCTTCTTTGTAGAGAACGTGCTGACGGACAACTGGATCGAATTTTTTCAGTTCCAGTTTTTCCGGCTTAGTACGTTTGTTCTTCGTAGTGGTATAGAAGTGACCAGTACCAGCAGAAGAAACCAGCTTGATTTTCTCACGAATACCTTTAGCCATGATTTATTTCCTCTTAGTACTTAGTACTTTTCGCCACGGGCACGCAGTTCAGACAGAACTGTTTCGATGCCTTTCTTATCAATAACACGCATACCTTTAGCAGATACACGCAGGGTGACAAAACGCTTTTCGCTCTCAACCCAGAAACGGTGAGAGTGCAGGTTAGGCAGGAAACGGCGTTTAGTCGCGTTCAGTGCGTGGGAACGGTTGTTACCGGTCACCGGACGCTTGCCAGTAACTTGGCAGACTCGGGACATGTCTATTCTCCAAAAATCAAATTAGCTCGAGCTTCGTATGGGGTATCGGCGCCTCGTCAGGCTTTACAGCCCGGTCATCGCATAGTTCTAAGTGAACTCTCGATTGCCAGGCCCAAATGCCAAACCCGAGATTCTCAAAGGTGGCGTAGTATACGCTGACCCGGCGTTATGCTCAAGTCCCGAACAGACAAAGATCCCGATGGATCGCGTAAAGTGCGTTAAATCCAACCGCGTTCCGCAAAAGAAACGTACTCTCCGCGCCCAATGACCAGATGATCAAGCACCCGGATATCCATGAACTGACAGCATTTCACAACACGCTCGGTGATAAGTTTATCTGCTTTACTCGGCTCTGCACAACCCGAAGGGTGATTATGCGCAAGGATCACCGCTGACGCATTCATTTTTATCGCTTCACGCACAATTTCTCGTGGATGCACCTCAACATGGCTAAGCGTACCGGAAAAAAGTTTGCTGTGTTTAATCACGTGATGTTGAGAATCCATAAAGATCACCAGAAAGATCTCGCGCTCCTCTTGCGCGAGCTGACTTTGCAGAAATTCTCGCGCCATTTCCGGGCTAAGTAACGCGCGCTCTTCCATCACTCGCACGTTATGGTAGCGCCTTGCCAGTTCGGCAATCCCTTTAAGCTGCGCATACTTCGCCAGGCCAATACCGTGAACGTGGCTAAACGCCATATAGTCTGCTGATAACAGGCCATACAGCGAGCCAAAATGCTGGATCAACTCTTTTGCCAGCGTCAGCACATCTTTACCCAGAATCCCGGTGCGTAAAAAAAGCGCCAGTAGCTCAACATCGCTAAGTGAACCTGGCCCCTGCGCCAATAGCTTTTCCCGGGGCATCATACGTCCTGTATTTTCCATGCCTCCCCCTCCTTTCGCGTCCGCATAGTGGCATAACGCCTGTCGCGAATCGACGCTCTGTTATCACTTCTTCGTAGCGGCTCGCAAACTGAAGCGCGGGCAAAAGCACGACTCATTGCGGATTGTGATAAAATATCCGCCTTCTGGTGAAACCCAACAGGAAAGATCATGATGAGCCTGGCCGGTAAAAAAATCGTACTTGGCGTCAGTGGCGGCATTGCTGCGTACAAAACCCCTGAACTGGTGCGTCGTTTGCGGGAACGCGGCGCTGACGTCCGCGTGGCGATGACCGAAGCGGCAAAAGCGTTTATTACTCCCCTGAGCTTACAAGCGGTTTCGGGTTATCCCGTTTCCGACAGCCTGCTTGACCCCGCGGCCGAAGCCGCGATGGGCCACATTGAGCTGGGGAAATGGGCCGACCTGGTTATCCTGGCCCCTGCTACGGCAGACCTGATAGCCCGCGTCGCCGCAGGTATGGCTAACGATTTGGTTTCAACGATCTGTCTGGCAACGCCTGCTCCTGTTGCTGTGCTGCCAGCCATGAACCAGCAGATGTACCGTGCTGCCGCGACCCAGCACAATCTGGGCATTCTTGCCTCGCGAGGTTTGCTCATTTGGGGCCCTGACAGCGGTAGCCAGGCATGTGGCGATGTCGGTCCTGGCCGCATGCTGGATCCGTTGACGATTGTCGATATGGCCGCAGAACATTTCTCGCCTGTCAACGATCTGCAACATCTCAACATCATGATTACGGCGGGCCCGACGCGTGAACCGCTGGATCCCGTGCGTTACATTTCCAATCACAGTTCCGGGAAGATGGGGTTTGCTATCGCAGCCGCTGCCGCAAAACGCGGGGCAAACGTCACGCTGGTGTCGGGACCTGTTTCGTTACCCACACCGCCATTTGTGCAGCGCATTGATGTGATGACCGCACTGGAGATGGAAGCCGCCGTGCAATCTGCGGTGCAACAACAGCATATCTTTATCGGCTGCGCCGCAGTCGCTGATTATCGCGCCGAGACCGTCGCCCCCGAAAAAATCAAAAAACAGGCGACGCAGGGTGATGAATTAACAGTAAAAATGGTCAAAAACCCGGATATTATCGCCGGTGTTGCCGCACTGGATGCTAATCGTCCTTTTGTCGTTGGGTTTGCCGCCGAAACAAATAATGTGGAAGAATATGCCCGGCAAAAACGCATCCGCAAAAACCTTGATGTGATCTGTGCGAACGACGTTTCGTTATCAAATCAAGGATTTAACAGCGACAGCAACGCATTACACCTTTTTTGGCAGGATGGAGATAAAGTCTTACCGCTTGAGCGTAAAGAACTCCTGGGCCAATTATTACTCGACGAGATCGTGACCCGTTATGATGAAAAAAATCGACGTTAAGATTCTGGACCCGCGCGTAGGGCAACAATTTCCGCTCCCAACGTACGCCACTTCTGGCTCTGCCGGACTTGACCTGCGTGCTTGTCTTGATGACGCCGTAGAGCTGGCGCCGGGTGCAACCACGCTGGTGCCAACCGGGTTAGCCATCCATATTGCCGATCCCTCTCTGGCGGCGGTGATGTTGCCACGTTCCGGGCTGGGTCATAAGCACGGCATCGTACTGGGCAACCTGGTCGGTCTGATTGATTCCGACTATCAAGGACAATTGATGGTGTCTATCTGGAACCGTGGTCAGGACAGCTTCACGATTGAACCGGGCGAACGTATCGCACAGATGGTATTTGTACCGGTCGTGCAGGCTGAATTTAATCTGGTGGAAGAGTTTGAAGCCACCGATCGTGGCGAAGGTGGCTTCGGCCATTCCGGGCGCAAGTAACCCGCAGAAAAGTATCCCACAGCGTAATAACGCAATAACACACCGCAAACAGCCGTTTGCGGTCGCTGTGTGGATGCCTGCCTGGCAAGAGCTTATTTTCAGGGGTATTTTGTAACATGGTAGAAAAACAAACTGCGAAAAGGAATCGTCGCGAAGAAATACTTCAGTCTCTGGCACTGATGCTTGAGTCCAGCGATGGAAGCCAACGCATCACGACAGCGAAACTGGCAGCCTCTGTAGGCGTTTCCGAAGCGGCCTTGTATCGCCATTTTCCCAGCAAGACCCGCATGTTCGATAGTCTGATTGAGTTTATCGAAGATAGTCTGATTACCCGTATCAATCTGATCTTAAAAGACGAAAAGGACACCAGCGCACGTCTGCGTCTGATCGTTCTGCTGATTTTAGGCTTCGGTGAACGTAACCCCGGTCTGACGCGCATTCTGACCGGGCATGCGCTCATGTTTGAACAGGATCGTCTGCAAGGCCGCATTAACCAGCTTTTCGAACGTATTGAGGCCCAGCTGCGCCAGGTTCTGCGCGAAAAAAGAATGCGTGAAGGTGAAGGTTACACCGTGGATGAAACGCTGCTGGCCAGCCAGTTACTGGCTTTCTGCGAAGGTATGTTGTCCCGGTTTGTACGTAGCGAATTTAAATATCGTCCAACGGATGATTTTGACACCCGCTGGCCGCTGGTTGCTGCTCAATTGCAGTAGCGGCTTCGTTTTGTCCGGCCTACGTAACCCGTAGGCCGGATACGCGCAGCGGCATCTACAGTTCTTATACTCTTATACGCCGTATGCTTCGCGATACGCCCGCACGGCTACCAGGTGTTCTGCCATTTCAGGCTTCTCTTCCAGATACGCAATCAGGTCTTTCAGGGTAATGATAGAAATCACCTTGCAACCATAATCACGCTCTACTTCCTGAATCGCCGAAATCTCGCCCCGACCACGCTCCTGACGATCGAGAGAAATCAATACCCCAGCAAGCGTAGCGCCATTAGCCTGAATAATCTCCATCGACTCACGAATAGCCGTACCTGCGGTGATAACATCATCTACCAGCATGACACGCCCCTCAAGTGCGCTACCTACCAGATTACCGCCTTCGCCATGGGTCTTCGCCTCTTTGCGGTTAAAGCAGTACGGCATATCTTTATCGTGATGTTCCGCAAGTGCTACAGCCGTAGTAGTCGCAATCGGAATACCTTTGTACGCAGGACCAAACAGCAGATCGAACTCGATGCCGGAATCCACCAGCGCTTCAGCATAAAAACGGCCTAACAGTGCCAGATCGCGCCCGGTATTAAACAGCCCGGCGTTGAAGAAATAGGGGCTTTTGCGCCCGGATTTCAGCGTAAATTCGCCAAACTTTAGTACCTGCTTGCTAAGCGCAAACTCAATAAACTGGCGCTGATACGGTTTCATGGATTCGCTCCTCATCTCACTTTATTACAGACAAAAAAAAGGCGACTCTTCAGTCGCCTTTAAAATCAATTTTCTAACGCCGCCTTCTGCGTCGCTACAATGGATTCGATTCCCCCTCGGGCCAAGGCCAGTAGGGTGAGAAGTTCTTCATGGCTGAACGGCTCGCCTTCCGCCGTGCCCTGCACTTCAATAATTCGACCGCCTTCAGTCATCACCACGTTCATGTCAGTTTCTGCCGCTGAATCCTCAACGTACTCGAGATCACAGAGCGCTTCACCATTGACAATCCCCACGGAAACCGCGGCAACCATCCCTTTCATCGGGTTAGTTTTCAGCTTACCGCTCGCCACCAGCTTGTTCAGCGCATCCGCCAACGCAACGCATGCGCCAGTAATCGATGCAGTACGCGTACCGCCATCTGCCTGAATAACATCACAGTCCAGCGTAATAGTGAATTCACCGAGCGTCTTCAGGTCAACGGCGGCGCGCAGCGCACGAGCGATCAGGCGCTGGATTTCCATGGTACGGCCGCCCTGCTTACCTTTCGCCGCTTCACGGGCGTTACGGGTGTGCGTGGCGCGTGGCAGCATGCCATATTCTGCGGTGATCCAGCCCTGGCCCTGACCTTTCAGAAAACGTGGGACGCCTTCATCAATAGAAGCGGTACACAGCACTTTGGTATCACCAAATTCGACCAGCACGGAGCCTTCAGCGTGTTTTGTATAATTACGGGTCAGGGTAACGGGACGCACCTGATTGGCACTACGACCTGCTGGACGCATGATAAAATCTCCGGCTTGAAACGAATGTGGCTGCGCATTATACGGACTTCCGACGGTTATTCCTATCCTGACAAGACGTGGATGGCTATAATCCTCCCATCTCATCTTTAAAAACAGGAACGTCTATGATCCGCAGCATGACCGCCTACGCCCGGCGTGAAATCAAGGGTGAATGGGGTAGCGCAACCTGGGAAATGCGCTCGGTAAACCAGCGTTATCTGGAAACTTATTTTCGCCTGCCGGAACAGTTCCGTAGTCTCGAACCCGTGGTTCGCGAACGCATTCGCTCGCGTCTGACGCGCGGTAAAATCGAATGTACACTGCGTTTTGAGCCGGATGCCAGCGCGCAAGGCGAGCTGATCCTGAATGAAAAGCTCGCTAAACAGCTCGTGAGCGCTGCTAACTGGGTCAAAATGCAGAGTGATGAAGGTGAAATTAATCCGGTTGATATCCTTCGTTGGCCAGGGGTAATGGCAGCGCAGGAGCAAGACCTGGATGCCATCGCCGCCGAAATCCTCGCCGCGCTTGACGGTACGCTGGATGACTTTATCGTTGCGCGTGAAACCGAAGGTCAGGCGCTGAAAGCGTTGATCGAGCAGCGTCTGGAAGGCGTCAGCGCTGAAGTGACGAAGGTACGTGCGCACATGCCGGAAATTCTGCAATGGCAGCGCGAGCGTCTGGTAGCCAAACTGGAAGACGCACAGGTGCAACTGGAAAATAACCGTCTTGAGCAAGAGCTGGTGCTGATGGCACAGCGTATCGATGTGGCTGAAGAACTGGATCGCCTGGAAGCTCACGTCAAAGAAACCTACAACATTCTGAAGAAAAAAGAGGCGGTTGGCCGTCGTCTGGACTTCATGATGCAGGAATTCAACCGTGAGTCGAACACCCTGGCATCCAAGTCTATCAATGCTGAGGTGACTAACTCCGCAATTGAACTGAAAGTTTTGATCGAGCAAATGCGCGAGCAGATTCAGAACATCGAGTAAGCCATTACTCAACGTAGCCCGCCAGTAAACGGCGGGACTACGTATTTTTCCCGGCGTTTCGCTTCCGCTCCTTTACTTCGAATTATATTTTCTCATCGTTTATTATCATCCACCACATTTTAAACAGCATGCCATAACGCATTTCTGACATATTCACATTAGCTGTAGTTATTAAAATCGTTTCACCTTAGAAAATCTCAATCGTGACAATGCGCACAAATCGATAACCTTAGCCCCCAGCACATCAGGGGGAATACATGCTGTTACACGTTTTATATTTAATTGGTATTACTGCCGAAGCCATGACAGGCGCGCTTGCGGCGGGGCGTCGCCGTATGGATACATTTGGCGTTATTATTATTGCCACTGCGACCGCCATCGGCGGTGGTTCGGTACGCGACATTCTTCTCGGCCACTATCCGCTTGGCTGGGTAAAGCATCCTGAATACGTCATTATCGTGGCGGCCGCTGCGGTACTCACCACCATTATCGCTCCTGTCATGCCCTATCTGCGTAAAATATTCCTTGTACTGGATGCGCTGGGCCTGGTGGTCTTTTCTATTATTGGCGCACAGGTGGCACTGGATATGGGCCACGGGCCGATTATCGCCGTGGTCGCTGCGGTCACTACCGGCGTCTTCGGTGGCGTGTTACGCGACATGTTCTGCAAACGCATTCCATTAGTGTTCCAGAAAGAACTGTATGCTGGAGTTTCTTTTGCCGCTGCCGTGCTTTACATCGTGCTGCAACATTACGTTTCCAGCCACGATGTGGTGGTTATCTCTACCCTACTCTTCGGCTTTACCGCCCGGTTACTGGCGCTGCGCCTGAAGTTGGGCCTGCCGGTATTTTATTATCGCCATGAAGGTCATTAAGGTATAAAGCCCGTAATACGCTGAGCAGCCAGCCAGTTGCTCAGCGCTATGACCTCCCTGGTCTCCAGCCACTGAATGATCTGTCGTGCCCGGCGTTCCCCCATTAAAGGGAGCTGCCGCCAGCTTTGCTCATCACGGTCCTGCAATTGTTGCCACGAAGCATCCCGACTGGCATTCAGGGTTGCCTGTGTTAACGGTATTCCCATGGCAATAACCCAACGTGTGAACGGAAGATGGCGCGACAGGTTGAACTGATGCCACATCTTCTCCCCTTTGCTTACGCCTAATGTGGACTGGAGCTGCTCCTGAGTTAATCCGAGCCAGGAAAAGATATGTTCAAAGTGATACGCCTGATGAAGGTCACGCCATCCCGCTTCACCAATACCTTCTAATTCCAGCACTCCTTTCGCGCCCAGCCAAACCAGTCTGGCAATAAACTGCTCATAACACGCCGGCGTGGCATAAAAGCAGGTCATTGAATTGAAGCGCCCCTCAGGCGGCGCTGGCTTAGTGCGTTGAGTGCTGCGCCAGACCACTTCGTCGATACGAGGGATCCCCTGTCCGGCCAGGCTTATCAGGATCCGATCTCCAGGCGCGATATCCCATTCATTCCAGCGACGTACAGAGCCAATATTCACGCGTTGTACGCGCTTATCATCCAGCATGACGGGTGCCAGCAGCGCGACTACGGCAATTTTCCCACTTTTACCGACTGAAAACTGAATATCTGTGACCTCGGATACCTGAGCCACGGGCGGATATTTCCACGCCGCCAGCCAGTCTCCCTGCCCGGGTAACCAGTATCGCGCTTGCGGTTCTTTCCCCGATCGCACCACGACGCCATCCGTCACAAAAGGGAGTGCCGAAGTCCACCACCGGGCACGGGCATGCTCGACATCGTCCGCATTTTTCACGGGCTGGGTATAGCGTTGCGTGAAACTGAACCCGGCAGAAGTGAGTTGTTCCAGCCTTTCCGACATGACCGCCGGACCATCAGGCCAGGCCCAGATAAAAATAGCCAACGAGCGTAACAATTCCGGGTTACTCTGGCGCATCATCATTCCAGCGACCTTTGAACGTGCGTTCATTCCCCCGCTCTGTTGCTGGATATGCCCTTCCTGCTGTAAAAAAATCTCGCCCTGCAACGTACTGTTCGCCAGCAGACCTTTGGTTGTGTGTGGTACGGAAGGGATCTGAAGAATCTTTTGCGTCCAGTCTTCACCTTTCAGGCCATTACCTCGGCTAATCGCTCTTACCAGATTGCCATTGCGATAGACCAGCGTTACCGCCACGCCGTCGACCTTTGGTTGTACCCAGAGATCGCTGCGCACACGCATCCATTGCTGTAACGCTTGCTTATCTGCCAGCTTACGGACCCCCGTGTGAGGCACTGGATGCGGGACTGTGCCACTTATTGGAGGCGCAGACAGATCTGGTGGAGCATCATCGCCAAAACAGCGCTGCCATTGGATGAGTTGCGCACTGAGCTGGTCATAAACGCCGTCATCAACGGCGCTGACACCCTGTTTCCAGTAACTGTCATTCCACCGTGTTATCTGCTGCTGTAATCGTGAAATTTCCTCGCCTGCCCGGGCTGGAGACCAGACCGGGCATACCGCCCAGACCGGCAAATTCCAGACCAGTAAAACTATGCCAAGGCATTTCCATCGCCCCATATTACCTCCGTTAACCAATGTGCTTCCCGACAGGTATAGCGCGGAGTGCAACCGAAACAGAGCGACAAAAATTCATCGTGCGAGCAGCCTCCCTGACATTTTGACGTATTGCTGCAAATTGCCGGTAAAACGGGAAACGGGTACGCAAAACGCAATAAACATGCGCAAAAAGTGTGACAAAGGCTACGTCACATAGCGGCTACGTGTATAATAAGCCCGTATGTAGGCTCTCTTTCGACAATCACATACATTAAGATACTCATGGCTCAAGGCACGCTTTATATTGTTTCTGCCCCCAGTGGCGCGGGTAAATCCAGCCTGATTCAGGCTTTATTAAAGACCCAACCGTTGTATGACACCCAGGTTTCTGTTTCGCACACCACGCGCGCACCGCGCCCGGGGGAAGTGCACGGTGAACACTATTTCTTTGTGAACCATGACGAATTCAGAGCCATGATTGGCAGAGACGCGTTCCTGGAACACGCTGAGGTTTTCGGTAATTACTACGGCACCTCGCGTGAGACCATTGAGCAAGTATTAGCATCCGGCGTAGACGTCTTTTTAGATATCGATTGGCAAGGTGCGCAGCAAATTCGTCAAAAAATGCCGCATGCGCGCAGTATTTTTATTTTGCCGCCATCTAAGATTGAGCTGGACCGCCGTCTTCGTGGTCGAGGTCAGGATAGCGAAGACGTGATCGCAAAACGTATGGCGCAAGCTGTTGCAGAAATGAGCCATTACGCCGAATATGATTATCTTATTGTGAACGATGATTTCGATACCGCCCTGGGCGATTTGAAAACCATCATTCGCGCCGAACGTCTGCGCATGAGCCGCCAAAAGCAGCGTCATGACGCTTTAATCAGCAAACTGTTGGCAGACTGAACCCACATTCAGTATCATGCCCAGTCATTTCTTCACCTGTGGAGCATTTTAAGTATGGCACGCGTAACTGTTCAGGACGCTGTAGAGAAAATTGGTAACCGTTTTGACCTGGTACTGGTCGCCGCGCGTCGCGCTCGTCAGATGCAGGTAGGCGGAAAGGATCCGCTCGTACCGGAAGAAAACGATAAAACTACCGTTATCGCGCTGCGCGAAATCGAAGAAGGTCTGATCAACAACCAGATCCTCGACGTGCGTGAGCGCCAGGAACAGCAAGAGCAGGAAGCCGCTGAATTACAAGCCGTTACCGCTATTGCTGAAGGTCGTCGTTAATCACAAAGCGGGTCGCCCTTGTATCTGTTTGAAAGCCTGAATCAGCTGATTCAAAACTACCTGCCGGAAGACCAGATTAAGCGTCTTCGGCAGGCGTATCTCGTTGCACGTGACGCTCACGAGGGCCAGACACGTTCAAGCGGTGAACCCTATATCACGCACCCGGTAGCGGTAGCCTGCATTCTGGCCGAGATGAAACTCGACTACGAAACGCTGATGGCTGCGCTGCTGCATGACGTGATTGAAGATACTCCGGCCACCTACCAGGATATGGAACAGCTTTTTGGTAAAAGCGTTGCAGAGCTGGTAGAAGGGGTATCGAAGCTTGATAAGCTTAAGTTTCGCGATAAGAAAGAGGCGCAAGCTGAAAACTTTCGCAAGATGATTATGGCGATGGTGCAGGATATCCGCGTCATTCTCATCAAACTTGCCGACCGTACCCACAATATGCGCACGCTGGGCTCATTACGCCCCGATAAGCGCCGCCGCATCGCCCGTGAAACCCTCGAAATCTACAGTCCGCTGGCGCACCGTTTAGGTATTCATCACATTAAGACCGAGCTGGAAGAGCTGGGTTTTGAAGCACTGTACCCGAACCGCTATCGCGTGATTAAAGAAGTGGTAAAAGCCGCCCGCGGCAACCGCAAAGAGATGATCCAAAAAATCCTCTCAGAAATCGAAGGGCGTTTGCAGGAAGCAGGCATTCCGTGTCGCGTAAGCGGTCGCGAGAAACACCTGTACTCTATCTACTGCAAAATGGTACTCAAAGAGCAGCGTTTTCACTCGATCATGGACATTTACGCTTTCCGCGTCATCGTTCATGACTCCGATACCTGCTATCGCGTACTCGGTCAGATGCACAGCCTGTACAAACCGCGTCCAGGTCGCGTGAAAGACTATATCGCCATTCCCAAAGCGAACGGATACCAGTCTTTGCATACCTCAATGATCGGCCCGCACGGCGTGCCTGTTGAAGTACAAATTCGTACCGAAGACATGGACCAGATGGCGGAGATGGGGGTCGCGGCACACTGGGCGTACAAAGAGCATGGCGAAACCAGCACCACGGCACAAATCCGCGCCCAACGCTGGATGCAAAGCCTGCTGGAACTGCAGCAAAGCGCCGGTAGCTCGTTTGAATTTATTGAAAGCGTTAAATCTGATCTCTTCCCGGATGAGATTTATGTTTTCACACCGGAAGGGCGCATTGTCGAGTTGCCTGCCGGTGCAACGCCTGTCGACTTCGCCTACGCCGTACATACCGATATCGGTCATGCCTGCGTTGGCGCACGTGTCGACAGACAGCCTTATCCGCTTTCCCAACCGCTGTTTAGCGGTCAGACCGTTGAAATCATTACTGCACCAGGCGCCCGGCCGAATGCGGCATGGCTCAACTTTGTCGTCAGCTCGAAAGCGCGTGCAAAAATTCGCCAACTGCTGAAAAACCTTAAGCGCGATGATTCCGTCAGTCTGGGGCGTCGACTGCTTAACCATGCCCTGGGTGGTAGCCGTAAACTGGCTGAAATCCCGCAGGAAAGTATCCAGCGTGAGCTTGAGCGTATGAAGCTCGCCACGCTTGACGATCTGTTAGCGGAAATCGGTCTGGGCAACGCCATGAGCGTGGTGGTTGCGAAAAACCTTCAGCAGGGTGAAGCATCGGCGAACGTTCCTGCGCCATCTGGTCATGGTCATCTGCCAATCAAAGGCGCAGACGGCGTACTGATCACCTTCGCCAAATGCTGTCGTCCCATTCCTGGCGATCCGATCATTGCCCACGTCAGTCCGGGTAAAGGTCTGGTGATTCACCATGAGTCCTGCCGTAACATTCGTGGCTACCAGAAAGAGCCAGAGAAATTTATGGCGGTGGAATGGGATAAAGAGACAGAGCAGGAGTTCATCACCGAAATTAAGGTGGATATGTTTAACCACCAGGGTGCTCTGGCGAACCTGACGGCGGCAATCAACACGACGACCTCCAATATTCAAAGTCTGAATACTGAAGAGAAAGACGGTCGTGTTTATAGCGCCTTTATTCGCCTGACCGCTCGCGATCGCGTGCATCTGGCGAATATTATGCGCAAAATCCGCGTCATGCCGGACGTGATTAAAGTCACCCGCAACCGAAACTAGAGATATGAACTCAAAACGCTATGAGCGCATTTGCGAAATGCTTGCCAGGCGTCAGCCCGATCTGACCGTCTGCATGGAGCAGGTCCATAAACCTCATAACGTTTCTGCGATCATTCGTACCGCAGACGCAGTCGGCGTACATGAAGTCCACGCCGTCTGGCCGGGTAGCCGTATGCGTACCATGGCCTCTTCTGCCGCGGGCAGTAACAGTTGGGTGCAGGTTAAGACCCACTCCACCATTAGCGATGCGGTCACGCAGTTAAAAAGCCAGGGCATGCAGGTTCTGGCGACCCATCTCTCTGATAAAGCCGTCGATTTTCGCGAGATTGATTACACGCGACCGACCTGCATCCTGATGGGTCAGGAAAAAACCGGCATCACTCAGGAAGCACTCGATCTGGCGGACCAGGATATCATCATTCCGATGATTGGCATGGTGCAATCGCTGAACGTTTCGGTTGCCTCTGCGCTGATTCTGTACGAAGCACAGCGCCAGCGACAAAATGCTGGCATGTACCGACGAGAAAACAGCATGTTGCCGGAAGATGAGCAGCAGCGCCTGCTGTTTGAAGGCGGTTATCCGGTGCTGGCGAATGTCGCTAAGCGCAAAGGACTTCCCTACCCTCACGTAAACACGCAGGGCGAAATTGAAGCCGATGCAACGTGGTGGGCCACTATGCAGTCTGCGAAATAAACGCGATGAAAGGCCGTTTACTGGATGCCATCCCGCTCAACTCTCTGACGGGCGTTGGCGCAGCACAAAGCAGTAAACTGGCGAAAATTGGCTTGCACACCGTGCAGGACCTCCTGCTCCACCTCCCTCTGCGCTACGAAGACCGTACTCATCTGTACCCCATTGGTGAACTGCTGCCGGGCGTCTATGCCACCGTTGAAGGCGAAGTGCTGAACTGCAATATCACTTTCGGTGGCCGCCGGATGATGACCTGCCAGATAAGCGATGGCTCCGGCATTCTCACTATGCGCTTCTTCAACTTCAGCGCAGCAATGAAAAACAGCCTCGCCACCGGGCGTCGGGTACTGGCCTATGGCGAGGCTAAACGTGGCAAGTACGGCGCAGAAATGATCCATCCGGAATACCGCGTACAGGGCGATCTCAACACGCCGGAACTGCAGGAAACGCTCACACCGGTGTATCCGACCACGGAAGGCGTTAAGCAGGCAACGCTGCGCAAACTGACCGATCAGGCGCTGGATCTGCTCGATACCTGCGCCATTGCCGAGCTTTTACCTCCTGAGTTATTGCAAGGCATGATGAGCCTGCCGGAAGCGTTGCGCACATTGCACCGCCCGCCGCCGACGCTACAGCTTAGCGATCTTGAAACCGGGCAACATCCGGCACAGCGGCGCCTGATTCTGGAAGAACTCCTGGCGCACAATCTCAGCATGCTGGCGCTTCGCGCCGGAGCGCAACGTTTTCACGCCCAACCGCTGAGTCCTGACAATCGGCTGAAAGATCAACTGCTGGCGGCGCTCCCCTTTAAGCCAACTGGCGCGCAGGCACGGGTCACAGCCGAAATTGAACGCGATATGGCGCTGGATGTCCCAATGATGCGCCTGGTGCAGGGCGATGTGGGTTCCGGTAAAACGCTGGTGGCAGCACTTGCCGCCCTGCGCGCGATTGCGCATGGTAAGCAGGTAGCGCTGATGGCTCCCACTGAGTTGCTGGCTGAACAGCACGCAAATAATTTCCGCACCTGGTTCGAACCTTTGGGTGTTGAAGTGGGCTGGCTGGCGGGTAAGCAAAAAGGTAAAGCACGCCAGGCACAGCAGGAAGCCATCGCCAGCGGTCAGGTGCAGATGATTGTCGGCACGCACGCAATTTTCCAGGAACAAGTTCAGTTCAACGGACTGGCGCTGGTGATTATCGACGAACAGCACCGTTTTGGCGTGCATCAGCGTCTGGCGCTGTGGGAGAAAGGCCAGCAGCAGGGTTTCCACCCGCACCAACTCATTATGACCGCCACACCGATCCCGCGTACGCTGGCCATGACCGCCTATGCCGATCTCGACACGTCTGTCATTGACGAACTGCCGCCAGGGCGTACGCCGGTCACCACGGTGGCTATCCCCGACACCCGCCGTAGCGACATCATTGACCGTGTGCGCAACGCCTGTACCCACGAAGGGCGTCAGGCGTACTGGGTTTGTACGTTAATCGAGGAGTCTGATTTATTAGAAGCTCAGGCGGCAGAAGCCACGTGGGAAGAACTTAAGCTTGCCTTACCAGAGTTGAATATTGGTCTGGTGCATGGGCGCATGAAGCCCGCCGAGAAGCAGTCGGTGATGGCCGCCTTTAAGCAGGGTGAATTACATCTGCTGGTCGCCACCACGGTGATTGAAGTGGGTGTGGACGTGCCAAACGCCAGCCTGATGATCATTGAAAACCCGGAGCGATTAGGCCTGGCGCAGCTGCACCAGTTGCGTGGCCGCGTAGGCCGCGGCGCCGTGGCTTCCCACTGCGTCCTGCTCTACAAATCGCCGCTGTCAAAAACGGCGCAGAAACGCCTGCAGGTTCTGCGGGACAGCAATGACGGGTTCGTGATTGCACAAAAAGATTTAGAGATCCGCGGACCCGGCGAGCTGTTAGGTACGCGCCAGACCGGAACGGCAGAATTCAAAGTAGCGGATTTATTGCGCGATCAGGCTATTATTCCGGAAGTTCAGCGTATAGCCCGCCATATTCACGAACGTTATCCGCAACAGGCTGCCGCGCTGATAGAGCGCTGGATGCCGGAAACCGAACGTTACTCCAACGCATAATCGACTTATCGCGGCGGATGTTACTCCGCCGCACAGCCGTTATTGCGCAAAAATTGGCAGCAGCAGATACAGTTTAATCACTAACGCGTTGACGATATCAATAAAGAACGCCCCCACCATCGGCACCACCAGGAACGCCATATGGGATGGCCCAAAGCGTTCGGTAATTGCCTGCATGTTAGCAATCGCCGTTGGCGTCGCGCCGAGGCCAAAACCGCAGTGGCCGGCAGCCAAAACAGCGGCATCATAGTTCTTGCCCATCATGCGCCAGGTAACAAATACCGCGTACAACGCCATGAAAATCGTCTGCACAACCAGTATCGCCAGCATCGGCAGCGCCAGAGATGCCAGTTCCCACAGTTTCAGGCTCATCAACGCCATCGCCAGGAACAGCGACAGGCTCACGTTGCCCAGCACTGAAACCGCCCGTTCAAACACCCGATAAAAGCCCATGAGTGCCAGGCCATTACTGAGGATCACACCAACAAACAGCACGCAGACGAAGGTCGGCAGTTCGAGCACCGTTCCGACCAGCATTTGCGCAACGATTTTACCTACCGTCAGACAGATAGCGATCAGCGCGATAGTTTCAATCAGCACCAGCGAGGTGATTATGCGTCCAACGTCCGGCTTTTCAAACGCGGTCGGCACAGCCTGATCGTCCGGCATACCGTCAGGCGTGGTGGAGTGTTTAACCAGATAGCGTGCCACCGGGCCACCAATCAGTCCCCCCAACACCAGACCAAAGGTTGCGCAAGCCATTGCGACTTCCGTCGCATTGGCAAAACCGTAGCGCTCAATAAACAACTTACTCCACGCAGCCCCGGTTCCGTGTCCGCCAGAGAGCGTTATCGAACCTGCAATCAGGCCCATCAACGGATCCAGGCCCAGCAGGCTCGCCATACCGATACCGATGGCGTTCTGCATCAACAGCAGTCCCACAACGACAATCAGAAAAATACCCACCACGCGGCCACCGGCGCGCAGGCTGGCGATATTAGCGTTCAGGCCGATGGTAGCGAAGAACGCCAGCATCAGCGGATCGCGCAGGGTCATATCGAAGTTTACTTCCCAGCCCATGCTTTTTTTCAGCACCAGCAACGCAATCGCCACCAGCAATCCACCGGCTACAGGTTCGGGAATGGTGTATTTTTTCAGGAAGGAGACAGACTGGACGAGCTTACGTCCCAGCAGCAATACAAGGGTTGCCGCAACCAGAGTAGATAACGTATCGAGATAAAACATTTACAGCTCCATTAGTGCGTTTAGCACAATCACGCACGATGCATTCCAGACCGATTTTTAGCTCTTATTGAGTTTTCGGGGTGGATTTTAAGCAGAAAATGATGAAAAGTTATATAAAAAAGTTTGTTTATCCGTTTTAAATATTAAGAATAACTACTGGCAAACGTTTGCTTTTCCGCCCTGGTCAGATAAAATCACCGCTTTTCCACCATGGGATTGCCTCTGATGTCCGTTAACGCCGTAGAGTCAACAAATGCGCAACCGGTTGCGCAGACTCACAACAGTGAACTGATTTACCGTCTTGAAGATCGCCCCCCGCTAGCCCATACCCTGTTTGCCGCCTGTCAGCACCTGCTGGCCATGTTCGTTGCGGTGATCACCCCGGCGCTGTTAATTTGCCAGGCGCTCGGTTTACCGGCTCAGGATACTCAACACATTATCAGTATGTCGCTGTTCGCTTCCGGCGTAGCTTCTATCATTCAGATCAAAGCCTGGGGGCCGGTTGGTTCCGGACTGTTATCTATTCAGGGCACCAGCTTTAATTTTGTTGCGCCGCTGATTATGGGTGGCACGGCGCTAAAAACCGGTGGCGCAGATGTCCCAACCATGATGGCGGCCCTGTTCGGTACGCTGATGTTGGCGAGCTGTACTGAAATGGTAATCTCGCGTGTACTGCATCTGGCGCGGCGGATTATTACCCCGCTGGTCTCAGGCGTGGTGGTGATGATTATCGGCCTGTCGCTGATTCAGGTGGGTCTGACGTCGATTGGCGGTGGTTATGCCGCAATGAGTGATAACACCTTTGGCGCACCGAAGAATTTACTGCTGGCCGGCGTCGTGCTGGCGCTGATCATCCTGCTTAACCGCCAACGCAACCCGTACCTGCGTGTTGCGTCCCTGGTGATTGCGATGGCGGCAGGCTACCTGCTGGCCTGGTTTATGGACATGCTGCCGCAAAATACCGCACCGGTAAGCCAGGACCTGATCATGGTGCCAACGCCGTTGTACTACGGCCTCGGCATCGACTGGAGCTTACTGCTGCCGCTGATGCTGGTCTTTATGATTACGTCGCTGGAAACCATCGGTGATATTACGGCGACCTCCGATGTTTCCGAACAGCCGGTTTCTGGTCCGCTGTACATGAAACGCCTGAAAGGTGGCGTGCTGGCGAACGGTCTGAACTCGTTTGTTTCCGCTGTGTTCAATACCTTCCCGAACTCTTGTTTTGGACAGAACAATGGGGTCATTCAGTTAACAGGCGTAGCCAGTCGTTACGTCGGTTTTGTGGTGGCGCTGATGCTGATCGCACTGGGCCTGTTCCCGGCAGTCAGCGGTTTTGTACAGCATATTCCTGAACCGGTACTGGGCGGCGCAACCCTGGTAATGTTCGGTACTATCGCCGCATCTGGTGTGCGTATTGTGTCTCGCGAGCCGCTGAACCGCCGCGCTATTTTGATTATTGCGCTGTCGCTGGCCGTTGGCCTGGGTGTCTCCCAGCAGCCGCTGATTCTGCAATTTGCCCCGGATTGGGTGAAAAATCTGCTCTCTTCTGGCATTGCCGCAGGCGGTATCACCGCTATCGTTCTGAATCTGGTGTTCCCACCAGAGAAGCAATAAGCAAAATGCGGCGTTGGTTCTGAATCAACGCCGCTGTAACGCTCTTTCACCATTCCCGCCTTGAGCATTGCCTCTAAATCGTGCATAACTTGACTATGTGCACTTCGCGGGATGGAAGACCATGAAATTTATTGGAAAGCTGCTTCTTTATGTGCTGATCGCCTGTGCAGTGGCGATTCTCGGCCTTTATTTTCTACTGCAAACCCGTTGGGGCGCAGAGCACGTCAGCGCCTGGGTCTCGGAGAACAGCAGCTACCATCTGGCCTTTGATGCCATCGATCACCGGTTTTCTTCCCCTTCCCATATTCTGCTGGAAAACGTCACCTTTGGCCGGGATGGTCAGCCCGCGACGCTGGTCGCCAAAACGGTCGACATCGGGCTGAGCAGTCGCCAAATCACCGACCCGTTGCACGTAGACACTATCCTCTTGCAAAACGGCACGCTGAATCTGTCCCAACAAACCGCACCGCTGCCGTTCCAGGCCGATCGCCTGCAGTTACAGGATATGGCGCTCAACAGCCCCGGCAGCGAGTGGAACCTGAGCGCCCAGCGCGTGAACGGCGGCGTGATCCCCTGGAGCCCTGAGGCAGGTAAAATTCTCGGCAGCAAAGCACAAATTCAGCTCAGCGCCAGCTCATTGACGCTGAACGATGTCCCCACCACCAACGTATTGATTGAAGGCAGCATTGACCATGGTCGGGTGATGCTAAGTAATATTGGCGCAGACGTCGCGCGTGGCGCATTAACCGGCGTGGCGCAGCGTAATACCGACGGTAGCTGGGTGGTAGAGAATCTGCGCCTGAACGATATCCGGCTGCAAAGTGACAAATCGCTGGCCGACTTTTTTGCGCCGCTAACCACTATTCCATCCTTGCAAATTGGTCGTCTGGAAGTGACGGATGCCCGTCTGCAAGGTCCTGACTGGGCGGTCACGGACCTTGATCTGAGCTTGCGCAACATGACGTTTAGCAAAGATGACTGGCAAACACAGGAAGGAAAACTGTCGATGAACGCCAGCGAGTTTATCTACGGTTCACTGCATTTCTTCGATCCGATTCTGAACGCTGAGTTCTCGCCGCAGGGCATTGCGCTGCGCCAGTTCACGACCCGCTGGGAAGGGGGAATGCTCAGAACATCCGGAAACTGGATGCGTAACAACAAAGCGCTGGTTCTCGACGATGCCGCGATTGCCGGTCTGGAATATACGCTACCGGAAAACTGGAAACAGCTATGGATGAAGCCTCTGCCAGCCTGGCTAAACAGCCTGACGCTGAAGAAATTCAGCGCCAGCCGTAATCTGGTGATCGACATCGACCCGGCCTTCCCGTGGCAACTCACCGCACTGGACGGTTACGGCGCTAACCTCGGACTGGTACAGAATAATCAGTGGGGGATCTGGAGCGGTAACGCCACGCTCAACGCTGCAGCTGCCACCTTTAATCGCACCGATGTGCGCCGTCCTTCGCTGGCGCTAACGGCGAACAACAGTACTATCAATATCAGCGAACTAAGCGCCTATACAGAAAAAGGGCTGCTGGAGGCCACCGCCAGCATTTCGCAACTGCCTCAGCGTCAGGCACAGGTCAGCCTGAACGGGCGCGGCGTGCCAATGACTATCCTGCAACAGTGGGGCTGGCCCGCACTGCCGCTTTCCGGTGACGGTAACATTCAGCTCACCGCCAGCGGCAACATTCAGGCCGATACGTCGCTCAAGCCCACAGTCAACGGCCAGTTACATGCGGTGAATGCAGAGAAGCAGCAGGTCACGCAGACCATGCAGGCGGGTGTGGTATCAGGTAGTAACGTTATCGCCCCACCCGTTGCGCAGTGATTATTGCCCGGTGGCGCTTCTGTATGACCGGATACATAGGTGACAGAT